>JBAPRX010000562.1:0-6452 GCA_049281335.1 Promineifilaceae bacterium (SeqCode)
TCCTAGTCGTAAGTGACGGCGAAATCGTCGAGCGGGGAACCCACGACGAACTCCTGACCCACAACGGTCTCTACCGCCAGATTTACGACTTACAGCTAAAAGACCAGGAAGAGTTCGCCGCCCTCCAGGCCGATATGATTGGGTAATTGGTGATTGGCTGCTCCAATTACCAACCACTGTTATCCAGGGAGATTGTTGTGAAAGAAAAAGATACATCCAAAAACGGACAGCATAAAAACGGCCGCAGCGACGGCCTCGGTGAAGAGCTTGATCCCCGCCTGACGATGGAAGAGCGAGAACGGATGATGCGTGAAGAGCGCATCAAAGATTTGCTGCCCGATGAGGAAGATTCCTTAGGCAAAGCCTACGATGCTCGTCTCGTTCGTCGTCTCGGCCGTTATCTCGCTCCCTATAAGTCCAGGCTGATAGTGGCTATTATCTTGATGATTATCACCTCGCTCACGGCCGTTTCCGGCCCCTGGATAATTGGCAAGGCCATCGACAATGGTATTGGAAACGGCGATATGAGTCAGCTTCGTTTCTGGACTATCACCTTTATCTCTGTCGCCATTTTGGAATGGATCACCAACCGCGCCCGGATCGCCATCATGGCCTATGTTGGCACCAAAGTTGTCGCCGATGTGCGCTCTGAGCTTTTCCGCCACCTGCACAGCCTCTCTTTGAACTTTTATAACAACTACAGTGTCGGCCGTTTAATGAGCCGCCTGATCAGCGATGTCGGCGTCATGCAGGACTTTGTAACCTGGTCTATTACCGGCCTGTTCCGCTCCGTCTTTCTCCTGCTGGGTATCATCGTCGCTATGGTCAGCCTGAACTGGATGTTGGCTTTGGTCACCTTTGCCACTCTGCCCCTTATGCTCATCCTGACCAACTACTGGCGGCTGCGGGTGCGGGATGCTTACCGGGCCACACGCCAGCGGCTGTCACTTATCAACGGTTATCTCAACGAATCAATTTCCGGCATCCGAGTAACCAAATCCTTCACCCGCGAGAAGCTGAACCAGCAGCACTTTGACGACCTTAACCACTCCTACTTTGACGCCAACGTCGAGGCGACCCGGTTGGCCGCTATCTTCTTTCCCGGTGTAGACCTGCTTGGCTCCCTGGCGACGGCCCTTGTGGTCGGTGTAGGTGGCTGGCTTGTCCTGGGTGATGCCCTGACGGCCGGAACCCTGGTAGCCTTTGTCCTCTATGTGGACCGCTTCTATGATCCCATTCGGGAACTGGCCCAACGATACAACACCTTCCAGGCTACGATGGCAGCCAGCGAACGCATCTTCTATCTGCTGGACATGGAACCTGACTTGCAAGACGCCCCCGACGCCCACACGCTGCCGTCGATTTTGGGCCGGGTTGACTTTGACGCCGTTACCTTTGAGTACAAAGATGGTGAACCGGTGCTGCGTGGTATCACGCTTCACGCCGAACCCGGTCAACGCATTGCCCTTGTCGGCGAAACCGGGGCCGGAAAAAGCACCATCATTCGCCTCCTGGCCCGCTTTTTTGATATTAGCAGTGGGGCTATCCTGATTGACGACCACGACATCCGTCAGGTAACACGGGCCAGTTTACGCTCCCAGCTTGGTATCGTCCTTCAGGATACCTTCCTCTTTGGCGGAACCATTGCCGACAATATCCGTTACGGCCGTCTTGATGCTACTGACGAGGAAGTGATCGAAGCCGCCAAAGCGGTCGGGGCTGATGCCTTCATCACCAAACTGCCGGAAGGCTACCAGACGGAAGTGGGTGAAAATGGCATGAACATGAGTGTTGGGCAGCGGCAGATACTCTCATTCGCCCGCGCCTTACTGGCCGACCCCCGCATTCTTATTCTTGATGAGGCCACCAGCAGCGTGGACACCAACACTGAAAAACAGATTCAGCAGGCTATTGATTACCTCATGGTCGGCCGAACGAGCTTTGTCATTGCCCACCGCCTCAGCACTATTGTAACGGCCGATCAGATTGTGGTTCTCGATAACGGCCGTATCGTTGAACTCGGAACCCACGAAGAACTCCTGGCCCAAAAAGGCCGCTATTTCAACCTTTACACCATGCAGTGGGCGCAGGCGGAGACTAGCTTTAGTAAGAATTAGAAGATTTAATTGGGGTGATGTAGCGGACGGTGGGGGGCGGGGGTGACCATACGGCCGTTGCAGCCTTGATTCAGGGCGCGAAAAAATTCGATTTGACATTTTGCTAAATGTGTTTTAATAATTAATTAACTATTTAATTAGGAGACTACCCAGACTGTGAACGATGCGCTTAGCCTGACCTTTGGCGCTTTGGCGGACCCAACTCGCCGGGAAATACTGGCGCGCCTGGCGATAGGGCCCGCCACCGTGAAGGAGCTTGCCGAGCCGTTCGAGATCAGTATGCCGGCGATCTCCAATCACCTGAAGGTGTTGGAACGTGCCGGATTGATCGAACGCAGGCGAAAAGCCCAGTGGCGGCCGGCGCAACTGAAAGCCGAGCCGCTGAAAGATGCTTCCCAATGGCTGGAGACTTATCGCGAGCACTGGGAAGAAAATTTGGATCGCCTGGAAGAATACATACGCAAGATTCAAGAGGAAAACAAGTGACAACAGATACAACAAAAGATCGAGAAATTATCGTCAACCGAGTGATCGATGCCCCGCGCGAACTCGTCTTTGAGGCGTTTACGGAAGAAGCGCATATCGAACAATGGTGGGCTCCACGTGGGGCGACGACCCATGAAATGAACGTTAAACCCGGTGGCGTCTGGCGCTACAGCCAGCCCGGCCGAGGTGGCGCTGACCAATCATTCAAGATCGAGTTCATAGAGATTACTAAGCCGACGCGGCTTGTCTACGATTATGGAATCGACGCGGCAAACTCGCCTGAGCCTGTGCGCACCACCGTGACCTTTGAGGAGCTGGAGGGAAAAACCAAAGTCACCTTGCAGTTGCTGTTTGTAACGGCAGCGGCACGAAAACAAGCAGTGAAATACGGCGCAATTGTGGGCGCCATGCAGGCGCTGGAAGAACTGGCCGATTATCTGGCCGAGGTATAAGTACAAAATGTCACAGGAATATATCGAGCTTAGCGGCGCACGCGAGAACAATTTGAAGAACGTATCGTTGCGAATCCCCAAACGCAAGATCACCGTCTTCACCGGCGTGTCCGGCTCCGGCAAATCATCCATCGTATTTGATACTATCGCCACCGAAGCGCAGCGCCAGCTCTACGAGAACTTCAGCATGATGGTGCGCACCTTCCTGCCACGCTACTCACAGCCGGACGCCGATTCGATCCGGAACCTGGGCATGGCAATCGTGGTGGATCAGAAGCGCCTGGGCGGCGGTTCGCATTCCACCATGGGCACCATTACCGATACCTATACCCTGCTGCGCCAACTATTCGTATTGGTTGGTGAGCCATTCGTTGGTTATGCCAACGTCTTTTCTTTTAACGAACCAATCGGCATGTGCCCGGAATGCAACGGGCTGGGCCGCAAGCTGCAACCTATCGTTGAAAAATTCTACGATCCGTCCAAGTCGTTGAACGAAGGTGCGCTCCAGGGGCCGATATTCGATGAACGTATCTACCCGACCAGCGGCTTCTTTGACAACGACAAGAAGCTTGCAGATTTCACCGAGGAAGAGATGGATCTGCTCCTCTACGGTGAGGAGCAAAAATTCGAATATGAAGGTATGAACCGCACCTACCGTGGCGTGATCACCAATTTCACGCGCTCCTACATCGAGCGCGACCTGAAAACACGCTCCAAGAAAACGCAAGAGAAGATCATGCAGTATCTCACCGAAGGCCCCTGCCCTGCCTGCAAAGGAGCGCGTCTCAACAAGGCTGTGCTGAGCTGCAAAATCAACGGCTACAACATCGCCGAGCTATCCTCGATGGAAGTGGGTGAACTGATCAGTGTCATCAAAAACGTCAAAGACCCGGCGGCTAATGAGATTGTGACCGACCTGGTGCGCCGACTGCAAAACCTGATTGACATCGGCCTGGGGTATTTAACGCTCAACCGCGAGACCGATACACTCTCCGGCGGCGAAGGACAGCGTGTCAAGCTGGTGAAGCACCTGGGCAGCAGCCTGATCGACGTGATGTACATCTTTGATGAACCCAGCGTGGGCCTGCACCCGCGAGACATACACCGGCTCAATGAAATGCTTCAACAACTGCGCGACATGGGAAACACTGTATTGGTTGTCGAGCACGACCCCGACGTGATCAAGGTAGCCGATCACATTGTGGACCTCGGCCCGCACGCCGGCACCCAAGGCGGCGAGGTGGTCTACGAAGGCAGCTACGCCGGCCTGCTCGAGGCGGATACGCTGACCGGCAATTTCATGAAAGAGGTCATGCCAATCAAGAAGGCGTTCCGTCAGGCCAAAGAGCAGTTGCAATTGAGCAAGGTGAGCGTCAACAACCTGAAGAGTGTGAGTGTAGACATCCCGGTGGGCGTGCTCACATTGGTGACCGGTGTCGCCGGCTCCGGCAAGAGTTCGCTGATTAGCGAGGCCTTCGTCTCGCAATTTCCCGACGCCATCGTGGTCGACCAATCCGCCGTCGGTGCGAATCCGCGCTCTAACCCGGCCACGTACACTGGCATCATGGATGATATACGCAAGGCCTTCGCCCAAGCCAACAAGGTCAATGCTGGCTTATTTAGCTTCAATTCCAAGGGCGCTTGTGATAACTGCAATGGCCTGGGTCTGGTATACACCGACCTGTCCTTCTTCGAAACTGTGAAATCGCCCTGCGAGGTATGCGGCGGCAAGCGCTTCAAAGACGAGGTGCTGGATTACAAACTGGATGGCAAATCTATCGTCGATGTGTTGGAGATGACCGTAAGGCAGGCGCTGGAATTCTTCGACATCCCAGAGATTACCCGCATCCTACAGACCATGAGCGACGTGGGACTCGACTATCTGACGCTGGGTCAACCGCTCAATACGCTCTCGGGCGGCGAGTGCCAGCGTATCAAGCTGGCCAGCGAACTGCACAAGGAAGCCAGCATCTACGTGATGGACGAGCCGACCACCGGCTTGCACAAGTCGGATACGGCCCACCTGCTGGAGGTCATGAACAAGCTGGTGGATGATGGCAACACGGTGATCGTCATCGAGCACAATATGGACGTCGTGCGCAACGCTGATTGGGTCATCGATCTGGGGCCGGAAGGCGGCAGCAAGGGCGGGCAGGTGATGTTCGAAGGCACGCCGCTGGAATTGAAGAAGGCTAAGCAGTCGATCACGAGCCAGTACGTCTAAACAAGAAAGTTTGAGCTTTGGTTAGCCTGTGGCGTTCTTTTTCTTGGTGGCTTGATGTGGGACTTGTACGTCGATGGAAACGACCTTATTGCAACGCAACGTCTAATCCCCAAAGGAAATCCCCAAATCTCTCGCTGTCAGCATGGTGTCGCAGTCGAGGGGGACGCTTTTCATGCGTTCGGTAGCTTCTTCAAGGGGGACGTAGCGGACAGTAGGGGGATCAAGGGCGACCATGCAGCCATGACAGCCTTCGGACAGGGCGCGAACGGCCGCAGCGCCAAAGCGCAGCGAAAGCAGCCGGTCAAATGTCGTCGGAGAGCCGCCCCGCAGTAAATGACCCAACACGACCGTCCGCGTTTCCTGGCCCGTTAACTGCTGTAATTCGCTGGCTATCTTATGTCCAACCCCGCCCAACCGTTCAGCCTGTCCAACCTCTTTCCCAATAACCGAACGGCCGCCTTTAACCGGAACGGCCCCTTCCGCGACCACTACAATCGAAAAATGACGGCCGCGTTGGTGTCGTTCTTCGATCTTCTCAACGACCTTGTGAATGTCGTAAGGAATTTCAGGGATCAGAATGGCATCGGCCGTTCCTGAAACGCCTGTATGCAGCGCAATCCATCCCGCATATCGTCCCATCACCTCTACCACCATAATCCGGCGGTGGGATTCGGCCGTTGCGTGCAGCCGGTCAACACATTCGGTGGCGAAGGAGACGGCCGTGTCAAAGCCAAAGGTAATCACCGTTCCGTTCAAGTCATTGTCAATTGTTTTGGGAACCCCTACGATGTCCATGCCTTTCATTGCCAGCTTATGGGCAATTCTCATCGAGCCATCCCCGCCAATAGAGATTAAGCCATCCAACTTGTTTGCTTTGAAAGCGGCCACCAGTTCATCAGACCGATCTAGCTCGACCAGATTGCCGTTCTCATCCTCAGTTGGATACGAAAAAGGATTCCCCCGGTTGGTTGTTCCCAGAATTGTTCCACCCAGGTGGGTGATGCCCCGAACGGCCTCCCGATCCAGTGTTATTAGGCCGCCGTCGGGGAAATTCTCAGGGACGAGGAGGCCGTTGTAGCCATCTCGAATGCCGAAACACTCCCACCCTCGATTGAGCGCCGCAAGAACGGCCGAACGAATCACAGCATTCAACCCCGGTGCATCCCCCCCACC
>JBAPRX010000563.1:0-6409 GCA_049281335.1 Promineifilaceae bacterium (SeqCode)
CCATATCCACAAAGGCACAAACACCGCCTCGTTTCTGTGCTTCGGCGATGATGTGCTGGCAGAGGGTTGTCTTACCGGAGGATTCCGGGCCGTAGATCTCAATAACACGGCCGCGTGGAACACCACCAACGCCTAACGCAATATCGAGCGAGAGCGAACCGGTCGGAATAGACTCCACGTTCAAATGTTGGGCGTCTCCCAATCTCATAATAATACCTTCGCCAAATCGTTTTGTAAGGGAATCCAAAGTCCGCTCAAGGCTGGCGGTACGGCCGTTTCCATTTTCTGATGCCATTAATTCATCTCCTTCATTTTGAGTCGCTGCATTTTTAACAGCACAATGTTTAGAACAAATAACCCGGATTTTTGCCGATGAAACCCATTTCCTTCTCTAAAAACCAGGGCGTAGTTGCACAAATGTTCGATATGATAGAGGTAGAATAGCACAACCGTTCTCCTTTGTCAATACCGACTTTGTTATAATGAACATGTGTTCAATAAATAAAAGTTGGTCTTTGCCACACCTAAAAAAGCCTCACTCTCAAATAATCAGATGTTTAGTATCTGTTTGAATAGAGTTGGGAGGAAACCAAAAATTTTCTGGTTATGTTTACTTAAAAAGTCTTCTATGATATACTAGGTGGAAATACAAGATTTAAGCACTCCTTTGCAAGCGAAAGTCGGCTCCATGCCGTGAGTTCGGATAACGAACCTAGCTACAAAGGGGTGTTTTTATTTACAGAGGGGAGATTTTGTGAATATCAAAAGGGTTGCGCCTGTGATACCAATTGCGGGGGTAGTTTTGGGTATCATATAAATCTACTAACAGACTCGCTTTGTCTGCTACAACATTGAAATAACGCATTTCCTGTCGGGTAAAAGCCCGATAAACAGCCCAATTCATGTAATCAGCTACACTTAAACAAGGTTCCCCCGAAGGTATCTGAGCCTGAAGCGTAATCGTGCTTTTAACTTTTCTTCCCCATTTTGATTCAAATCGAGAAATTCCGCTCTTAATTGCAGCGAATAAAGGCTTCTGTCGCTCACGTGAACCGCGCTTGGCAAAATAAATATGATTTATCTCAACTCGGTGAAGGACATTTTCAAACAGCCGGGAAATGAGTTCATCATAAAAACGATTTTCGTTTCCTCCGAACCGTTTAATGAATGTGCGTTCTTGTTTGCGAGCAACAATGAACTGAGCACGAAAATCTAAAGTAGCTAATAGTTTATAGACACGATATCGAATTTCTGGTAAATCGTCTTTTGCATGAAAAGCGATTTCTGTTTTTGTAAGAGATGGCACACCAGCAAAATAAGGATCGTTGACGATTTCTTTCTGGAGGTGTAGAAGTGCTGTTCGGATGGAAGAGGGATCGGCCGTTTCAATAAAACCAAGTAATAGAATAGGAGAACATCCTTCCTGCCCTACAATTAGATTTCCTTGTCGATCATAAAAGGTAGGATCGCCAGATTCGTCTACAAAAAACCAATCCTCGCCAGATTTTGGAGCTTTCATATTTGCAAGTATAGCTCTCTTTTTTGCTTAAAGAAACGAACCAATGTCAATACCTGATTACACTCCCCCTTCTTATTTATGGTATTATTTATCCAAATGGCAACTATCTTACATATTGAAGACCATCCGGCGAATCAAACCCTGATTGAACGCATCCTGACCGCAAACGGCTATGAAGTCATCCATGCTGCCGATGGCGAATCCGGCATAGAAGCCGCAATCGACTACGTCCCTGACTTGATCCTGATTGACATGGGTTTGCCCGATATGGACGGTCAAACAGTCGTCACCCTCCTAAAGCAGCTCTCCTTTCTCAAGCACACGCCTTTGGTTGCCATTACCGCATGGCCTGCTGAAAAAGCCTATGAAATCGCAGACCGCTACGAACTTGCTGGCTGCATACTCAAACCTATAGATGTAAAAGCTTTTCCCGGCCTCATTGCCCGGTTCTTGGAGGATGCCAAACAGGAAGCCCAGGAGAATAATCTCAACGAAGAACTGAGTGGAAAGTAAATAGTAGATAGGTTGTCTTTATCTTCCTGAACCGTTCAGGATGAACCGTTTACTGACAGCTATCTACTGCTAACATTTCACCGTTCACTGATTACTGGAATCTTATGGAACTTCTATCGGCCGACCAGTTTAGTCTGGAAGAATTGACGGAAGCCTACAACGAGAGTCGAATAGATTATATTGTGCCGATGCCGATGAATGTGGCCCGGCTGGAGGAGTACATCCATCTCTATGATGTGGATTTGAGCGCTTCGTGGGTGGCAGTAGACGGCCGTAATAAGCTCGGACTGGGCATGTTGGGCGTCCGCAATGAGCGGGCCTGGATAACTCGCCTGGGCGTTCTCCCCGATGGCCGCCGCAGGGGAACCGGCGGTGCGCTGATGGAACACCTGCTGCAATCGGCCGCCGACCGGGAACTGGACGAAATCTGGCTGGAAGTGATCAAAGACAACACTCCCGCTCACAAACTGTTTCTCAAATTCGGCTTCACCGAAACCCGCGAACTGCTCGTTGCCAGACGGCCGCCTACGCCTGAAATTCGGCCGCCAGCCCTGCTCAAAGGGATCACCATTAGTCAGATCGGTACCTTGCAGCGTGCTGAAACGTTACGACGTATGGCCCGGCGACAAGATCGGCCGAACTGGCTGGTCCAGACAGAAACGATGCGCAACGTCCCCAATCTCAGCGCTTTCATGATCGAAACGTCCAACGGAGGGCGGGGATGGGTCAGCTACAATGCCTCCATGTTCCTGTTGACCCGCATCTACGTAGATGTGCTGGAAGGCGACATCCCCTCCGTAACGGCCGCTGCCTTACTCACCCTTCATCGCTACAATCCCGTGCAGGACGCCATCATGGAAAATATGTCAACCGACGACCCCCGGTGGCAGGGCTTCACGGCGATGGGCTATTTCGAAGCCTTCCGCCGAATTGAGATGGTGCGGCCAAAAGCCGCTTCGCCAACAGGTTGACGCTTTGAATGATGGGCGGTATCCTTGATTGACAACTTTATAACCTCGACATTTGAGGTGTGCCTCCGCCCGGATGCGTGGCACATAATAGGGAAAGCCCGGTTTAAGTCCGGCACTGACCCGCAACGGTAATGGGTTAAACGTTCGTTCAACCACAAACGTTTAACAACGAAGTCCGACTTCCTGCCTCAAATGCCATGCGTCTTTACTTTCGTGGACAAAAGGTAACGCAATGAAACAATCGCCTTTTTGCCCACCTTTTAACGGTGGGCTTTTTGTTGGCATAGATTGATTTCAACGATGTGAAAGCCTCTTCCACGAAGAGGCTTTTTTTGTGCAACTTGGTAGATAACGACTGAATCATGACGACCCACTCACAAACGACAAACGAAGTAATCTGGCCTCAATTAGGCATACGGCCGTTACTGCTGCTTTCATTACTGTTGGTGCTGGTCATCATTGGGGCGCTTAGTCTTGCTCTTGGCTCTGTTTCCATCCCTCTGAAAGAGGTTGTGACCATTTTACTGGGAGGCGAACCCACAAAGGCAACCTGGGCAACAATCGTGATGAACTTCCGACTGCCGAAGGCATTTACGGCCGTTCTCGCCGGGTCTGCCCTGGCCGTGAGCGG
Organism: Promineifilaceae bacterium (SeqCode); assembly: GCA_049281335.1. GTDB lineage: Bacteria > Chloroflexota > Anaerolineae > Promineifilales > Promineifilaceae > JAKEFB01. The sequence goes on from JBAPRX010000563.1 coordinate 3,635, forward strand.
CCTCCAGATGCAGACCCTATTCCGCAATCCATTGGCTGGACCGTTCGTTTTGGGTATCAACTCCGGGGCCAGTTTGGGCGTTGCGCTGGTTGTCCTGTCAGCGGGTACTGTCACCAGCGGTTTCCTGGCTGCGCTGGGGACCTTGGGTAATTTCGGCGTCATCGTGGCTGCCAGCCTGGGCAGCGCCCTGGTGTTGTTTGCTGTCATGGCTGTCGCCCATCGCGTCAACAATACGACGCTGCTCATTTTGGGGCTTTTATTTGGATATGCGACCAGTGCCGTTGTCAGCATTTTGCTCTACTTTGCCATCGCGGAACGAATCCAGGCCTATATTGCCTGGACATTTGGCAGCTTTGCGGGCGTTACATGGGGACAGTTGCAGATGTTGGCCCCGGCCATTCTTCTGGCTCTGGTGACTGCCTGGTTCTCAACCAAACCGCTCAATGCGCTCCTTTTGGGAGAAGCTTATGCTCAATCGTTGGGGCTAAATGTCCGACGGTCGCGGTTTCTTATCTTAATGAGTGCTTCGATATTGGCCGGAACCACGACCGCTTTTTGTGGACCAATTGCCTTCATCGGGGTGGCTGTTCCTCACCTTTGTCGAAGTCTGTTCAACAGTTCCGACCACCGCGTCCTGGTTCCGGCGACGATCATCATGGGTGGGATAGTGGCCTTAACGGCCGATCTCATCGCCCAACTTCCCGGCAGCCAGTCCACGCTCCCGCTCAATGCGGTGACGGCTCTCATTGGTGCGCCAGTTGTGGCATGGGTCATATTGCGCCGCCGGAATTTGAAGGCGACGTTTGGGTAGAGAGTGGAATAAGGGATTTGTAATTGGTAATTGGGTTGATTGGGTGATTCTTAATCAACTCAATTAACCAGCAACTCTGAAAGATGATGAAAAGAACAACGATCTTACAAACCACTTCCCTCTCCATCGGCTACCGGCAGCGGCGGCGGTCGGACCGGGTTGTGGCGGCCGAGTTGGACCTGTCGCTTCGAGCGGGCCAATTGGTCTGCCTTTTGGGGCCGAACGGTGTTGGCAAATCTACCCTCATGCGAACATTGGTTGGGATGCAGCCCGCGTTGGACGGCCGTATCCTGATTGACGGACAGCGGTTGGAATCACTACGACCACGAACGCTGGCCCGCAAATTGAGCATCGTTCTGACGGAGCATGTCAATGCCGGGTTAATGACCGGCTATGCCCTGGTTGCACTCGGCCGTTATCCTTACACTGACTGGCGCGGCAGCCTGACCGAAGCAGACGAAACGATAGTCCGCCATGCCATTGAGGCGGTTGGGGCAGTTCCCCTGGCAAACCGGCTGGTGAGCGAATTGAGCGATGGGGAGCGGCAAAAGATTATGATTGCGCGGGCATTAGCCCAGGAACCGAAAATCATGCTGTTGGACGAGCCAACCGCTTACCTTGACCTGCCGCGTCGGGTGGAAATGATGCAAATTTTGCGGCGATTGGCCCATGATGGCGGCCGGGCTGTGCTTTTATCCACCCATGATCTGGATTTGGCGCTGCGGAATGCAGATGTGATCTGGTTAATGGTGGACGGCCGTATCCAGACCGGCGCTCCCGAAGACCTGGTCTTGAGCGGCGCGTTTGCATCTGCCTTCGCCGCCGAGGGTGTGAAATTTGATCCGTTTACCGGTTCTTTCCAGACCCCTCGACCGGAGAGGGGTCTGGTTGATGTGGTTGGTGAGGGCGTTAAGGCTCTCTGGACGGTCCGCGCTCTGGAACGCAGCGGGTATCTGGTGAATCAGGGTTTGAATGGTGCGGCCGTGCGGGTCATATGTGATGATGGACAGTGGCGGTTGAACTATGCGGCCGAGGATGCGACGTATCAAACGCTGGCAGGTTTAACGGCCGCTTTGCATGAAATTACCGAGGAGTTGCCACCTGGTTAAGCAGCCAAATTTGGCTCTCAATTGAGTCGATTGCTTTTTAACCGCGCTTAGGAATATGGGCTTCGATCCAGGCAGCAAGTTCATCACCCCTATCAATTCGCAGTAACTGTTCGCCAAGTTCATCAAGCGTCTCAATGGGAAAATCTTATGGATTTACAAGGTTTGATTGAACAAGTCGGACCGCTGGACAATGCGGCAATGGTGGCTGCACGGGCACGACAGGATAGACTGACCAAACCACCGGGTAGTCTCGGCCGTCTTGAGACGCTTTCAATTCAACTGGCGGGGATAAAAGCCGAGGAACGGCCGAAAATCAAGGACAAAGCCATCATCATTATGGCGGGGGATCATGGCGTTGCGGCTGAAGGCGTTTCCGCTTATCCGGCCGAAGTTACCCCTCAAATGGTGCTGAATTTCTTGCACGGCGGCGCAGCCATTAACGCCCTGGCAAGAACGGCCAATGCGCGGGTGGTTGTGGTGGATATGGGCGTCGCTGCTGAACTGCCCTCACTGCCGGGTTTGGTGTCGCGTAAGATGGCGATGGGAACGGCCAGCATCGCTTGTGGCGCAGCGATGAGCCGGGAGCAGGCGTTACAATCGGTCATGACCGGAGTTGATGTTGTTTGGAATGAGGCCGAGAAGGGGCTGGATGTTGTGGCGTTGGGGGATATGGGTATCGGCAATACGACTCCTTCGGCGGCTATAGCCTGCTCTATATTGAACGCGCCGCCGGAGGCCATTGTCGGACACGGGACGGGTGTTGATGAGGAGGGGCTGCGGCGGAAACGGCGGATTGTCCAACAGGCATTGGATGTGAATCGGCCGAATCCCCATGACGGTCTTGATGTCCTCGCC
>JBAPRX010000564.1:0-4746 GCA_049281335.1 Promineifilaceae bacterium (SeqCode)
CTCTTGACTCTGGCAGGAAACGAGTACGGCCGCAATTAGTAAAACAATTACTAATAGACCAAACAGTTGCCGATGTTTTGTAGAAACGTTTTGCATTAAACGCCTCCTCGATCGCTCGTAAGTTTGAAAGTGGTCAAGACCTCGGCGAAATCTGTTGCTGTAGGATCAACTGCAACAAGTCACTAGCTTCAGCGACAGCTCTATTCTCGCGAGTAAATATTCTTAACCGGTTATCCTCCAGACTGACACAGATCAGTTGTAAAACTGAATTATCACCTTCTAAAAGTTCAATCATCTGGGCTGGAAGGCCCCCCGCAACTTCCTCTACAACAATTGTGTCCGGGTGGAGTGTATTGATTTCCTCCTGGACGGCTCCATAGTCCGAGGCCATTCCCAACCATTCCAATTCTGGATGGTCGAGTAACAATTGGATCGAATCCCGAAAAATCGGGCTTGTCCAAATCATAAAAAGCCGTCGGGACATGCCAAAACCTCACAGCCAATAGATTTCCACTATTTTTATATTAGTGAAGATTGCGTGCTTGGGGAATCGAAGAAAGTGCCAGTCTTAATAAAATATAGCCAGAATTTCTGGCTATATTTGCGAGTTGGTTTAGCAAATTGGAGGACTCTTAAATTTTCTACCCCAGAAATGGATGGCTCAATTGTGATAACAGGTCTTAATTATGGAAGGAGCGATGACACCACCGGACTATCATAAACCACGGAGAAGACCTTTGTCGCGTGCGTACTGGATTAGCTCGTGGCGACTGGTAAGTCCGAGTTTTTCCATCAGTTTGGCATGGTGCGTATATACGGTGCTGGTACTGATAACCAACTTCTCAGCGATTTCCTTATTGCCATAGCCCTCGGCCAACAAGAGCATGATTTCCTTTTCTCTAGGGGTTAAAGCTGATGTTGGATCGTTTCCGATGCCTGAAAGTTCAAGATATTCACGAACCAACTTACCGGCAATGCTAGGATAAAGAAAAACCTGTCCCCTGGCTACCACCCGTATAGCGCTTATCAATTCGTCTGTTTCGGCTCCCTTGATCACGTAACCGGATGCACCGGCTTTTAGCGTCTCAAAGAGATATTCATCAGAACGGTGCATTGTGAGCACTAACACCTGTGTATCGGGACACTCTGCCTTGATATGGCGGGTGGCTTCCAATCCATCCATGCGAGGCATGGCAATGTCCATCAATACAACATCCGGCATCAATTTCTCTGTTAAATCTACAGCCTGGCTCCCCTCAACGGCTTCGCCTATGACCTCTATATCTGGCTCAAGGTCTAACAACATGCGGATGCCCGCTCGGAAAATCGTATGATCATCAGCAAGCAACAAACGAATAGGTTTAGTCATCACACACCTTCTTCAGGGGAATCCAAATCGTAACGCGGGTACCATTACCCGGTTTTGAACTAATATTTAGTCTTCCTCCACACTGTAAAACACGCTCCTGCATCCCTAATAATCCCAACCCACGGCCATTGTCACCATTTGCACGAATCGTTTCTGGATCAAACCCTCGACCATCATCTACTAGCTCACCGGTAAAAATCCCATCCTCGCAAACCAGGATAGCGTGGACGTTTGTTGCTTGTGCGTGACGGACGGTGTTATTCAACGCCTCTTGAAAGACGCGAAAGACGGCCGTCTCAACCTCTATCGGCAAACGACTATTCAATGCGCTGCCATCAATCGTGAAACTCAAGTCATAATGCTCAAGGAGGCGTTTAGCATGTGCTCTCAATGCGGGTACCAGGCCAAGATCGTCCAGGGTTGACGGCCGAAGATCTAGAATGATGTCATACATTCGCTCTGTTATTGATGCGATAAGCACCTTTATCTGGCCGATTTGCTGGTGGGTACCATTTTTGCCTGTTTGAAGAGAACGGCCAAGCACCTCTGTTCTTAGTGCCAGTCCCCCCATTGTCTGGCCTAAGTCGTCGTGTAATTCCCGGGCAATGCGTTTGCGTTCAGCCTCCTGGGCTTGTATCACACTTTTAAGCAGTTCCCCACGTTGAGCACTTTGAGTTCGCAAACGTTCCGATAAGAGTTGGTTTTCCTCTCGTCGTTTCTCGATTCGAAGAGCCATTTCTCGAAAGGCGGCTGATAACTTTCCAATTTCATCAGAGTTATTATCAACAGGTAATGATAGCTTCCCGTCACGGCCGAAACTGGTAACTGATTGCGTCAGCATAATCAAACGACGCAAGACGAACCTGTTTAATACCAGATTTACAACCAAAATCGTCATTAAGATTGTCGCAGTGGCCCATAAAAGACTTTCACGTAGTTGAGAGCTTAGTGACTCGGCAATTGGACTCATAGACATATCGGTTAGAAGCAAGCCGAGGAGACGGCCGTTTTCCTCATGGCACTGTTCACAGGCTGGGCTGTTTTCTAAAGGGCGCATGCTCCGAAAAATAGGTTGCCCTTTGGCATTGGCTACCACGATGCTTCCTGGCCGTTTTTCGGCCGATAATTGATGGCAAGGTTGGCAATCAGGTGCTGCGTTATCGAGTCGGAGATTTAGGTTCGCATCTTCAGGTGCAAAAATAACTTCCCCATCCGTGTTCAAGATGTAAACAGATTCAAACTCCTCCTGTTCGCTAATCGTATCTAGCAATCGCTGGACGCCTTCAAAGTCAGCTATTTGCATCTGATGCAGAAGATTTTCTTCGATAACTTGCGCTGAATAATCAGCTACCGCCGATAGATTTGCAAGCATCGTTGTCCGTTGGCGATGATATTGGATAACTGTAAACAGGCCAAGAATTATGACTAATGGCAAGATAACAGCAGCTGTTACTCGCGTACGCAAGCCGACTCCTACCAGGCTTGCTTTCGCGCCGCCAGAAATTTTATCTTTCGATTGGCTGATTACTCTAAACACAATACCTTAGCCGTCCTTAACAAAACGCATGATCCAAAAATTGTGGCTACAGTGTAAGTCGCCTCGGTGAATTAGTCTTTATTGAATTCAAAAATTGACGAATCCGCAGTGCAAAGTAATTTGAAACCGATTGGACGGTTTTTTCAGATCTTCCTCATAAACATCTTAAGTGAAGAATTTCACGGAATCGAGTAACAAATGTCACCTTTTTACCATTACAATGATCGAGAGGATAGAAATACTCCCCATATACGCAAAAAGGACTGGGAATTTGCACCCAATCCTTTTTACTAACCTTGCTAAGTGGACCCAATACTCGACAAGGACAATGCTAAGTTGTTTAAAAGTTGTTTTCTGCCAAATTGTCTATTGATTCATAGCGTCAATGCCAGCCTGGAGCAAAGCCCTGGTATAGTCCGGGTTATGAACACCGAGACTCTTGTCTTCATGGGCTACATAAAGCCAGTTGTAGAGAGCCAGACCTACATTTTCGGGGGCTTCAGTCACGGTCGGATGTCCATCCGGACTGTTCTCGCTAAGTACACCTGCATTAACCAGGAGGTCTCCCAGTTCATCTATCATTCCCTGGACCTCGGTCTGAACGCCATTGATGTCAAAGTTTTCAACATCGTCGCCATGACATTCTTGACAGCGTGCTACTTCGGGTTCGAAAGTATGGCTACCTTCTTCTCCCATGTGGCAAGCCACACAGGTGTTATCAACGTTATTATAGTGGGCGCTTGGGCTGCCCTCAACACCACCACCTGCTACACCAAGCATCATCGCGCTCTGTGGCCCATGATGTGGACCCCAGTGTTCGCTGATACCGGTGATCATGCCGTCCTCTGCCACGGGGAAATCGCGGCGTGGCTGGTGACAATTTACACACAAGTTGCCTTCACCACCATCGTAGGTCGCACCTTCAATAGCATAGAGCGCCACCGGGTCGGTGGTTTCCAAAGCGAAGTCATCGATGGTGTAAGTGGTGTGGATCTGGTGGCAAGTGCGGCAATCCTGTTGTGTTGGATTGGGATCGCCTGCCTGGACCTCGTCTGGACCGAGACCCGCAGCAATGCGCTCACTGAAAGCCCCACCAGAGTGGCATCCGGCGCAAGATGCACTGGTACCACGCAAAAAGGCAGTACCCGTTCCATGACCGGACATACTCCACGCAGCATGTTTCCCAGCGAGTAGTGTGGTGTCGTTATGGCATTCCGTGCAGGACAGATCAGTTGCCATAATTGCTGCAGCCTCACCAGCCGGGCCAGCGGGACCTTCCGGACCGGCAGGACCCTCCGGGCCAGCAGGACCTTCGGGACCGGCAGGACCTTCCGGGCCAGCGGGACCTTCCGGCCCAGCAGGACCTTCCGGCCCAGGCGGGCCAGCCTCTCCAGCACAGGCTGCGAGAAACAGTGCGAGTAACAAAATCAAGCTAGTTAGCAAAAATTTTCGTTTCATACAATGGCCTCCTTCATTTCCAGTTTCTATGAAACTACATTAATAAAAATTGGCCTCTCAAAAATTATAAGCCAATACGGCATATAGTTGAACTGTTGGAATTGCTATTCTTTGTAGTAAAAATTGCTAGTCTATTAGCAATTTTTACGAGGAGAAGGGGCACAGAAGCGCTCAAGATCGGACAAGCTCATTCCAAAACCTAATGCCTCACCATTACCAGGGGCAAAGTTAACTATATTGAAAATTTATAATGTGGTTCCCGCGATACGCGACTTAGAACCGTTGCTAGGCCAAAAAGCGAATTCCTCAAAGCATTTGTGTCAGAAGAATATCTTTCCTTTATTATCCTAACATAAAATCAGGTAAAAAATCAACAGTCTTC
>JBAPRX010000565.1:0-6493 GCA_049281335.1 Promineifilaceae bacterium (SeqCode)
CGGGATCAATGAAGCTTCGGCCGTTTTTCGCGTCATGCAGCAAAGGAACAATCATCCCCGGCAGCAGATAATTCGACTTTCGCACATAGGCATAATGACTCAAGATGCCCGACTGCCGAAAGTCCCGATAGTAAGTGTCATCATCCTGGATCGAATAAAAGACCACTGGATGGCGGGGAAATTCGCGCCGGATGGCAACGGCCGATTCGATCCCATTCATCTCCCCTGCCAGTTGGACATCCATGAGAATCGCCTCAGTCGGCCGTTTCAAGCAGTATTCCAGCGCCTCCTCCCCGGTCGCGCAGTCATAGGCAATCGTCACCTGCCCCGTCGCCTCCAACCCCTGCTTCATCGCCGGGCGGAGTTTTTCATTGTCTTCTACAAGTAATATTTCCATAGTATGTAACCGGTAATTGGTAACCGGTATTTGGACAATTACGAATTACAAATTACGAATTACCATTATACCCTATCAATCAACCCTTAAACTGTCCCCTGAAATCCCCCATCCCGTCAAGCACTTGAGTGCGTGGCTTCGCGCATTCAATGGGTCGAAACGGAGCGTCCCCCTCTGTTATCCTGGATATAATGAAAAGTGGGTAGTAAAAAGTGATCCATACCCGCCAACTTTTAACTATTCACTATTCACTTCTAACTGAAAACCAGGTGTAGTAAGGAGAACAAAGATGAGTATAGAAGCGATGTTGATCTTGATGTTACTCTCATTTATTTTTGGATTAGTGGCAGGCGTCTCTCTGGTACGGCCGAGTCGAACATGAACCGCTTAAAAGGCATCCTCTTTCCCCAAAAAATACTCCTCGTCGCCGCCATTCTCGGCTGGAGTTTCGACTATCTTTTCTACGGCAAAGCCATCGGCATCTCCTTATTGCTCTTTGTCCTGATGGCTGCCGCCGCCCTTTTCTTCCTCGGCAGCACTAAGACAATACGGCCGCAGCGCCGAAACCTCTGGCTGCTGTTGCCTCTCCTCTTTTTTGCGGCGATGGCTGCCGTTCGTTCCAATCCTTTTCTGATCTTACTGAACGTGGTCGCTGCTCTGTTCTTGTTGGAATTTGTCGTTCACTTCTTTACCTCTGGGCGTTTGGAGCAGCTAGGCATCTTTGAGTACCCCTTAATCCTGACCTGGGTAGCGGCCCATTCGTCCGTGCAGGCAGCGCCCCTGGTTCCATCGGCCGTTGACGCCCCAAGAGTAGGCCAACAGGTAAAACGAAACCTCATGCCGGTGGCGCGGGGGCTGCTGCTGGCACTTCCCATCCTGCTCATCTTCACTATTTTTCTGGCTTCGGCCGATCAGGTCTTTGCCGCCTATATCAACTCTGCCTTCACAACCAACGTCTTCGACAAGCTTTTCGAATATGCCGGGCGCGGTACTTTAATCATCATCGTCACCTGGGTTGCAGCCGGTGCGCTGGCCTATGGTCTGGTGAGCCAGTCTGCCGGGCGAGGCAGCGCCACCATCCGACAGATGACCGGCTTTTTACGGCGGGGGCCGTCGTTGGGCTTTACCGAATCGGCCGTTATCCTCTCCCTGGTCAACGGCCTCTTCATGCTCTTCGTCTGGATTCAATTCGCCTACCTCTTCGGCGGCCGAATCAACATCAACGTAGATGGCCGGCCCGGCCCCTTTACCTATGCCGAGTACGCCCGCCGCGGCTTTTTTGAACTGGTCTTCGTTGCCATTCTGACCCTGGCCCTGGTTTTGAGCCTCCACTGGCTGACCACCCGCGCCGGTCGCGGCCAAATGTTTCTCTTTAATGGCCTCAGCACCCTGATGAGCGGGCTGGTCATGGTCATGCTCGTTTCCGCTTTCCAGCGTTTGGGGCTGTATGAAAAGGTCTATGGCTATACCTGGCTCCGCCTCTGGGTTCATACCTTCATGATCTGGCTCGGTTTTGTCTTCGTCTGGTTCTTGTTCACCCTCTGGCGCACTGTTCGCCAACCCTCTCCTGAAGGTCTATCTCTCCGCGTCGGCGTCCCCAGCTACTTCGCCTTCGGTGTTTTCCTGGCAGCAATAGGCTTCCTGACCACCCTGAACCTGATCAACCCCGATCAATTTATCGCCCGCCAAAATCTGACTCGTTACGCTGAGACAGGCGACCTGGACGGCTATTACCTGACTTCGCTGACTGACGATGGCCTCCCCGTTCTGGTTCCTGCGCTGCCAACCATGCCTGAAGCGGAACGGCCGTTTCTCTGCGCCGATCTATACCTGCGACAAGAGAAGCTGAACGAAGCGACCTCCTGGGTTTCGTTTAATATCGGCCGTTATCAAGCCCGCCAAACCCTCAATAACAACGACTGGCAGCAATACTGCCCACCTGTTGAAGAGTTACCCATTAGAAACCAGTTTCGGTAATCCCTTCCTTATGAAATCCCTGAGAATTTCCGCTCCTTAGTGTTCCACTGTGTACAATCCATCAATCTAAAGCACACCTTACTGGAAAACATCTATGAAAAAGCAATTCTTACTCATCTTAACCATTCACGTCATCACTTCCGGCCTGTCTATCGCCCTCCTGGCCCTGCGAATCATTCGAGTGGAGGCGGGGTATTTCCTATTCCTGGCCTGGAATCTGTTTCTGGCCTGGATGCCTTTTCTCTTTGCCACCGCCGCCTACGCCGTTCGACGAAACGGCCGTGCTGCCCTTGGGTTTGGCCTGTTGTGGCTCCTCTTCCTGCCCAACGCGCCCTACATCCTGACCGATCTGATTCACCTGCGCTGGGTTGAAGGCGCACCGATCTGGTACGACTTGAGCATGTTCTTATGCTTCTCCCTGGCCGGATTGCTCCTGGGGCTGACCTCCCTGAACCTGATGCAGACCCTCGTGATGGAGCGTTTCGGCCGTTTTGTTAGCTGGCTCTTTGTTATCGTCTCAATGAGTCTGGCCGGATATGGCGTTTATATCGGCCGATTCCTGCGCTGGAACAGTTGGGACATCATCACCAGCCCCTTCGGCCTTGCCGGAGACATCCTCTCCATGCTCCGCCACCCCATCCAGCACATAGACGGTTACTTCACTTCGGCTGTTTTCGCCGCCATCTTTCTCCTGGGCTATATAACCATTATTTCGATTGGGTCCATGCAGAAAGGGATAGTAAGCAAGTGAGCAGGTGAGTAAATAAAATCCTCGCTAATTCGTTTCATCTGGGAATAGTTAGGTAGCCTTTGAACAACTAAATTGCTCCACGCATCTCTGTCCCTCTGTGCAGCTCCGTGTCCATTTGTCTGGCAATTTTGTAACAATTCCAATAACCTCTCGTATAAAAGGGTAAAGGACGTCCAATTATGCGAGAGGTTTTTGCATTATGAGTGATTTCATTTCGGCCCAGACTGAACCTATCCCAACCCTTTCTTCCCGCGCTAAGAAAGTAGATTGGGAGGCGGTCTATCGCACTGAAATGCCCCGAATCTATAACTTTTTGCGTTATCGCCTTCGTGATGAAATGGTAGCGGAAGATTTAACGGCCGTTACCTTCGAAAAAGCCTGGCGATACCGGAACCGCTACGAGCCTGAATCATCGGCCTTTTCTACCTGGCTTTTCACCATCGCCCGCAACACGGCAACTGATTATCTGCGAGGGAAAAAAGAGCACCTACCTTTATTGGAATCGGCCGTTTCTAATGCCCCCTCTCCAGAAGAAACCGTCACCAGACAGCAAGACCTGGCCCTTCTGCACCGAATCCTCTCCGAACTCCCTGAACGAGAACAAGAGATAATCGCTTTGAAGTATGGAGCAGAATTAACCAACCGGCAGATTGCTCGTCAGATGGGATTATCGGCCGTCAACGTTCGCATTATTTTGTTTCGTACGATCCGCAAACTACGTCCCCACCTGGAGGAATAGAGATGAACGACAATAAATTACACACCTTTCGCCGCACACCCGACCAGGTATTTGTCGATAAGTTATTTCACCACATTGAACAAATCCCTCTGTCCGACACCACCTCCTTGCCCCAACAGTCTGCCCCACGACGCAAAAGTCGGATCGCCTGGGCCTTTGCCGTCTTGATTGTTGTCATCTTATTGATGGTTCTCGTTCCCAGAGTCCGCGCTCGCTTTGATGACATCCTCAAGGAAATTGGTGGTATTCCTATCTTCATAACCGAAGATTACCCCTTTTCAGACCACCCCAATATTGTACAGGACGACATTATCACCCTGGAAGAGGCCGACGACCGGCTGGGTTTTGAATTCAACCTCCCGACCTATATGCCGGAAGGCATGGTCCTGAAAGAGGATGAAGTTCACGCCAGTAATATCACCAACAATGTAACATTAATTTGGGACGATGCAGCCGTACCCGGCCGCATTTTACGGCTCATAGTAGAAAGAGAAAACGACATAGGCTGGGCTGTAGGACCGGACAGCGTCACCGAAGTGATGGTCAACGACATTCCCGCTTCCCTTATGCAGGGCGGTTGGAACGAAGACACAAAGAAGTGGCAGGATTATGGAAATAGAGACCTGAGTTGGCAGCTAGACGGCGTTAAATACACCCTTTCCTCTGGCAGTGTAGAACTTGGCGGCCTATCGAACGAAGAATTAATCAAGATAGCCGAGTCCATAGCTCCAATGGCGGCAGAGGAAGGCAGCAGCATCAGGCCAGATGGCGAGTAAGTAAGAGCAAGAGGCAAGTGGACAAGTAAGGAGTTGGCTTCTTTTCAACCAGCTTATGAAATTCACAAAATAAATTGATAATGGGTAGGGGCGAGGCAGGCGGCTAATGTCTCGGTAAACCACCTAAAGGTTCATCCGCCTGTCTCGCCTATCTATATGGACATTACCGATTTAATTATTTAACCTTTTCGGGCTGGTTTCGTATCTCAGCCGAGGAATGAAATTCCTCGGCTCCCGCATAAGCCACCCTCCCCTCCCTTACGATCCCCCGTGTATTGTCGGCCGTTTAGCGGTAAAATTCCTGAAAATTACCCACCAGGAGGATTTACCATGACCCAACCACTCCACAACATCCGCGTGATAGACCTGACCGAAGCCCTGGCTGGCCCATACTGCGGGATGCTGTTGGGGGATTTTGGGGCCGATGTCATCAAAGTCGAACGGCCGAATCGCGGCGACCAGGCCCGAAGTTACGGCCCGCCTTTCGTCGAAGGCGAAAGCGCCTACTTTATGAGCCTCAACCGCAACAAACGCAGCCTGACCCTCAACATCCAGACGGCCGAAGGCCAGAAAATCCTCCGAAAGCTGCTCCTTTCGGCCGATGTTTTCCTGCTCAACATGCCCCGCCAATCCTCCTGGCAGAAATATGGCATTGATTATGAGTCCATCTCGGCCGAAAACCCCAGCATCATCTACGCCGCCATCAGCGGTTTCGGCCACACCGGCCCCAAAGCTGGAAAGCCGGGCTATGATGTCATTGCCCAGGCCGAATCCGGGACAATGAGCCTGACCGGAGAGCCGGACGGCCTGCCAACCCGCTTCCCCACCCCCATGGCCGACATGACCACCGCCCTCTACGCCACCATCGGCATCCTGACTGCCCTCCAAGCCCGCAATGAAAACGGCCGAGGCCAGCTACTCGATCTTTCCCTGGTGGAAAGTCAGGTCACATGGCTCACCAATCTCGTCCCCGCCTACTTCCTGACCGGCGACCCCCCCGCCCGGATCGGCAATGCCCACCCCATGATCGTCCCCTACCGTGTCTATCAGGCCAAAGACAAAGCCTTCAATGTCGGGGTGGCGACGGAAAGTTTGTGGCAGCGCTTTTGTGAAGCCATCGAACGACCGGATTTGGCGGAAGACGGCCGATTCCAGACCAACCCCGACCGGGTACAAAACCGCCACCTCCTGGAGCCGATCCTGGACGAACATTTTGCAACGAGAGATGCGGCCTTCTGGCTGGAAAAGTTGCAAGCGGCCCGTATCCCCTGCGGCCCGGTCAACTCCCTGCCCGATATACTCAGCGATGAACACTATCTATCACGTGGCGGTGTCATTGAAATGAATCATCCGGCCGTCGGCGCCCTCAAAATGCTCGCCAACCCCATCCACTTCTCCGCCACCCCACCCCAATACGACCGCCATCCACCGATTTTAGGCGAGCAAACGGCCGAGATTTTGGGAGAATTGGGTTACACAAAGGATGAGGTTGGTCAGATGAAAGAGAAGGGGGTTTTTTAAGCGACTTCAAATCAAGACTTTACCGTGTTCCTCGATGAATCGAGTAAACCGACTAGGGGGAGTGAGAGGAACTAGATCAAGGGGCTTTTGTAATTTTTCTTCCATACGAGCGCCCAACTCATAGAAAGCCCACCCAGATACGCCATCACATGCCAGGTCAATATCTCTGGCGGATGACAAATGTTCAGCAGCGCTGCCAAATAGTATCAGGCGTGTAGCGCCATACTCTTTCGCAAGCTCAATCACATGGTCTAGCTGTATCTCAATGTCTGCTTGAGTCGTTTTTTCCACCATTTGCATGAACATATTCTAACACAACTACTAGTCAAGAC
>JBAPRX010000566.1:0-2875 GCA_049281335.1 Promineifilaceae bacterium (SeqCode)
GTCGGGTATTAAGCTAGGCTTTCGGCCGCTTTGGCCGCCAATGCGGCTGCTTCGGCCAATGCCGGTTGATCCTGATGATTTTCCCCTTTGGCATTTACCCATCGAATCTTATACTGTCCCATAAGGCTGTCTAATGCCTGCCAGAGATCCTCATTGCTAATCGGCTGGCCGCTCTGCTTTTTCCAGCCCCGTTTTCGCCAACCATGAATCCATTTGGTCGCTCCCTGAAACAGATAATCCGACAAGGTGAATATCTGAACCGCACTCCCCGGCGGCAGCAGGTGCAGCCCTTCGATAGCGGCCGTTAATTCCATGCGGTTGTTGGTCGTCCTTCCTTCCCAGCCGCTCAACTGCTCTGTTTCATCCCCCTGCTCCAGAATGACACCCCAGCCGCCCGGCCCCGGATTTCCCTTGCAAGAAGCCCGTAGAAAAAGACGGGGCACATCGGCCGAAAGTACGATATTCGGGGTAATATCAAGCCGGGCCTGGCGTGCCAAAGTATCCACTCGTTCATTCAATTCGTTCCCGGCATGGCCTTTAACCCAATGCCATTCGATTTGATGCTTTTGAACGAGCGGCCACAACTTTTTCCACAAGTCTACATTAGCGACCGGTCCCTTATCAGAACGTTTCCAGTTCTTTTCGGCCCACTTCTCGATATGTTCCGTTATTCCCTTTCGCAAATATTCGGAATCGGTATGGAATTCAACTTCAACCGGCCATTTTAACGCTGCCAAAGCCTCAATGGCGGCCGTTAATTCCATCCGATTGTTGGTGGTATTGGTCTCGCTGCCGGTCAACACCTTCTCGTGTTTACCCATCTTGAGAACTGCCGCCCACCCACCAATTCCAGGGTTCGGATCAGAACCACCGTCGCTGTAAATTGTTACTCTTTCGCCGATAATTGTCTCCTTGCTTCAAGCATTTCCTCAATACTGGTGAATTTGACACGCGGCCGTCCCCGCGCTTCTCCTGCCTCCGTTTCTAACTCGTCCAGTTCCATCCAGTCACCATAAGAGAAGTATTCCGGTTTGCGCTCCACCAGCAGCTTAATAACTGACTCCGGATCCGGAGAAGCAGGATTGTTCACCTTTCCTGCAGCAACATCCTCCATCATCAGATTGACCGTTTCGACCGCATCTGGCTTGTTGGTACCAATGACGCCAGATGGTCCCCGCTTAATCCAACCGGCCACATATTGTCCAACCACAGGCTCCTTTGTATCGAGATCAACTACCCGACCCATCTCATTTTGGATAACGCCCCAACTGTCATTAAAAGGAACCCCATCCAACGGCACACCTCTATATCCAATAGACCGGAAGACCAACCCAACAGAAATCTCTTCAAACTGGTCTGTTGAACGGGGTCGGAGCGTCCCCTTGTCTGTCTGATACAGTTCATTTTTTACCAGTTTCATGGTTGTTATCTGTCCCGTTTCGTCACCAAACAACTCAACCGGCGAAACAAGGAATCGAAGGTGCAGGCGGCGTGATTTTCCCGAAAGCGGCCGTTCTGCAAAGTCCTGAACAATCTCAACCTTGCGGGTTGTATCCCGGTCTGCGTCGGCCATAGAAGCCTGGCTCAAGGGGCCGAGTTCCACCTCCTCCTTCAAGACAACAACATCAGCATCGTCCATCTCGCCCAACTCTTTCACTTCCGGGGATGTAAAAGCAGCCTGGGCAATTCCACGACGGCCAAGCATATAAACATCCTTTACCTTACTTTCTCGAAGCGCTTCCAGCGCATAATCGGCAATGTCGGTAACGGCCAGCTCTTCCGGCGTTCGACACAAAATACGGCAAACATCCACCGCCACATTCCCCACCCCAACAACGGCCACGCTTTCCTGAGTTAAATCAAACTCATAGTTACGATAATCAGGATGTCCGTTATACCAGGCCACAAATTCGGTGGCGGCATGGCTGCCTATCAAATCAATGCCAGGAATATTCAGGTTTCGATCTGTCTGCGCCCCGGTCGTATAAATGACTTGATGGTAATGATTCATCAAATCCGTAACAGAAATATCCTGCCCCAAGTCAACGTAGCCGAAAAATCGGAATTGAGGTTTTTTGGCTGTGCGGTCAAAAACCTTCGTCACCGATTTAATTTTCTGATGGTCGGGGGCAACACCATTCCGAACCAACCCAAACGGAGTTGGCAGACGATCATACATATCCACTTCTATCACCATATCTTTTTGCTTAAAGAGTGCGTCGGCCGCATAGAAACCGGCCGGCCCTGCCCCAATAATTGCCACGCGAAGCGGATTAGAGTCAGTACCAAGAGTTGTCACGAAAGATCTCCTTCTTGTAATATTTCCCTATAAATCATAGATTGTTGTACTGGTTATTTATAACTGCATTATAATAGACACCTGCATAAATTGACAGTCCCTATTGTTATTGATCTTTTAGAAAGCCATCTCACTTCCTCCCTCGTCTTTTTCCGGGTACAATAAGACAAACCCTGGAAGGTAAAATCGAAATAAAGAAAATGGAAATATATAACGACATCATTGAAACAATCGGCCGTACGCCCCTGGTGCGGCTCAATTCTGTCACCAGAGATTTGAACTGCACTATTGCAGCAAAGGTGGAATTCTTCAACCCCGGCGGCTCAGTCAAGGATCGAATTGGCCCAACAATTGTTGAGGATGCGGAAAAAGACGGCCGTCTCAAACCGGGCGGCACCATTGTCGAAGCCACCTCTGGCAACACTGGTGTGGGGTTAGCTATTGCAGCAGCAACCAAAGGCTACCGCTGTATCTTTGTGATGCCTGATAAGATGTCTCAGGAGAAAATTCTGCTCCTCCGCGCTTATGGGGCCAGAGTGGTGGTAACGCCCACAGCCGTTGAGCCAGAAGACCCGC
>JBAPRX010000567.1:0-1782 GCA_049281335.1 Promineifilaceae bacterium (SeqCode)
GCCTCAAACTGAAGCAGCATGGCAATCGGGACAATGATAAAGCTCGCCAACAGATTGGCTGCCCGGACACTGGTTGTCTGGCTGGAGACAATGACGGCCCCCGCCACCATAATCACGCCCTGAATGGTTGAGAGTAAGATAATCTGGATGAACAATTCGGCCGAAACGACCCAACCAATAGTTAAGACCAGCCCAACCAGATACACGGCAATGCCCAGATAGCTGGTAGACATCGGCGGAATAATCGCCGCCAGCATCTTGCCCAGGTAAAGCTGCCGGTTTGTCAACGGCGTCGCCAGCAGCGGCTCCAGGCTCTTGCGCTCCTTTTCACCCACAAACGTTTCCAGGGCAATCACCAGCGAAAAAGACATCGGAAAGAAGCCAACCACCAGCAGCAGGAAAGGAACCAGCCGTTCGCTGATCAGTTCCGCCCCAAACTGCTCCGTGAAATTGAGCAGCCAGGAAGCGGTGAAATTGGCAATTGCCGGGAAAACCAGCGTTAGAATGACGATGGGAATAATAATGCGCCAGTCCCGGAAAGAATCGCGCACCTCCCGCCGGGTAACGATCAAAGCCATCTGCAAATCCTGGCGGCTAAAGTTGATGGGGTTCGTAAGGGTGGTCATAGATAATATCCTCGTTGATTGGTTGAAAAGTAACTGGTAATTGGGTAATCCAAGGTAGTCAATTACCCAATTACCTGATTACTCTTCACTTCCGTTCCGCCGGAGACAACGCGCAGATAAACATCTTCAAGGCTCTGGCTGATTTCCTGCAAAGAGACGACCCCCAGGCCAAGACCTACCAGACGATTCACCAGTTGGGGGTTGGTGATGGTTGGGTTATCGGCCCGGAAGCGAATAATATTGTCTGACACCCACTCGATGGTGATTAAATCTTCCAGCTCCTTCATCTGGCCGTTTAACGGCCGATCCACCTGCACCTCAAGCTGGGGACGGCCGAGCAGCTGCCGCTTTAACTCCGTTGGGTTTCCCTCCGCCACAATCTGGCCCCGCTTGATTATCGCAATCCGTTCGGCCAGCATCTCTGCTTCCGCCAGGTTGTGGGTGCAGACAATAATCGTTCGCTGGTCGTGCTTCAACTCGGAGATGGAATCCCGGACCAGTTTGGCGCTGTGGGGGTCCATGGCCGAGGTCGGTTCATCCAATAGCAGCACCGCCGGATTGTGAAGCATGGCCCGGATGATGCCTACCTTTTGTCGCATTCCTTTGGAATATTCCCCCAGGCGGCGATGAATCGTATCAGGCATGTCAAAGCGGTCAAAGAGGGCATGTCCCCGCTTTTCAATCTCCGCGTCGCTCATGCCATAGAGTCGGCCGTAAAAGAGCAGATACTCCAGGCCACTGGAGCGCGAATAGAGACCAGGCTGCTCAGTCAGCATCCCGATGGCCCGCCGCACCTGATCGGCTTCGGCGACCACGTCGTGACCGTTAATTCTGGCCCAGCCCGAAGTCGGCCGTAAAATCGCGCTCAACATGCGGACAGTTGTCGTTTTGCCCGCCCCATTTGGTCCTAATAAAGCTAATAGCTCCCCTTGTCCAACTTGCAGAGAAAGTTCTTGAACGGCCGTGAAGTCATCAAACCGTTTGGTCAGCTTTTCGCATTCTATCATGTAGCGTGTGCCTCGAAATACAAAGATTTAACAATAACGCAAGATCAATTTGCACCACGAAAAGCCTACCACAGTTTATAAGAGGGCCAAATAGATGTAAAGGGGACAATATTCCCTATTTTCTGAATGGGATTGGGTTGGAACAAACT
>JBAPRX010000568.1:0-17053 GCA_049281335.1 Promineifilaceae bacterium (SeqCode)
GTCCTACCCCTACCGTGTTGTTGGTTGTTGGGTGTGTTTTGATTGTGTTGGGGGAGGGCGACTTATTCGAGACCCAGTTCGTTAATTACCGTGTCCAAGTCTTTGTCGCCCCGGCCGCTGAGATTGACGACGAGGATTTGGTCGGGGCGCATTTTTGGGGCGCGTTTTAGGGCTTCGGCGACGGCGTGGCTGGATTCGAGGGCGGGGATGATTCCCTCTGTTTTTGACAAAATTTGGAAGGCTTCCAGCGCTTCTTCATCGGTGGCGTAGGTGTAGAAGGCTCGTTCCTGATCTCGCAGCCAGGCGTGTTCGGGGCCGACGCTGGGGTAGTCCAGTCCGGCGCTGATGCTGTGGGTTTCCATGATCTGGCCGTCTTTGGTCTGCATGACGAAGCTCTTGGTTCCGTGCAGGACGCCGACGCGGGCGATGTCCAGGTCGGCGAAGCGGGCGGCGTGATGTCCGCTGGCGATGCTTTCGCCGCCAGCTTCAACACCGATTAACTCGACCTCTTCGTTGTCTCGGAAGGCGTTGAAGATGCCTATTGCGTTGCTGCCGCCGCCGACACAGGCGATGATGGAATCAGGTAGACGGCCGCAGGCGTCTAATATCTGTTGGCGGGCTTCTCGGCCGATAACGCTTTGGAAGTCTCGAACAATCATGGGGTAGGGGTGGGGGCCGAGGACGGAGCCGAGGAGGTAATGGGTGGTGTCTACGTTGGTGACCCAATCTCGAATGGCTTCGTTGATGGCGTCTTTAAGGGTCTGGCTGCCGCTGGTAACAGGCCGGACTTCGGCCCCTAGGAGCTTCATCCGAAAAACATTGGGCTGCTGGCGGGCGATGTCCACCGTTCCCATATAGACGATGCACTCCATTCCCAACAAGGCGCAGGCGGTTGCCGTGCCGACGCCATGCTGGCCTGCGCCGGTTTCGGCGACGATGCGGCGCTTGCCCATGCGCTGGGCGAGCAATGCCTGACCGAGAGCGTTGTTGATCTTGTGCGCTCCAGTGTGGTTGAGGTCTTCCCGCTTGAGGTAGATTTGTGCGCCGCCCAACTGTTCACTGAGTCGCCTGGCGTGGGTCAGGGGAGAAGGACGGCCGACATAGGTTGTGAGGAGGTGTTCGAGTTCGGCCGTGAAGGCGGGGTCGTTCCGGGCTTCTTCATAGACGGTGATCAGCTCTTCTAAAGCCGGCATCAGCGTTTCCGGTACGAATTGGCCGCCATAGGGGCCGAACTTTCCCCGCTCGTTGGGGAGTGTTTGTTGGGACATGGGTTGTATCCTGCGAGTAGTTAACAGTGAAAAATTAAAGTTAAAGGTAAGCAGCTTGGGCGTTTTGGATGAAGGCGCGGATTTTTTGGTGGTCTTTTTGGTGGGGGTGTATCTCGACCCCGCTGGCGACGTCTACGGCGAACGGCCGAACGACACGGATGGCTTCGGCGACGTTGTCGGGGTTCAGGCCACCGGCGAGCATGAAGCCGGGGGTGGTTTGAGCGAGATGGGCGGCGATGGTCCAGTCGGCCGTTAATCCGGTGCCGCCTCTCAGGGTGGGGTGATGGGTGTCCATGTGCAAGGTTGGGCTGCCGTTGCCGTTGTTGGGGGCGGTGTACCATTCGGCGTCGGCTTCTGCTTCGGCCAGGGAGGTGGGGTGGAGGGCTTTGTAGCTTCGACCGTAGAGGGGCGATTCCGGATCGCCAATCATGGCGGGCGGTTCGTCGCCGCTGAGTTGGGCCAGGTCCAGCTGGCACGTTTCCATGAGTTGGGCGACGGTTTCGGCCGAATCATCCACGAAGACCCCGACCAGTTTTGGGCAGTTGGCCCTCTGGCGCAGTTGGGAGGTGATGGCCTGGAGTGTGTCGGGCGTGAGATAGCGTTTGCTGGCCGGGTACATGATAAAGCCCAAATAGTCGGCTCCCGCTTCCATTGCTACCAGGGCGTCTTCGATATTGATAATGCCACAGATTTTTACTTGGGTCATTTCTTGCAAGTTAAGAAACCGGGTTATTGGCAAAAACCCGGTTTCTAAGGTTACTAATCAGCGAGGTCGCTGGCGATTTCGAGGTCGGCTTCTTCGGCCGCTTCCATTGGGCGGGCCTTATGAATCTGGACGATTGTGGTTTCATTGTTGGCAAAATCGCGGGTATTGGCGATTGCGAGTTTGTCGAACAGGAATTCAAATTCGTCTTGCAAAACACGGCCGACTTTTTCTTGAACCTCGGTAGATAAGTCCCACCACTGCTGCTTAAAGTGACCGATGGCTTTCTTGCGGGTGCTGTAAATGAACTGGTCTTCGGTCTTACCTTCTTTCCACTCGTTTTTTAGATTGGAGAGAACGTAATTGTAGGCTGTGTCAACCACAGATTCTGGCAGGTTGTCAAAGGTGATATTCTGGAAATTGGTCGCCAGGTGAATTTCAACGGTGCCAATTTCCGGGAATTTTCCGAAAGCCGATGAGGGGAGGGTGGATGCGCCGTGCTGGACTGCGCCGCCTAAGCCATACTTCTCACGGGCGACCCGGCTCAATTCTTGCAGGGTGTCGAAGTCAACCTGAACCTGGGCCAATGTGCCGTCGGGCAGGACAACGCCGCCGTGACTGGTTCCGGTCTGGACGGAAATCTTGGAGATGCCGGTGGCGTCGCCCCGTTCCCGATTGTAGCCCTGCATAAAGGCGTTTAGTTCCTCGACGGTGGAGTTGTGGCCGCCGACTTCACCGATTTCGCCGCCTAAGGAGATGGTGATGCCTTCCGGTTCCTGTTCGCGGACGTACTCGGTGAGCCGGGCGCAAAGGGAGTAGTTGGTGTTTTGCTGTTCGTCCAGGGTGTCGTAGCTGAGGTCAACCAGGGTGGAGGTGTCTATATCAATGTTATAGAAGCCGCCGTCAATGGCCTCTCGAATTAGATCTTTCAATGCGCCGACTTCCTTGTCGGGATCGGCCGCGTAGCTCTTGGCGGAGACCTGGATATGATCCCCCTGAACATAGAGCGGGCCGCGAAATCCTTCTTTGATGGCGGCGGCAATGATGGAGGAAACGTATTCGGCCGGGCGCTGGTCGGTGTAGCCCATTTCGGAACGGGCGATTTCAAAGATGAAGGTACCGGCGTTGATCTTGTTGGCAGCCCGGAAAACGGCGCGGGCGGAGTTGAAGTTCATGGCCCGGATGTTCATGGCGGGGACGGTGAAGGTGTGGGGCGCTTTGCCATGACCGATTGCCATGTATACGTCGTGGATGGAGGAGGGATAGATGCCGAGGGTTTGGCCCAGTTCCCATAGGAGCCAGCGGGCGGTGTCGCGGACAAGACCCGATCCGAAGACGGCCGTGTAGACGACGCCGTCTATTTTCTCGCGCAGTAATGTTTCATCTTCGACTGTTACCGTTTCGCCGTTTATTGTTACTGCGCCGTCCAGGTGTGCGATTAATGCTTGCACAGAATCAGCTTTCATTATGATTACTCCTTTTTTTATCTGGGGTTCAACTGTATTTGTCCTGGTTAGGTTGGTTCAATCTTTGGAGACTGAACCAATCTGAAAATGCCAAAGTTTTATTGAATGAACCCTAATTGAATGCTGGTCGTGGGATATGTTAAGATAGTCCATCTTATTATAATCGCTTAGACGTAAATGCCAATGGATGGGTTTTTGATGAGCGGGGAAATTATCAAGCTTAGATGATTAAACGGGTAATTGGTAAATAAATGGGCGAGACCGGCGGGAACCAACACCATAGAGACAATATTGGCTTCTCCCGCCGGTCCCGCCCCTACCGTATTCCCGATTTTTTCTGAACTTTCATTCATTCCTGGGCTTATAGAATGAAACAACGATGAATATTTGGAGAAGGTTGAGGATGGGGCCGGGGAATGTGGGTGACAGTTGGTAGAATAGACTTTTGTGGTTTTGCAACCTCCTCATCTAGCACAAATGAAAGGTAAAACAACAAAAGTCAAGAGAATTGGAGGAAATGATGACGTTACTAGAGGATTGTATTGTTTTGGCGGTGGAGGCTCATAAGGGACAGAAAGATAGATACGGCCGACCCTATATTCTTCACCCGCTGCACCTGATGGCGCAGATGGATACGGAGGAGGAGATGATGACGGCCGTTCTGCATGATGTGGTTGAGGATACGGACTACACGCTGGCGGATTTGCGGGAGATGGGGCTGCCGGACGCTGTTGTTGTGGCAGTTGGCCTGCTCACACATGATAAGGAAGCTGTTCCCTATGATGAATATGTCCGCCACCTGAAACCGAACCCGATTGCCAAGAAGGTGAAACTGGCCGATTTGCAGCACAACATGGATATTCGCCGTCTGCGGTCGGTGGAGGAGAAGGATGCGGTCCGGTTGGAGAAGTACCGGCGGGCGTGGGCTTATTTGGTTGAGTAGCCTCACGCGAAGGCGCAAAGGGAAAACCCCTGGTAGCCTGGCGTTTTACCTTGTTTATGTTAAGTGGGCTGCTAGGGCTTTTTGCAATAGGTTAGCCGCGAATTTTGGCTGATAAATATTCTGGAATCTGCAACCTTTTGATATGACCTTCGTAGTGAGTGGTGAAAATAATAATCATTACCAGGCCGGGTGAATGGCAATTGTGAACCGGCTTGTAATTGAGTAATTGATTGTAACTACCTTGCTTTCATACCCATCGTTACACAACGCTGGCTCGGTGGAATACCGCCAGAGCAGGTGCGTAATATCAATTACTTCATCACTTTATGACGGAGGTTACATTTCCATGAATAACAAAAAATTAACCCGCTCCACTGAAGATCGTATGCTTTTTGGTGTTGCAGGGGGGCTGGCGAACTATCTGAATATTGACCCGGTGCTGGTTCGTCTGTTCTTTGTCTTGCTGACACTTAGCACCGGTTATGCGCTTATTATCTATATTCTTCTGGTATTATTGATGCCGGAAGACCAGCCTGCGGCGAAAGCCAATGGCTTTGATGAGGAAGAAATCGTCATCCACTAAATCAGTAAAAAGCGGGTAGTAAAAAGTGAAAAGTAAGCTGGAAAGTTTTCACTTTTCATTTTTTGCTGACAATAGTTTCCCCCGCCTTTCTCCAAACACTTCAAAACTGAGAGGCGGGGAACGGGAAACGGCCGTTACAATTTTGTAACGGCCGTTTTTCTTTGTCCGGTCAACGGGTATAATCACGCTCTATGGCATCCCTATTTCAGAAATTACGAATACTGGTTCGAGCAAAACTACATGACATGGCCGACGAGGCTCTCCAGAAGAGTGATCTGGCTGTTTATGACGACTATATACGTCAGGCGGAGCGAGAGCTGGCTGAATTTGTTCGTACTATCCAACCGATGATCGCCCAGGTGCGAACCAGCAAGCGGCGACGGGACAATCTGGCGAACGAAGCGGCCCGTTTCGACTTCCTGGTTGACGATTTCTTAAAGAACGGGAAGCAAACTGAGGCGATGGTAACCCAAAAACAGCTTCTCTCGGCTCTGGAACTGATCAAGACCTATGATTCCTCTCTGGAACGGCAGGTTTCTGCGGCCGAAAAACTGGACGACGTTCGTGTCAAACTGGAGGGGCGGCTTGCCATTGCCAAACAGGAACGGGAAGAACTGGCCTTTTTGCTGCAATTGGCGAAGGCTAAGGAACTCTCAACCAAAGCCATGAAGTCACTGGACTCGCTGATGGGGCAGGGCGACCAGGATGTTGCCAAAGCGGCCGAAAATATTCGACGCCGCCTGGACCATGCTGACGCCGCCTGGGAGGTGCAGTCCAGCAGCCTTGATAATCAATTAGACGATGCCATGAACAGCCTGGAAGTGGAAGCGGAACTGGCGGCCCGAATGGAACGGCTGGGCATTTAGGGGAGTCATCATGGGACGACTCGAACTGTCCAAAAAGGGCTGAAAACTTGAAAGTTGCATTGGTACATGACTGGATGAACCAGGTTGGCGGCGCAGAAGATGTGCTGGAAACGCTGGTTGAGCTATTTCCGAATGCCCCTATATATACTTCTCTTTATTGGCCGGAGAAGATGCCCGCTCATTGGTGTTCCTGGGACATTCGTACAGCCTTCATCAACCGTTTACCCTTTGCCCATAGAAAACAGCAGCTTTATTTTCCCCTTTACCCTTATGCTTTTGAACAATTTGATCTGTCTGACTACGATTTGGTGTTGAGCAACAAAAGTGGTTTTTGTCATGGGGTTATTACCGGGCCGGAAACGGTCCACATTTGTTACTGCCTGACGCCGACCCGCTACGTCTGGCGCTACCGCCAATATGCTGAACAGGAGAATCTCGGCCGCCTGGTTCACCTGCTGCTCCAGCCTTTTTTGACCGAACTGCGCCAGTGGGACCGGCTGGCGGCAGACCGGGTTGATTATTTCATAGCCATTTCGGAAGAGGTTCGTCGGCGAATCGGCAAGATATATCGTCGTGAGGCGGATATTATCTACCCACCTGTTGACACCGGCCGTTTTGAACCGACGTCGAATCGGATTGATGATTATTATTTGATTGTCGGCCGTCTGGTTCCCTACCGGCGCATGGATTTGCTTATTGAAGCCTTTAACCGGTTGGAACGGCCGCTGCTTATTGCCGGAAGCGGCCGAGACCGGGAACGGTTGGAAGCGATGGCCGGGCCAAATATTACGTTTCTGGGCTATGTCCCGGATGAGGATTTGCCGGAATTGATGGCTCACTGCCGGGCTTTTATGTTTCCGGGTGAAGAGGACTTTGGGATTGCTCCAATCCAGGCGATGGCGGCCGGACGACCGGTGATTGCCTACGCCGCCGGTGGGGCGAAGGAAACGGTTATTCCTGGCACAGGCCGGTTGTTTGCTGAACAATCTGTTGCTGCTATCATCAAAGCTGTCGAATCGTTTGATCCCAATAGTGTTAACTCGGCCTTTATACGCCGCCATGCGGAACAGTTCGACGTGTCTCGGTTTAAGAAGCAGATGATGAATTTTATTGAAGAAAAATTAAAGGATAGTAAAAAGTGAAAGGTAAAAAGTTAAAAGTTAAAAGTCATTCTACTTTTCACTGCCTCTGAGCGATGGAACTGAAAGCGTATTGGCAGATACTGAAACGGCGCTGGTTGTTGGTGTTGATTCCAACGGCCGTTGTGCTGGTTGTTGGGTTGGTGACGTATTCTCCGCCGGGAACGGCTTATAATGCCGGGATTCGGTTTATTGTGAGCCAGCAGCCTTCGGAAGCTGCGGCCGAATCGGATGAGGAACGGCTGGCAAACTGGCAAACGTCGGAATATATCGTGAATGGCCTGACGGACTGGGTTCGCAGCGGCCAATTTGCCCAATTGGTCAGCGACCAGTTGGCGGAGTCGGGGGCCAATATAGATGCCGGGGCTATTCGGGGCAGTATTGCGGCCGATAATACCCGCAGCATCATGACTCTTTCTATGACCTTTGGCGACCCGGCAGCTTTGGAAGTGATGATGAATGCTGCTGCCGAGGTGTTGGTGGAAGAAAACGACGTTGGTTTGCCGCAGTTGGGGGGCGAAACGGCCGCGCTTGTGCAGCTTGACGAACCGATAATCAATCCCATTTCGGCCGGAATATTGGAGCAGTTGCAGCTTCCTCTGCGCGTCGTTCTGGCAGTTGGGGCGGGGCTGGGTCTGGCTTTTCTGGTTGATTATCTTGACCCCACCGTCCGCGACCGGAAAGAGTTGGAGGAGATGGGGTTGCCGGTGATGGGCGAGATACCAAGGAAGTAACAGGAGTTTTGTGATGGAAATTGGGGATTATTTACGGATACTGCGCCAGCGGGGCTGGCTGATTATTTTGCTGGCGATATTAACGGCCGCAGCGGCTTTTGCTTATAGTTACATCCAACCAATCGTCTATGAATCCAGTTTACGCCTGTTGGTGCAGCCTTCTCGCACCGATCTGGGCCAGGCCGAGGCCACAAAATCGCTTCTGCGAGGCTATGTTCAGTGGATCAACAGCTCCTACCGCGCCCAAGCAGTGATTAATGAATTGAAGCTAGATATGACCTCCCAGGATTTGTTAGGGGATGTGACTGTTGCTTCTGATGATTCCAGCTTTGTCATCAAGATTAATGTGGAGAATTCTGACGGCGACCTGGCAAATGATATTGCCCGTACCTGGGGAAATCTTTTTGTCCAATGGCGTATTGATGATAATGCTGATCAACGCCGGGAAGATTGGGTGGACGCCGAGTTTATTGATGATC
The DNA here is from genome assembly GCA_049281335.1 of Promineifilaceae bacterium (SeqCode). GTDB lineage: Bacteria > Chloroflexota > Anaerolineae > Promineifilales > Promineifilaceae > JAKEFB01. Next base: position 8,182 of record JBAPRX010000568.1, read on the forward strand.
CAACAATCGTTGGGATGACGCCAAACACGAAGATCAATACCGTTGCGGGGGCTGTCTTTGGGGCGCTCCTGGGACTGATCGTTATCTTTGTTCTGGAATGGATTGAGTCGGGCGTTGTCCGCCGCACCGTTGATGTCGAAAAGTATTTGGAAATTCCGGTGATAGGGACGATCCCGGAGCAGCAGTAGTAGGTGGTATAATTATTACAATGAATTTGATTACATTAACCGACCCGCGCTCCCCGGTGAGCGAATCTTATCGAACTTTACGGACGAATCTTTCGTTTTCCAGCCTGGATCGGCCGCTTCGCACGCTGGTCATCACGTCAGCCGCGCCGGAAGAAGGTAAAAGCACCACGATTGCCAATCTGGCGGTGACGATTGCGCAGGGGGGCAAGAAGACGATTCTGGTAGACTGCGACCTGCGACGGCCGTCTCTCCATACTATCTTTGGTCTAAATCTCGAACCGGGGCTAACCAATATGCTCTTAGATGAGAACAGCCCGCCGCCTCTGCAACAGACGCCAGTTGAGGATCTGTTTCTGCTGACCAGTGGGGCTAAACCGCCGAACCCGGCTGATCTACTTGGCTCTACCAAGTTGGATAAGGTGATTGAGCGATTGACGGAAATGGCCGATATTGTTCTCTTTGATGCTCCGCCGGTCATTGCTGTGACGGATGCCGCTATTTTGGGATCGAAGGTGGATGGGGTCTTGCTGGTGGTTCAAGCGGGGAAGACCCGCCGGGATCATGCGGAACGGGCGAAAGAGATGCTGGAGAAAGCGAATATCAATATTATTGGTGTGACGCTGACGAACGCGCCGAAGGATAATACGATTGGGGGGTATTACGAGTAATGTAGAATATGTCGTTCTGGCTTATCATGCTGGTCGTTGGCCTGTTTACCTTTGCGACCCGGCTGTCATTTATTTTGTTATTCGGCCGTTATTCCATTCCCAACGGCTTGCAGCGGGCTTTGCGTTTTGTGCCGCCCGCCGCGCTGACCGCTATCATTCTCCCGGAACTGCTGGCTCCCAGTGGTAATCTGGACATCTCTTTGGGCAATTTTCGGTTGTTGGCCGGTTTGCTGGCAATCCTCATTGCCTGGCGCAGCAAAAACATCTTCCTGACGATTTTGATCGGGATGGCTGCTCTGCTTCTGTTACAGACATTCTTTTGAGTTGATCAGGGCAGAATCGCTGTCAATGCTTCTGTCAGTTCGCGGGGAGAGACGGGGCCGCCGAGCCGGGCAGTGATGATGCCGTCAGAATTGACGACGAAAGTCCAGGGTTCGCTGGGGAGTCCCCATTCGGCAACCTCATCGGCCGTTTCCAAGGTCTGAAAATCTTTGTAAATCTCAAGATGGATGAAATTGGCCTGCTCGTTGTATTCGTCGTAGACAGCTTCTACGCTTTTTACAACCGGGGCGCAGATGCGGGTCTGGCAGAAGGCGGGGGTTGCCAGGGTCACGACAGTCGGCCGTCCTGACTTCAAGGCATCGGCGACCGTCATCTGGTAAAGGCCCGGCTCCGGGTCGGTGCCGGAGGTTAGTTTGGCGATGTCCGGTTCAGTTGCCAGCGTTCGGTTATTGCTGGGCGGGGCGGGACTGCCGATGGCGGGGGCTTCCGTCTGGTCGCTGATTTGAACCGTGAAAGGAGCCTGAACCACAGAGCCATCGGCCAGGGTTACTTTGGCCAGCAGCCCCCAATTTCCGGCCGTTTCCACTTCGGGGTAAACGACCCAATAAGGAACTTCATAGTCGCTGTAGTTCATGGCTGCCCCCGACCAACCAACCTGACGGGTTTCTTGGGCCAAATCAAAGGCTGATACCTGAACGCTTTGAGCGTCTGCGACCTCATCTGGTCCATCAAATAAGATAAAAGGGATACGCGGTGCCCCGGTCGCAAAATCGTTGGAGGCAACTGCAATTTGTATATCTGAGACGGCGCTCGAAACAACCGGGTCTGTTGGCTGCACTTCAGCCGTTGGTTCGCTGCTGTTTCCGCCGCTGCAAGCGGCCAATATCAAAACCAACCAACTTAATAGAACAACTTTTTTCATTTCCGTTTCCTTCTATGATTCAGGCATATGCAGCCTGACAATTCTGTACGGCAGCGATTATAGCATATTGGCGCGTATCCGATTATACTAATGAAATGCGGATTTTGGAGGGCGGATTTCCAGAGGGAAAGACCTGGCGAACCCTGATCTTGCTTTCGATTGGAGAGAAGCCCGGCGCTACCTGGAAATTAGCGGAAAAATTAGTCAAGGCTCATAATGGGGAGCTGATTTTGGCTACCATCCTGCCTGAATACAATGAAGACGAATTAGAACAGTTGATTCATCTCCATAATCGGGCAAAAGTTTTTTTTGAAGACGAAATCCCCGTTTATTCTGTCATCATTGAAAGCAAGGACAAAAGAAAATCCCTGCGGTTTGCAGTTGAGCATGGCGATGTTGATTTTCTTTTGATTAACTCATCCAATTCAAACTGGCCAGGGCTGAATAAGCTGCCTTGTACGGTTGGGGCGGTGCGGGGAGAAATCTATGATTCGCAGGGGGAGGAAGAGGCGAATAGTTGGGATATTGTGAGTGATGGGATCCTAAAAGTCCTTGTTCCGACCTCGGCCGGCCCCAACACCCTTCACGCGCTTAATCTGATATTGGGAATCACCCAGGAAGCGGAAGTGACAGCCCTCTATGTTGCTTTGGACCATCTTGGCCCGAATGAGGAAGCACTCGGCCGTTCTCGGCTGCGCCAGGTGTTGAATTTTATAGATGCCAATGACCGGGTGAAAAGTAAGCTCATCACCTGTAGTTCGGTCATTGACGGCATTGTGGATGAAGCCGGGAAGGACCATGATCTGGTCATTATTGGGGCCAGTCAGGAGAGTACGTTGGATAAGGCCCTCTTTGGCAACATTCCGGCGGCCGTCGTCCGGCAGTCTAAAAAGCCGGTAATGGTTGTTCGCCAGCCGGACAGTCGGGTTGGGGATTTGATGCGGAATCTTGGGTGGGCTTTGCAAGACATTTTCCCCCGCATGTCTCTGAGCGAGCGAACTCAGGCTTATGTCCGAATCCGGCGGGGAGCCAGACCGGATATTGATTTCTTTATTCTTATTGGGCTGGCGACGGCGATTGCGGCTTTGGGCCTGTTAGCCAACAGCGCGGCCGTTGTTATCGGCGCTATGCTGGTCGCACCTTTGATGTCGCCTATTGCCGGGTTGGGGCTGGCGATTGTGTTAGGCCACCCGCGCTTTCTCCGGCTGGCAATTGGGGCGGTTTTGAGAGGCTTTGTCCTGGCGCTTCTGGTTGGATTTTTGGCCGGACTGCTGCCTCTTGAGGAACCACTGACCCAACAAGTCCTGGCCCGAACCCAGCCCACCTTGCTCGATTTGGGGATTGCTATTTTCTCCGGTATGGCGGTTGCTTATGCTCTCTGTCGTTCTGACGCTTCGGCCGCACTGCCGGGAGTTGCTATTGCGGCTGCTTTGGTTCCGCCGATTGCCAGCGCCGGTATTGCCCTTGCCGCCCAGCAGTGGATAGAAGGGTTGGGGGCGCTGCTGCTGTTTTCGACCAACCTGATCGCTATCAGTTCTGCTTCGGCCGTGATCTTCCTGCTTTTGGGCTTTCGTCCGGCCCCAACCAGTAAGGAGAACCAGGTGGTTCGTCTTCGCAGTGTTCGTATTGCGTTGGTGCTGCTCACTATTATCACGACGATCTTAGCTGTCACGACTTATAGACTGGCCCAGGAATCTGCTACACAAACCAAAATTCGGGAACTGGTCAGGGAAGGTTCGGTCGACTATCTCAATGCTACCGTCTCGGATATTAGTGTTGGGAGTTTGAATTCTTCGGCCATTGATCTTGCCATTACTGTCCGTTCCAGCAGGGATATACCCCACCAGGCGGTGGTGGATTTCCAGCTTTTTATTGCGACGGAACTCCAGCGGGAAGTTGCTCTTAATTTGATTGTTATTCCGACAACGGAGCTAGACCCATTTGTTCCGCCGACCCAGACGCCAACGGCGACGCCGACCAATACGGCTACGCCGGGGCCAACGCCGACCTTTACGCCGACGCCGACCTTTACACTGACCCCGACCCGGACGCCGACAGCGACGCCGACCCAAACGCCGACGGCCACCCCTACTTTCGTGCCGACTAACACGCCGACGGCGACATCAACCCCGACAGCAACGCCTCGAACGGCCGTTGTTAGCTATCAATATGGGTTGAATTTGCGGCAGGAACCGTCTGGCAATTCGGAACTGCTGGCTTTTCTGGAGGCGGACACGGTTGTTATTTTGCTTGATGATGTGGTTACGAATGACGAAGGAACCTGGCAGCAGATCATCTCTGAGGGACGGACGGGTTGGGTGCTGGCTGAGTTTCTGACACCGGAGCCGGTGGGCAGTAGTCAGTAAACGGTGAACGGTCAGAAGTGGGTCGTGATTGGTTGTTGTCGGAAACTAACAATCAGTAATCCCAACCTGCCGGAAGTTGTTTATGAGCAATGATTTAGTGGAAGAAACTTCCGGGAGGGCCACAATCTCGATGTGATTTTTCAGGTTCTCTTTGGCCTTTCAACAACCGGTAGCTTCTCCGCTCTTCTTCGCTCATTTCTTTGAAGGCTTTCACTCCCTGTTGAGCGATCAGGCCAGTCTGGTACACTTCTTTGAATCGGTAGTGGCGGTAAATGATCTGATCCAGCGTTGTTCCGGCCGTTTTGGGTATGTGAAGGAAGATGACGGTCTTATTCGTGTCTGCTGGTTGAAAAAGCATGGCAAATTTTAACACGATTTGCAAATGAGATTAAAAAAAGGATAATTACCGGGAACAAATCACCATTAGCAGTGTGTTCAACCGTCTGGAAAAGCATTGCTTTGCTTAACCGGGCCAAAAGCCTCCATAGCTCAACTGGCAGAGCAGGGCACTCTTAATGCTAAGGTTGTAGGTTCGAGTCCTACTGGAGGCATATTTTTGGCGCTTATCTGATAGATAACTGGATAAGCCGGGTTCTTCACCCAGGTTTCCTTTATGAATAAGAGATTAGGCTATTTTCTACGGATAGTGCTGATCGTTTTCGTCAGTGGCGTTGCGCTTTCGCCGTTGTTTGCCCATCTTGCGGAGTTAGAAAGTCTCGACTTAACCCCAAGTGGATATATGCCTGTTATGCTTCGGCCAGCCAACACGCCCACCCCTTCTCCGACCAACACCCCTTCCGTACCAACACCAACCAATACTGTCCCGTCCCCTGCAAAAGTTGAAATTTCTTTCATCGAATTCAATCCTCCAGGTGATGACGTTGAAAATGAATTTATCGAGGTAACAAATCGTGGTGGTATGCCCGAAGATATTACCGGCTGGTATATCGCCCCGACGACTATCAACGAGCCAGATGGGAGTGGGAAAATCCTTCATGACCCCTTCTATTTTCCAGAGCTTGTTCTGGAAGGGGGCGTCACTGTCAGAGTTTGGACCAAGGTTGGGGTGAATGCTTTTCCGAATTATTACTGGATGGCTGTTATCCCTATCTGGTTGAACGATAGTGATATTGCCAAGTTGTATAACAGCGACGCTCAACTGGTAGACCAGTGTACCTACAGTGGTGGCGGCGAATATCATTATTGTTACTAAAGTTTGTTTTCGACCGGTTCAGGCTTCAGTACACGGTTAATTAAGTAATCCCAACCTCCCGGAAGTAAGAAACTTCCGGGAGGTTTTAAGTTTAAGGTGACGCTGGCTCAGTGGGACACCGGCCGGAGCAGGTGGTGGTGTTAGCTGTTTTCAATTCTGTACTCGTCTATCAACTCCCCACCCACAGCGAAGAACTGAAAGGTTATTTGCCGCCAATCGGCCGTTATCAGCACTGCGCCGTGTTTATCCCGGTAACGGAGTTCGCTGCCGGGAACGATCTCCTCAAACTCGTATCGCGGCCCACCACCTAATCCATTAATAAGAATGGGGAAGCCATCCCGCACGATCCGTTCGTAAAGATGGTCGTGGGCGGCCAGCAAGACGGTCGCGCCCCAGGCTTGGAAGGGCCAGTCCATCCAGGCAATTCCGCTTTGTATCCCCGACGAATAGGGCGACAAGTGCCCATAGACGATCTTCCAGGGTAAGTCCGATGCTGCCAGTCGTTCCTCCAGCCAGGCAGCCTGCACCGATCCGGCCGAAACGCCGTCCGGCTCGCGGGAGTCGGTGTCCAGTGCAAAGAGGTGAACCGGCCCCCAGGTAAAGTCATAGTACCGTTCATTTCCGGGTAGGGTGAAGTAGGTCAGGTAGGGGTCAATGCCCGGCGCGTCCCAATCATGGTTGCCGAGGGTGGGGAAAAAGCGGTTTTGTCCGATGGGAACGGCCGTTCCGGGGTCAAAGGTGCCGGTATAGGGAAAGATGTATTCGGCATAGTATTGACCGATATTCTCGTCAATCGTTTCGGCCGAACCGTTGGGATAATTGTTGTCTCCTGTTGTGATGATGAAATCGGGCTGCCAGCCTTTCACCAGTTCGGACACTGCCTGGGCTTCGGCCCCTGCCAGACCATAATCTCCGATGACGGCAAAACGTACCGGGGGTGAGGTGGGCGTTGGAGAAGGGGAGGGTGTCCCGGTTGGGGTGGGTGTTTCTGTGGGAATGGCTGTTTCTGTCGGGACGGCCGTACCGGTTGCTGCCGGGGCCGGAAGCGATGATTCCGTTGGTTCAGGCGGGGTGATGGCTGCGGTTATGGTGTTGGCGGAAACGGCCGATGCTGTTGGCGCTGCGGCATCACGACAACCAGCCATTGAAAAGAGGGCCAGCAAAACCAGCCCCGCTCCAATCCAGATCTTTATGACGCTTGATTTCACCATTACCATAAGATTATACTTAACCTGCTTAAATGTACCTTGTCTCCGCGTCCTTTTTCTCATATTTTTGAAGGAACCGTTTCAGACTTTTTATGACTGACTTACGACTACCCATACCCCAAGAGGCCGACTATGCACCTTTACCTGGCAACTGACAATGGATTGATCATCGGGCAGTATGAGAATGGAACTGCCCAGGAAGTGAGCCGCACCCTGACGGACTATCAGGTCACGAGTGTGATTGCCCGCGAGGGGGTCATTTTGGCCGGTACAACGCAGGGCGTTCAACGCTCGGACGATGGTGGCCAAAGCTGGCGGGCGGTCAACCAGGGGCTTGCGCTTCAGCATGTGCGCTGGCTGGCTTACCATCCGGCCGTTTCAGACCTGGAATTTGCCGGGACGGAACCGGCGGGCCTTTTTGTCTCCCGCGATGGGGCAGAAAGTTGGGGGGGAAAGCCGGAAGTCGGCCGATTACGGGACAAGATGGAATGGTTCTTGCCTTACTCCCCCGAAGCGGGCTGCGTGCGCGGCTTCGCCTTTCAAGGGCAGCGGCTCTATGCGGCTGTTGAGGTTGGCGGGCTGCTGGTCTCGGATGACCAGGGGCAAAGTTGGTCTTTGTCTTCTGGCAGCGACGGCGTCCCCCGTTTCGGCCGTCCGCAGCCTGGCTTTATCCATCCTGATGTCCATTCGGTGGCCGTTCACCCCACTGCCACCGATAGGGTCTATGCGCCGACCGGCGGCGGCTTTTATCTTTCCCAGGATAGGGGCCACAATTGGGAACTGCGCTATGATAACTATTGTCGGGCTGTCTGGGTTGACCCCAATGACCCTGACCATCTGGTGCTTGGGCCTGCCAGTTCGGTAGAGAGAAACGGCCGTATTGAGGAAACGAAAGACGCCGGTCACAGTTGGACGCCCATTCACAACGGCACGGAAGCACCCTGGCCGAATGATATGGTTGAGCGATTTTTCCCGATTGATGGCTATTTGTTTGCTGTTTTATCAGAGGGCGGACTGCTGGTGTCCGAAATTGGCAAATGGCAGTGGCAGCCTGTTTTTTCCTCAATAGCCGATATTCGCTGTTTGAGCAGCATGGCTTAAACGGCCACTTTTCACGAACTCTTCACCACCTGGACGGCCTAAATCCAGCATAATTCCTTTATCATAAGGGAATAGAGTAAGGGACATTCAACCAAGAGACATTCGGCCGTTATTATCGGGGTTCCCCTTTATTTCTGTTTGGGACGAACGTACTGTTGCAAAATTGTGTGAGTAATGGCGACAATTAAGATGCGGAGAAAAGACAATGGCTCGAAAACCCAAGATTCTGGTAATTGATGACGATCCTGGCCTTCTAAAGATGATGGGGTTGATCCTCCATAAGGCCGGATACAGCGTTGAAATAGCCACGAGTGGTATTGACGGGCTGGCAAAAACAGATGAGTTCAAGCCTGATATTGTCATCCTGGACCGGATGATGCCGCTTATGGATGGGTTAGAAGTCGTTCGGCGGCTCCGTACCCGTCCTGCTACGGCCCGAATCCCGATCATCATGCTCAGTGCCCTGGGGGGCGTTGATGAGAAGGTGGACGGATTTGAGGCTGGAGTGGACGATTACATCCACAAGCCGGTGGAGCCAAAAGAGCTGATGGCTCGAACCAAAGCGCTGCTGATGCGGGCCAACTATTCTCGTCCTATGGCTGCCAAAACAGTTGCCATCATGGGTTCTAAAGGCGGGGTGGGCGTCACGACCATTGCCATTAATCTGGCTGTTACCCTTGCTAAACAGGGCAACTCCGTCATTCTGGCCGAACTTCGAGCCAATGGTGGCAGTGTCCGGCACCAATTAAAGGTTTCCTCCGGACAAGACTTGAGCCAACTGCTTACAATGGCTCCGGACCAGTTGAAGCGCCAGGAAATTGAAAGGCGTATTATCACCCACACGAATGGGCTGCAACTTTTTATGGCTCCGCAAATCGGTAATGATAACCCAATGACTCCGGGCCATGCGGAGCAGTTTTTGGA
>JBAPRX010000569.1:0-5149 GCA_049281335.1 Promineifilaceae bacterium (SeqCode)
TCCCGGCACCCGGGAAGAGACCATATCACACCATCATCCCAGCCATAGCAACCCACGCCGACGATGATAGTCTATTCGCCTGTTTGGGCGTTATGGGGGGCTTTATGCAGCCTCAGGGCCATACCCAAATGATGGTGGCGTTGGTTGATGATGGTCTCGATCCGCAGGCGGCCTTGGATCGGCCCCGCTATTATCTTTCCGGCGGCGACCCGCTGGGCCAGGTTGCCCTGGAAGCGGGTATTCCTGCGGATACAATGAGCCGCTTGGAGGCCATGGGGCATAATGTAAAAGGGGTCTCCGGATTCGGCCGTTCCGTCTTCGGCAAAGGCCATGTCATCCTCCGCAACCGCGACAGCGGCGTCTTGTGGGGGGGCAGCGACCCACGCGGCGACGGATGTGCCATGAGCATTTAAGGTCCGATAGGACTCAAACACAAGAATTTGACGCGATTCTGCATGAACCTATGAAAAAAATAACTACCTTATTGGATCGAACTTCGCAAGACCCGCTAATTTTCCCCCTTCATTTACCCTCATTTTTAACGAGCTTCTCCCAAGGTTTGCTCATCCCGGTACTACCCCTCTATGCTAATAGTTTCGGCATTTCCTATGGTCTAATCGGTATAATTCTGGCGGGCGAAGCGCTGGGAATGGTACTGGGCGATTTGCCTGCCGGGCTGTTGTCACAGCGTTGGGGTCCGCGCCGTATTCATGTGCTGGGCCTGGGAGGGGCGGCTTTAGGCACCTTGGGCCTGATCTGGGCTGCAACTGTTCCCCAGGTTATTTTACTGCGGATATTTGGGGGCATGGGCATCGCCCTCTTTCAGGTGTCTCGCCATACTTTCATTGCCGACGCCATTCCAAATTCCCGGCGAGGCAAACCGACGGCGCTGCTGGTGGGTTTGATGCGGACCGGGTTATTGATAGGTCCTGCTGTGGGCGGTCTAGTGGCTTCCAGGGTGAGTTTGCGTTTACCATTTTTTATCTGCAGCCTGGCAATATTATTAGCCTTACTTTGTGTCGCCCGATACTTGCCGGCCGACTTGGCAAAGGTCAGAAATCCCCCGCTTACGTTGGCTGCCCTCCGAAAACATTACAGAGAAGTGCTGTCTGAGAACGGCCGTCCCCTTGCGACCGCCGGGGTGGCCCGTGTCTTTGCCTTGATGGTGAGAAGCGGGCGACGGATTGTTATTCCCCTCTATGCAGCCGATGTGCTGGGGCTGGACGTCGGCACGATTGGTCTCCTTGTCAGCTTGTCCATGGCTGTAGAAGTACCGCTGTTTTATCCAGCCGGTTGGATATTAGATCGGCTAGGGCGGAAATATGCCATCGTCCCGAGCTACTTGATTTTTGGTATTGGCATGGCCCTTGTACCGCTGACTAACTCGTTTTTGGGTCTGCTGATTGTGTCTCTTTTCATGGGTATTGGCAGCGGCTTGAGCGCCGGATCCCTGATCTCGCTTGGAGCAGATCTGGCCCCAGCGAACGCGCCCGGCACGTTCTTGAGTATATGGTGGTTTATCGGTGATATGGGCAGTGCTGGCGGACCGTTGTTGGTCGGCGCGGTGGCAGACCTGTTCGTTCTGCAATCGGCCTCCCTGTTGATGGGAGGAGCAGGATTACTTACGGCAGGGCTCTTTTTCCTGCTGGTGCCAGAAACGTTAAAGAAACTTCAGTCCGCCACTGATTGAAAAATGCTAAAGGAGGTATTAGTTTATACTTAGAATAAGGAGGGAAAACTGCGATTTGATTAGATGGTCAGTTCTATTAGTCAAGGGTAACAAAAATCGATTTCCGCCGCCGCCCTTCCACTGCTTTGCTGTAGTGGCCTTTACCAATGGTATCCTCAAGAAGCACAACATCGCCGCCGCCAAATCGCCGCGTTTCTCCATCTGAAACCGTAAAATCAACCCCTCCTTCAAGAATAATGACGTATTGTCGGCGCGGGGAATTGTGCCAGGCGAAGTCGTAGTCTCCGGCGGTCTCACGAAAGATTATCCCGGTTGCTTTCTGGATCCGGGAGAGCGTCCCGATCTCGCCGGAATCCGCAAGCGGTATGTCGATGTCTTCAAAATGACTCTCGCCATTGGAATCTGAATAAATTCGAGTGATTTTCATTTTTGATTTCCCGCTGCTTTCGTGGACGCTTAGCTCAAGATGTAAGAGAAAGGGTTATGGTTCAAGATAAGACACCCAATTATTCAGTGACAATTATAACACCTGTTAGCTATGGTTCGCGTCTGACGAATGGACTCATCCGACTTCGGGAGTTGATATTAAACCATAAAGCCTCGGCGAATAATTCGATGGTGATTAACGGTGAATGTGAAGAGGGGTCATTATCACCTACGGCCGATCTGGCTGGCGAATTGAAGAAAACCATCACGGATTTAATGCACTCTGTGATAAGTGCAGACGGCTCGACAGTTGATTATGCCGCTCTGAGGACCAGCGAGGCTTATGCCGGATACTGGCAGGCACGTCTAGCTGCCTTACGGGATTTTAATCCGACCAAACTTTCCTCTCTGAAAGCAGCAAGAGCCTTTTGGATCAATCTTTATAATACACTGATTTTAGACGCTGTGATCTATTTCGGAATTGAGGAAAGCAATTCTGAAGCAGTGATTGGCGGGCGAGCCTTTTTCCGCAAGGCGGCTTATTTGGTGGGTGGACAGCGACTGAGCCTTGAAGATATTGAACATGGTATCCTGCGGGGCAACCAGGGAAATCCGTATGTGCCCTGGGTCCATTTTTCCAACGGGGATCGGCGACTTGGCTGGGCATTGCCACTAGATCCGCGGATCCATTTTGCGTTGAATTGTGGCGGCCGTTCCTGTCCACCGATCCAGGCTTATGAAACTGAGAAGCTGGAACAGCAGCTTGATCTGGCCACTAAAGGGTTTCTTGATTCAACAGTCAAGGTTGATTTAGAAAATAAAGAGGTTGTTTTATCTAAGCTTTTCAGCTGGTATTCGACCGATTTTGGGGGAAGGGAGGGCATCAAACGTTTTTTATCAGACTACCTCCCAGATGAGGGCCAACGTCAGGCGCTGCTTTCAATGGGCGATGATTTTATAGTTCGTTATGATAATTATGATTGGCGTTTGAATGCACGCTTGTAACAGGAGATGAACCAGTTGTACGGTCGCGAATCTGTTTGGGAACCAATCCGATCTTGTTTGTCAGTACAGGCCTTCCATTACTGAGGATCCCCCCAAAAAAGTGGATATAGAAAAAAGGTATAGTACACTTTTTTGGAGGAAACCATGACAAGAAAAAAACGAACCTACACCGACGAATTCAAACGGGACGCTGTCAACTTGTGGCAAACGAGCGACAAGAGCGCAACCACAAGGAATGAACCTAAACGTCATACTTCAATAATCCTAATTCGCCTTCCCAACTTGGATAACCAGCGTAAAAATGATAGCATTACGATCTGGATCATAATGAACTAATGAAGTGCCAGAGGAAGTGCTTTTTGTTTGAAGCTGCCGGTAATATGCACAAGTTCTCCGTCTTGAGAGGTGACTTTCCCCGCTTCAATTGAGTATTCTCCCCCTTTTTTTCCACCCTGATTATCATCTTCCTCGTCGTCATCATCCAGGCGCAGGGCTTCTGAGCCGAAAATTCCACTCATTACAAGTTGACCAGTTTCATCGTGGTAAATACATTTCAACCGTAAGATATCGAAAATCCGTCGTTTCTGCTTAAAGTTTGCCTGGCCCAAACGACTACGAATCTTCGCCTGGAACCGCCTAAGTTCTGCCTCTGCACCAGGTGAAAGAGGTAAGTCTTCCTTTAAGCGCTCATACCATTTCGCGATCTCTGTCTTTCGTTGATTGATTTCTCCCTCAATCTGTTTTTTCTTGGCCAGGTAACCAGATTTTGAAAGTCCTCCTTCCCCATATAATTCCAGGAAAACGTCCAACTTGCCGAGGGCTTTTTGGTTTTGCAATTCCAATCGGGAAATTTCCTGTTGAATCCCTAATCGTGCTTCTTTGTCCTCATCCCGTTGGAAAGCAATTTTTCCAAATAGGAGTTCTTCATCCATCAGCAAGCCAACCAAATACTCCCAAACCAATTTCTCTACCTTCGGGCCAGGTATGTTGCGTGAAGAACAAGTGTCAGGTGCATTAACCCCATACTGGTATCTTCGGATACAGCGATAATGCCAGTTCCGATTCCCTTTGTAAACGCGAGATTTAGCTGCCATCGCTCCGCCACATTTTCCACAACGAATAAGACTGCGTAGTAGATATTTATATTTTGTTGGCTTAAAGCATCGGCGAGAATTTTCCTGAATACGATCTTGGACCAATTGCCAGAGTTCCGGCGAAACAATCGCCGGCACTTTAACCACGATCATTTCCTTTTCATCCCGCTGGCTGATTTGTGTCCGAACACCTTCCATCGTATCGATTCGTTTGACGACGTTCTTCATATATCGCCATTCGCCTTTATACGTTGTGTTGATTAACATTGCGTAGACGGTATCTTTATGCCAGTGCCCCTTCAAATTCCTTTTCTTCTTGCGCAAGTGGGGTTCTTTGTCGGAGATTGTCAAGACACCTCTCTTCGAAAGCTCCTTAGCGATACGGTTTGCCGTCCATCCCGAATAAGCGCACCACTCAAATATTTCTAAGACAATCTCCGCTTCCTCTTCAACAATTTCCAACTCACAATGAATTTTTTCTCCGGTGCGTGGATCGAATTCTTTCAAGAAGCGATACCCATATGGGCGATAAGCTGAGGCAATTATGCGGCCGTTCCTGGCCCATTTCTTCTTGCCATTCATCGTTCGCCGACGAATATTAATCCGCTCAATCCCGGACACCAGGGAGTCAGTTAATTTCAACGCCATGCCTTCAATTGTTGAATCATCTCGCCCTGGTTGGGCATACACGATTTTTCCACCGTTCAATTCTGCCAGAAGTTCACACTTGGCTATCGCATCTCCTCGACCTAACCGGTCTGGAATGTCAACAACAATGATATCTAACTGACCTTCTGACATCATTTCCAGGTAACGATTAAATGTCGTTCGGGCAAGAATAAAAGTTCCAGAGATGACATCTAACCCCTCATCAACAATTTCGTACCCCATTTTTTCGGCATAGGCTCGGGTTCTTTCCAGCTGGTCTTCAGGT
>JBAPRX010000570.1:0-14303 GCA_049281335.1 Promineifilaceae bacterium (SeqCode)
CCGGTAATCATATTCATGAACCCATGCCCTGAACGGAGCCAGCAGACAAAGGTTTGGGCGCGTCCTGGGTCATTCGGCGCAAAACGGTTCGGAATCGTGATCTGGCCGGGATCAAACAGGGTTCGGAATGGCGAAATGACCCCTTCTTGCAACGCGCCGGAAGCGGGTACCAGCTTAAAGGTAGAGCCAGGTGGATAGGTTCCGCTGATGGCGTGGTTGACAAGCGGCGTGTAGTCGTTTCGGGCAAGGCTCAAATAGTAATCAACAGGCACTTCAGTCGAGAAACGGTTGTTGTCAAAGGTTGGGATATTAACCAGCGCCAGGATTTCGCCGGTATTGGGGTTCAGCACAACGACAGCCCCCTGCTCGACCTCAACCGCCCGCCGGGTGAGATAATCTGGGGTGTTTCGCCGCTTTTCCATCATCGCTTCCAGGAGCTTATAGGCTTCCATTTGCAAACCGAGATCAATGGTCAAATGTAGATTCTGGCCGGGGACAGGTTCAATGGTTGGACCAATCTGGCGCAGTTCCCGCCCCGTCCAATCTACTTCAATCTGCCGTTCGCCCTTCTGCCCGGCTAATTCGATTTCCATAGAAGATTCCAGCCCGGCCCAGCCGACCCGGTCATTCCGTTGATAACCGAGGTCAAGCCAGTTCTCATTTGGAATTGGCCCCATATAGCCAACGATATGCGAGGTATATTCCCCACTTGGATAGCGGCGGATCGGCTCTTCAATTACCCTGACTCCCGGCAAAAAGACGCTTTCTTGCTCAATGGTATAAGCCAACGTGATGGGGATGCCAGCCTTGATAGTGGTTGGAAGATAGGGCGCGAAACTATAGCGGTTGACGATGGCTTCAATGCTGTCCGGCAGTTCGGGAACAATGCCAGTAATATCCAGGGTTTCGTCTACAGGCGCGTTATACAATTGGGCCAGACGGCTGTAAGTGCTGACCATAGAGGGATCGGCCGATTCCAACAGGGAACTCTGTTGAAGCGTATTGGTCACAGGAACGCCAGTGAGAACAGAGAGCCGTTCATAAATTGCCTGCCGTTCCGCATCATCGTCGGGCAAAAAGGCGGGGGTAATGGTCACATTAAAGCTGGGGTCGTTAACAGCCAGTGGCTCGCCATTGCGATCAAACATAACCCCTCGCGGAGCGTCAATAAGCAGGCGGGCAATCTGGTTGTCCTCGGCCTGGGTTTGCAGTTCGGCCCCTTGGGTGTGTTGGAGCCAATAGACACGATATAGCAGAATAGCAATCCCAACTACAAAGACAATACGCATAAAAAAGAGACGGCCGCGTACACCGGCATCCTCTTCCGGTACTTCTTCATCTTCAATACGTTCCCATCCCATTCTTGACATGACAAACTCCTGTCTCAGTAATCAGCGACCAGCCGTTAGTTAGATTTCGACCCGACGGGGTGTGAGCAGCCGTTCGGCCGTGTAGATTATCCAGTAAACGGGCAAGACCAACAGAGCGTGACCAAAAGATTGTAATAGACCATAACCAAAAGTCACCTGGTTAATGCTGTACTGCTGGGAAATATCGGCCGATAATCCAGGGTTCCGGGTTCCCTCTAATAACAGATTAATACCCAATGCCGGATCGCCAACGATTAAAGGCACGACGATTCTCAAGATAAGCAAATAGACAAACCAAAACACCATCGAGGCCAGAAAGCCAAGTATCAGGGGAAGCAGCACCCGACTTTGGGGAAAATTTCTCTGGATGAGAACAACGGCCGCAACAGCCGCCATCATTGCCAGAGAAGTAGCCCCCAGTGGGCCAATCGAGAACAGGTCCACAAACAGGCCGCCGATGAAGGCCCACACCACCCCTTCTTCCAACGTATGGAGCAGCCCCCAGGCCAGCGCCACCAACAAAACCGGCAGCGGCACAAAGCCCAATACCGGGAACTTGGGTATGACAGTCGCCTGTAGAATTCCCAGGACGAGCATGATTGGAACTGCTAGATAGATAGACCGCATGAAATCGTATTGTCCAGGTGTCAGGCACTTTATTCCAGCAAGAGGCGGAGTAACAACGCTTTGTAAGTCCAGGTGCCTGGCAAACCTCTAAGACCCTGGTAGTTGGGTTCTTCCAATCACGGATTTTACGGAGAGTGGGCGATTGGGCGCAATCGTTTCGGCCGATTTCTAATCTTTCTTACGGATTCGTGGGGACACTTTCAGGCGGATCGTCAAAAATACTGGTGTCAATGACTCTAAAACTGGTTATGACAAAGACTACTTCCAAAGAGTCAAAATCAACCGCCGGTTGGACAACTGCCTGTTGGAACAGATCCGCTTCCTGTCTGTCAACTTCGAGGATATGGCCGATAACCATATCCTGCGGAAATTTACCACCCAGGCCAGATGTCAAAACAACTTCGCCGACCTGGAGTTGCGCTTCAGGCTGCACCCAGTCCAGAGTCATTGCACCGCCCAAACCGCCGCCGCGCACCAGGCCCGTTGTTCTGGACGTGCCAAGCCGGGCCGGGATGCTGCTGATATTGTCGGTGATCAGGATAACCTGGGCTGAATGTTTGGTCGTTCGATACACCTGCCCAACCAACCCCTGAGAACTCTCGACCGGCATCCCAACCAGTACCCCATCATCAGAGCCGCGATCAATGATAATACTCCGAAAAACAGGGCTGGTGTCCTGTCCAATGATAGTCGCTGAAATACCTTGCTGTTCTGGAGCTTCCCGCCGCCGGTTAAAGAGGTCTAACAGCAGTTGGTATTCACTTTCGACCTCTTGAAGCTCCTCGATCCGGCGCTGGGCTGCATCTAACTGTAATTGCAGCGATTCAATTTCGGCCTGCGCTTGCTGCAAATCCTCCGGGCCAGCCAGCAGCTTTCGGACGATAGTTGCCGGGGCATTCGTCAATCCAAGTACGCCTGAAACCGGGTCTTCAAGAAAGCCATAAAAGGCATCTATATTGCCAGTGCTGTCCAGAACCAGCAAAAAGCCAGTCCCCAGGATCAGAATGATGAATATCACCCAACGGACTCTCGATTGGGTATTGTTGAGATTCATGGGATTTAATGATGGGTACTGCCGCGGTCCAGGCCAACCAGAACACGCTTGTAATTATCCAGGTCTTCCAAGACGCGGCCTGCTCCCCTGGCAACACAAGTCATTGAATCTTCGGCAATCCAGACCCGCATTTTAACCACGTCCTCAATACGTTCGGCCAACCCCTGAATCTGAGCGCCGCCCCCGGCCAGACAGACGCCAACTTCCATTAAGTCGGCAACCAGTTCCGGCGGTGTTTCGTCCAGGGCGTCACGCACTGTGTCTACAATAATATTAATAGATGGGGCCATCGCCTCCCGTAATTCAATGCTGCTGATCTCGACTGCCTGGGGCAGGCCGTTGATCAGATTTCGGCCGCGCAGGGTCATCGTCCGTTCTTCTGGAAGAGAAAAGGCGGAGCCGATACCAATCTTGACCCGTTCGGCCATCCGTTCACCAATCAATAAATTGTATTTATTGCGAGCATATTGGATGATGTCTTCGTCCATTTCATCACCGGCAACCCGGATAGAACGGCTGACCACAATGCCGCCCATTGCAAAGACGGCAACTTCGGTGGTGCCGCCGCCAATATCCACAATCATACTGCCGCGAGATTCAATGATTGGCAGCCCAGCCCCAATAGCAGCCGCCATCGGCTCTTCAATTAGATAGGCTTCTCTGGCTCCGGCCGAAATAGTGGCGTCGTACACGGCCCGTTTTTCGACCTCGGTGACGCCGCTGGGGACACCGACGACAACACGCGGGCGGGGAAAGGGAACAATCATCTGTTCGTGGGCTTTGTCAATAAAATATTTCAACATCGCTTCGGTGATTTCAAACTCAGAGATAACCCCATCGCGCAGCGGCCGAATCGCCACAATGTCGGAGGGGGTCCGGCCAACCATTTCCCTGGCTTCGGCCCCAATGGCTAACGGCCGTCTGGTGCGTTTGTTGATCGCTACCCAGGAAGGTTCATTTATCACGATGCCACGTTCTCGTATACTGACAAGTGTATTCGCCGTTCCTAAATCAATACCAATGTCTAATGAAAAAAGACCGAGTACCCAGTCTAGCGGTCTAAACAATGTTTATTCCTCATAAAGATGATCCATGCGCCTTTGTATAGCTGGCAGCAATCATCTGAATAACTCAATTATCTCAATAAGCCTAAACGTTCCGATTATAGCACAAGGTCGCCGCCCTGCACGGCCGTTATTTTGCTCAATCCGGTCAGATGTGCCACTTTTTCCCCAAAATGCTTAACGGAGAATGAGGGAGAAGAAGGAGAAAGGGGTTTGAGATACAATAATATTATTAAGTTGATTAGTTAATTGGTAATTAGGTAATTGATTCGAGATGGCTTTGAACGCATTATTTAATGGCCTGGTATATGACGAGCAAGACAACCTGGTTGAAGTGGCTCATATCGGCTCCGACGCCCATTATGTGGTTGACGATGGCGGCTTTCACAGACACATCAACGCCGAAGTGGTTGACCGTCAGGTATTACAGGTCTTATTACAACAGTTAGAAGAGAATAAAGACATAGCGATTGAGCAGGCGCTTAATTTCCTCGGCAAAGACGACCTGCTGACCAAAGCGGCCGTTGACGCCTCCATGCGAAATGTCAATATTGATCAGATTCTCAAACAGGGCATACCAGGACAGGCTCGTGATATGATGGGGATGGTCGGCTTTCGCATTATCATCAACCTGCACGGCGAGGTTGTCCGTATTGACCAACCGGCCGTTCCTTATGACGAATAACGGATAGCGAATAATACAATAACGACTAACGAAGTTCACAGTGATTTTACACCCACGTCAACTTCACCTTTCATTATTCAAAGTTCATTATTCATTATTCTTTAGTATGCGCCTTTTCCGAAGAGGCTGTAGGGGATTGTCTGCATCATCAGGCGGAAATCCAGGGAGAGGGACCAGTTTTCGATGTAGTAAATATCCAGCAGGCATTGCTCATCAAAAGTGAGGTCGGAACGGCCGCTTACCTGCCACAAGCCCGTTATGCCACCCTTTACCTCTAACCGCTGCATGTGCCAGGGCAGGTATTCGGCCACTTCTTCGGCCAGCGGCGGGCGGGGGCCAACGAGACTCATCTCGCCTCGGAAGACGTTATAAAGCTGGGGTAGTTCATCCAGACTGAGGCGGCGAATAATTCGGCCGATTCGGGTCAGGCGCGGGTCATTCTTAATTTTGAAGATCGGGCCAGACGCTTCATTCATCTGCCGCAGCCGCTCCTTCTGGTCTTCAGCGTCCACCACCATCGAACGAAATTTCACCATCTTAAAAGGCTTGCCCTTCATACCAACCCGCTCTTGCCAGAAAAGCACTGGCCCCGGCGACTCCAACCGAATTGCGACAACAATAATCGCAGTCACGATCAAGACCGGCACCGCCAGCAGCAGGGCAATGACCAGATCAATCACCCGCTTAAAAATTCTTTCCAACGGGCTGATCCGCACCTCCCGCACGCCAAACATCGGGATACCGGCCATATTGCTGAACTCAACCCGGTTTAGGCTCAATTGAAACAGGTCTGGTACAACTCTGGAATGGATACCATGAAGCTGGCATAAGCGGACTGATTCTTCAATCTGTTCCTGGTGGCGGTTCGAGAGGGCAACGAAGACCGTGTGAACGTCCGCCTTCCGATCTGCCAGCACCCGGTTCAACTCCACCAATCCACCCAGATGGGGGATGCGTCCCGACCCGATATTATTCTCCGTCGTTCCATCATCCAGATACCCAACCGCCTGAAATCCGAGGTCGGGGCGGGCCAGCAGGGTGCGGATAACGCTCCGCCCCACTTCCCCGGAGCCAACAACCAGCGCCCGATCAACGCCAACGCCTCGCCGGTATTGAACGACTAATATCCAGCGTCGTAACAGCCGCGCCAGACTGATCAAAACGATAACAAAGATAAGCACCCAGACCAGCAAAAGGCGGGAAAAGGCCAACGGCCGAAAGAAAAAGGTGAAGGCCATTAACAAAGCCACCCCGGTCGCCGTTGCAAAGCTCATTCGGGAGACTTCATCCAGCCAAAACTCGCCCCGGCGCCTGCGCCAGACGCCATTCTGGCTAAAGGTGACAATCAGCAGCAGGTTTAACAGGAGTTGTTGAGAGAGATAGTCCTGATAGGGAACGATAAAGGTTGTGGGTAAGAACCACTGAAAGGTGTAGCGAGCGATATACGCCAGCAAAAAGCCAAGATTCACCAATAAGAGGTCTGTGAGTATTGTTATATTCCGAATCATTTACAGTTATGCTAACGCTTCCTCATAGACGGTTATCATTTGTTCGGCCGACTTTTCCCAGGAAAATAGCCTGGCCCGTTCTAACCCCTGCGCCTGCATCGAAGCCAGCAGGTCGGGATTATCCAGCATGGTTTGAATATGTTCTGCCAGGGTGTCGACGTCATGGGGAGCAAATAAACGGGCTGCCTCCCCAACAACCTCTGGAATAGAGGATGTATCGGCCGCAATTACCGCCGTCCCACAGGCTATTGCCTCCAGAACCGGCATCCCAAAGCCTTCATAAATCGAAGGAAATACAAAGATTGTCGCCGCATTATACCAGAGTGGTAGATCTTCATCAGGAACGTAGCCGGTGAATCGAACCTGATCTGTCAGATTCAAGGCTTTCACACGGGCAAATATCTCCTCGTAATACCAGCCCTTGCCGCCAATGAAGACCAACAGCAGTTCCGGCCGTTTTATTTGGGCCAACGCTTCTAATAATACCAGTAGATTCTTACGGGGTTGTAATGTGCCAACATGGAGCAGAAACTGCTCCGGCAGCGCCTCCCGTTGGCGAAATGCTTCTACTTCCGCTTTCGGCCGTTGGCAGTAGTCGGCCGTAACGCCGGGCGGAACCACATCAATCCGATCCATTGGCACTTCAAAGAGGCGGTGAATGTCCTGACGGCCGGACTCTGAAATAGCGACCACGCGCCGGGCCGACCGGCACGAACGGCGAGTCTGGCTGGTCAGATAAAAGCGCCGGAAAGCGGGATACCGCTCCGGGTAGTAGATAAAGCTGAGGTCGTAAACGGTTACTATCGCCGAACAGGGACGCCAAAAGGGGGTCACAAAAGCCATGCTGTGCAGCAAATCCGCCTTTGCCTGGAGGAGGGCGGGCGGCCAGAGAAGCTGCTCCCACAAAATCCGGGCTAACGGCCGTTCCGTTGGCATCCGCGTCCCAACAAAGTGCATTGAGGAATTCTGGTTCAAGTCGGCCGTGTGGTTGGCGTAAACGGTATAGTCAAAATCGCGGCTAAATTGGGGCAGATGAGCCAACAACTGGTAAATATATTGGTGAATTCCGGCCCGCCGGTAGTTGTCCTGGCCCGATATAAGGTGGGCATTAATCGCAATCTGCTTTGAACCGTTTGATACCTTTGATACCATGACCGAGAATTATACTGTTAACTATGCTTGACTGCCTATTTTGCTTATGGTAGACTGCATTATGTTTACCAAATGGGGTTTGTCTTACCCTGAAAACACACAGTTAAGTGGGCTTTGAAGGAGGGTTCCGTGAAAAGCTTTTTTTCTTCACGCCGCATGTTTGTCATTTTGTTTCTGATTGCTGCCATTGCCCTGGTCGCATGTGAGCGTCAGATTCAAGATGAGGAGAATGTACCGGGTTCTCCAACGGCGCCAATTTTAGTTCCACCGGCCTTACCGACAACGGATCCCGCCCTTGTCCCTACAGTAGACCCGGCGCTTGTTCCCACAACGGATCCGGCGCTCCTTCCGACAACGGACCCGGCTGCCGTAGCAACGCCTGACAACGGAACTGGCGCTCCGGTAACATCACCACCAACCACCGAACAGGTTTCTTATATCGTGAATGCCGGTGACACGCTGTTTAGTATTGCCCGCGCTTATGGTATAACGATTGAAGAACTCGCGGCGGCCAACAACCTTGATCCCAATGGGGTCTTGTCACTTGGACAAACGCTTGTGATTCCAGTTCCCGGTTCAGTGGCCCAACCAACCACTGATGTGACTCAACCAGCAACCGGCGAACAGATTCATATCGTCGCTCCTGGCGAAAATCTTTTCCGCATCGGTCTGCAATATGGCTTCACTGTTGAAGAGTTGGCAGCGTACAATGGCATCGCCAACCCGGATTACATTGATGTGGGGCAGGAAATTCGTATCCCCCCCGGCGGAAACCCCCAATAAACAAATTTGGTCTGAGAGTCTCATTTCGGGAATGAGACTCTCAGAATCACCAACCCCTTGACTGAAGTTATTTCATCAACCATCGTTTGGGAGGGAAGTTCCTGGCGTCTGCGTGAGGAACGGCTGCGGCTTGCCGATGGCTCCATCTATGCCAAAGGCATTGTTGACCACCCCGGTTCTGTTGTGCTTATCCCTTATCAAGACAACCAGGTCTTCATGATCCGGCAGTACCGTCTGGCGCTAAAGCAGACGATATTGGAACTGCCCGCAGGGACGCGAACCCCCGATGAACCCTGGCTGGTATGCGCCCAGAGGGAGCTGCGGGAAGAGGTTGGTCATCGGGCTGAAACTTTTACGGCGCTCGGCCGTCTTTGGCCCGCGCCTGGCTTTAGTAATGAAGAGATGACCATTTACCTGGCAACCGGTCTGACACCGGCTCCCCTGCCTCAAGACCCTGACGAAGAGATTGAAGTCACGCCAATGCCGCTGGCCGACCTGCTGCCGATGGTGCGGGACGGCCGTATTCAAGATGCCAAGACCGTTATTGGTATTTTGAAAGTGGCTGAATACCTGGGGAGGTAGTTGGCAGCGCCATTGGTAATTGGTGATTGGTGGTAAAAGACACCGCTGGTGATTGGCCGGACACCGGCTTTTAAATTACCTGCTTACGAATTATCTTCTTTCTCCCCAAAGGATTTCAATTCCTCGGCCAGTGCCAGCAACCGGGTCTGAACTGCATAATGAACGGTTCCTTCCGGGAAGCTGCCATTTTTGTCTTTCTGGCCTGCCGGGACGCCGGTTAGCAGTTCAATACCATCATCCACTGTACTGACGGCCCAGATATGGAAACGGCCGTTTGCCACTGTTTCAACCACATCCTCCCGCAGCATCAAATGCTTGACATTGGCTTCGGGAATGATGACGCCCTGCTCTCCGGTCAGTCCTTGTGTCAGGCAAATATCAAAGAACCCCTCAATTTTCTCCGTCACGCCGCCGATGGGCTGGATTTCGCCGCGCTGGTTGACCGAACCGGTCACGGCGATGCTTTGCTTGATTGGAATGCCGCTTAGACTCGACAGCAGGGCATACAATTCGGTTGAGGAGGCGCTGTCGCCTTCAATACCGCCATAATTTTGCTCGAAGGTCAGGCTGGCGGACATGGACAAAGGCTGGTTTTGGGCGTACCGGCCGCCGAGATAGCCGGTCAGGATCATCATGCCTTTGTTATGGATTGGCCCGGCCATCTCCACTTCTCTTTCGATGTTGACCAGCCCTTCTTCGCCCATATAGGTGCGGGCTGTGACCCGGCTGGGCTGTCCAAAGGCGTAGTCGCCGAGGTCTATGATGGAGAGGCCGTTGACCTGTCCGACCATGACGCCGGTGGTGTCAATGAAGACTGTCCCTTCGTGAATTTGCTCTTGGAAATGCTCTTCGACCAGGTTGGCCCGATAGCGACGTTCTTCCAACGCTTTTCGGACGTCAACGGCCGTTATAATTTCCCGTTTCTCCAGACCGGCCCAATAGTCAGCCTCCCGGATCAGGTCGGCAATTTCGCCGAAGCGGGTACTGAGCTTCAGTTGGTGGCCGCTGACGCGGGAACCATATTCCACAATCTTTTCAACGGCCTCCCGGTCAAAATGGCGCAGTCCTTCTTCCTGACAGCGGTTGGCGACAAAACGAGCATATTCAAATTCATGCTCATTGTCGCGGGGCATGACCGAGTCGAAATCGGCCTTGACCTTGAACAACTCTCCGAAGTCTTCTTCCTCATCATAAAGGGCGTAATACAGACCGGGACTGCCGAGCAGGATGATCTTGACCGACAGGGGAATGGGTTCGGGGTCGAGGGATTTGGCAAGCATCATCTGGCCGTCGAGGGAATCGGGGGACTGCATCTGAATTTCACGGGCAACAATGGCCCGCTTCAACGCTTCCCAGGCCAGTGGATGGCGCAAAATGTCCCTGGCGTTCAGGATCAGGTAGCCGCCGTTGGCGCGGTGCAGGCTGCCCGCTTTCAGGTTCATCATGTGAGTGACCATTGCGCCGAACTGGGATTCGTATTCGATTCGGCCGATGAGATTGAAGTATGTGGGGTTTGATTCGACAATAACCGGTGCGCCCTGCGTTTGGTGGTTGTCAACCAATAGATTGACCCCATAGCGGGTCAAATCCCGTTCCTGCTGGGAGTCGCTTTCTTCGTCTGGCACGAAGTCGTTAAGGTGTTCCAACACGTCGACCCGCATCTCTGACAGGTACAGTAATACGGTTGGGTTGTCCTGATAGGTGGCTATCCATTCTTGAAAATAGTGGGAGACGGCGGTATCGGCAATATTCCGATCCAGGGCTGCAATTTCGATTCGGGCGGCCGAATCTAACACATAGATTTTTTCAAGGGCGTCGTCCAGCAGGTCGTTCAAGCCTTGCTGCTCCTGTAGGAGCGCCTGCCGCTGCTCGGCCGGGAGCAAATCGAATTGTTCTGGCGGCATGACTTTGCTTTCTTGCATTGGGGCCAGCACCAGGCCGGAGGCGGTGTTGATGAGGGCAAAGTTGTTTTTGGCTGCCTGCTCGCGCAGGTCGTTTAGGAGAGTGTCTTGTTCTTTCTGGACCCTGTCCCGAATTTGGTGGACGGAGGTTTCGTAATCTTCTGAATCGAAGGCTTTTGGCAGGGCGTCTAATAGATGGGACAGCAGTTCTGCCATGTTGTTCTTGAAACGCGCTCCTTCTCCTGCCGGTAGTTGAATGGCGCGGGGGCGGTGGGGGGTTGAGAAGTTGTAGACGTAGACCCAATCGTCGGGGCGGGATTGGGTTTCGGCGCGTTCTTCCAGGAAGCGTCGAATGGCGGTTGTTCGGCCGGTTCCTGTTTCGCCCAGGACGTAGATGTTGTAGCCGTAGCTGTCAATGGTTATGCCGAATTCAATGGCGCGTGTGCCGCGTGGCTGGCCGATGATGGAGGCTATGGTGGCGACTTCGGCCGTTGTTTCAAAATCAAAGTGGAGTGGATTACAGACCCGGCGTAGTTGTTCGGGGGTCAGTGATTTTATTGTTTTCGATTCTGACATCCTGCTTTCCTTATACGATATACGATGTGGGGGCCTGGCACGCCAAGCCCGTACAGTTTCCCAATAATCCCCCATTTTACACTCTGTTTGAAATAAGGGAATTTGTGCGGTTAACGGTTGAAAGTTAAATACACTGTTAATTAAGTAATCCCAACCTCCCGGAAGTTGTTTATGAGCAATGATTTAGTGGAAGAAACTTCCGGGAGGTTTTAAGTTATAAAAAATTTTTTGGGTGCGGGGGTTGGTGTGGAACCCTATATGTGAGTGCCCCATATATGTGTTATTGAATGAGTTGGAAAATATTTAAGATGAGGAAGGTGAGGAAGGTGAGGAAGATGGGGAAGTTTGTGAGTGCTTTGTGTTTGCGTATGTTGATTTTATAGAGGTAGGCGTGTGGTGAATGGGGTTTATAAGAGGGGGTCGTTGGGCGTTTTGGTATTTTGTATCAGTTATTTTGGGGTTTTTTGGTTGGTGATTCACGGGTTGTTCACGGTCGGCCGAAATGGCTGGTGCATTTATGATGGGCCGGGAGGGCCATATATGGTGGTTATTTTAATGGGATTTGGCGAGATTTCTTTTGGGGCTGGTAACGACTCTGGATGATGCAAGTATCTCGTTTTATCGTTTGGGGGTGTTGCCAAGCATACTCAAAGGTTTTATGATCGCTTAGACTGTAAGAAGACTTTCCCAGGTTTAACATTTGATTCGTTGAAGAATTGGGCTGGTAGGTTTTAGGCGTGAAGGAGTTTAAGATGGATATTAAGCGGAATGGGTCGCAGCCTTCTGGCAAGGGGCCGGGGGATTGGTTTACGGGGATGGTGCGGATTGATCCTTTGTTTGACGCGCCTGAACCGGCGCGGGCGCGTGGGGCCAGCGTGACGTTTGAGCCGGGGGCGCGGACGGCGTGGCATACGCATCCGTTGGGGCAAACGTTGATTGTGACGGCGGGGTTCGGCCGTGTTCAGCGGTGGGGCGGGCCGGTTGAGGCGGTTGGGCCGGGGGATGTGGTGTGGTTTGCGCCGGGGGAGAAGCATTGGCATGGGGCGGGGCCGACGACGGCGATGAGCCATATTGCGATTCATGAGGCGCTGGATGGGAAGGCGGTTGATTGGCTGGAGCATATCAGTGATGAGGAATATGGGGGGTGACTGATGACAAAATGGACGAGTGATGAGCTTGATAAAATCGGAACGGCCGAGGAGCTGGATATTTTTACGTACCGGCAGGATGGGACGCCGCGGAAGGGGGTGACGATTTGGGTTGTCCGGGTTGGGGATGGGTTGTATGTCCGCTCTTATAAGGGCCAGGATGGGGCCTGGTTTCGGGCTATTCAGGCGAATCCTGAGGGAAGTATTCGGGCAGGCGGGGTGGAGAAGGATGTGGCTTTTGTGGGGGAGCGTGATCCTGGGATTAATGATGAGATTGATGAGGAGTATCGGGTGAAGTACGGCCGATTTCCGGCAGAGTATGTTGATCCGATGGTTACGTCGGAGGTGCGGGCGACGACGATCAAGTTGGTGCCGCGATGATGTTTTTGGACGCGGAGATACGCGGAGGGGCAGCGGGGCGCGGAGAAGACCCCACCGGGTGATGGCCTGCCTCGGCAGGGAGATCTCACCCGGCTATAAGTAAGCGCCCGGTAAACCGGGCTGTTGCGGCGGGCTGATTTATACCGGCGTTAAGTTGTTAGCGAGAGAGGGCGAGACCGGCGGGAAGTTAGGTTATGGGGGAGGCAATGGCTTCTCCCGCCGGTCCCGCCCCTACCAGAATACTAAAATGGTATCTCTTGATCGAAATATCTATTTTCGTAAGCAATATGCTGGTCAAGTTTTAAACGCATCCGATAGTTGAATGCCGGTGCTGGATAGTTCACTTCTAATGGGGCACGGAGATCTATATAAAAGTCATCTTGCTCTATATGCATACGGTCTAAACTATCTGAGATTACTTCAATCTGGAGGTGAAACGGACCGGGCGATTTTGTTTCTGGAGAAAAGTGAAAACGTGCAGATGTTGCTGACAGCCTGACCGTTTCCACGAAAGTATGTTGGCGAAAAAAGAGAAGATTTCGAGTGGTAGAGATAATCCTGGGCTGATATTTTTGCTTAACTTCCTGGGGCAGTAAGTGTAACAGCGTTTCCTTTTCCGCCGCAGACCTACAATAAATATACTTTAAGGCACTCAGACTAAGCCTATTTGGAACTATAACCTCAGCACTGCGCCGAAAGGATATGTCAGCCTCTTCATACCGGCTTCGATCAAATGGACCTTGATGATAAATTTTCTTCCAGGGTAATGAGCGCAATTCAGATGCGGTAGACAATCGCCGAGCTTTGGACGAACCTAGATTTCCATCTGAAAATTCACAACGAACCCTGGTTAAAAAATCCCCCGCATCAAAAAGGAAAAATATCATGACTGGACAATGGGCAGCAGGGAATTTTGATTCTTGCAAAATCTGGCTCGACCGGATCCCCTCAACGTGAAATTGAGTTGGTGTCTTAGGACGGAAATAAAGGCGGACACACCTTTTGATCTCAAGCGCAGTTGAATCTAAAACATTAGGACTTCCGCTACTGACGCGAAGTTTACCTTCAGACTCGGCGCTTTCTCTACTGTATAAGTATCCATCCTGCAAAATGTTGACAGCGTTCAATAAGTCAGTGTAATGAAAGAGAAATTGAGGCCACCAACGACGTTCGTTTCGGCGTACCCAGTCCTCTTCAGTAAGTTCGTTAAGAAACTCCCCAATCTCAGGGGCATCTGGCTTACGTGAAACCATCAAAATAATTTATGAAAACAAAGACAATTGTTTTGGACGGTGATATTGACTAAAAGCCTGGGGCAGCACCTGTAAACCTATAACCGGCGAGAGGGCCAATTTAGCATATTCATCAGCTATCCGAACGGCCTTTACATACTCTAAAGCAGCAAAAATAGGGGTTAGGTAGTATATCTCTCTACTCAGATCGGGGGCAATAGATCGCATTGAAAAACCATG
>JBAPRX010000571.1:0-5351 GCA_049281335.1 Promineifilaceae bacterium (SeqCode)
TCAAACAACAAGGGCTGGCCTACTTCAATAACGGGGAATACGGCCGTGCGCTCACCTCTTTTGAATCGGCCGCACAGGCATACGAAGCGGCCGAAGACTCTGCCGGTCGAGCCGAAATGATCAATAATATTGGCGTTATCCACCTCCGCCAGCACAACTATGAGGCCGCCATTGCCGCCCTGAACGATGCCCAATCCGCCTTTGCCGCAGTCGGCGATACAGACCGTCAGGCCCAGGCGCTCGGCAACCTCGGCGATCTCTACGCCGCCCAACACAACTACCAGGATGCAGGAAAAGCCTACAGCAACGCGGCCCAACTGTTTGCCGGAATCGGAGAAAGCCGCAGACAGGCTGATGTCTTACGCGCTTACAGCCTTATGGCGCTGCGTCGGCGCGAGATCCTGACCGCTATGAATCTCATGGCCGAAAGTCTCCGCGTTCGGCCGAAACGTTCAATCGGCCAGCAACTATTTCTCCTGCTGCTGCGTATTGTTCTCAGGTTGATGGCAGGCGGGTAAGATTGAGAAAGATAACAACCCGTTGGCCCGGTATTCTTATTGCCATTGGCATCTTCTCAATCCTGGTCTACGCGGTGCAAAATATCCAAAAGACCCAACCGAATATTCCCTCCCAAGATGGGACACCCCAGCACCAGTCAGCCGTTGTGACCTTACCGCCTGACACCGCCATTCCGCCGACCACCATGCCCACAATCACCCTAACCCCTTCGCCAACCGAAACTGCAACGCCGACCACCACCCCTACCCTGACCCCAACCGCCACACCAACATCGTCACCAACCCAAACACCAACCAGTACGCCTACGCTAACCAGCACATCTACGCCAACCTGGACGGCTGTCCCCATCATACCAACAACAGGCTCAGGCAGACCCACCCCAACCGAAGATTCGCAACCAACTGCCACTGCGGGGTTATTAACAGTAACACCCACGCCGGACGAGATGCGCTGCTCGCCGGATGTTTGCATCCCCCGCTTTGGGGCAAGCGGCAAAATAGCGGTCATTTCGGCCGCTTACCAGGCGGGACTGCCTTTTAGCAACTATTTTAATTGGGAGTTAGAGCTTGATCCCATTCCGGTCGGAACGGCCGACTTCTGGCAAATGATTCGAGTCAACCAGGCCGGGATTCGGCCGCCCTTAGAAAATATCGCCCTCGCGGCCCAGAAGAACCCTGGTTCAATTTGGATCATCGGCAATGAACCGGATATTGGCTGGCAAGACAACACAACCCCAGAACGCTATGCGGAACTGTACCATGACGCCTACTACTTCATTAAAGAACAGGACGCCTCGGCCCGCATTGCTGTCGCCGGAGTCGGACAGCCCACACCGCTGCGCCTTCTCTATCTGGATCACGTTTTAGAAACCTATATGCAAAATTATGGAGAACCGATGCCGGTTGATGTCTGGACCATCCATAACTTTATTCTCCGAGAAGAACGAGACAGCTGGGGAGTGGGCATTCCAACCGGCATAACCCAGGAATCAGGTGCGCCCATTAACCAGGGCATCCTTTATGACATTGACGACCACGACAATCTCGAAATATTCGAGCAAAATCTGATAAACTTTCGTCAATGGATGGCCAACCGGGGCTACCGGGATCGGCCGCTGGCTGTAACTGAGTTCGGGATTCTTTTACCGGCCGACTTCGGCTTTCCGCCACCGGTCGTGGCCCAATTTTTGACCGGGACATTCGATTTTCTGGCCTGGACAACCGATCCAACCATCGGCTATCCGGCCGACGAGAACCATCTGGTTCAATGGTCATTCTGGTACAGCGTCTATGATCCGCAGGAATTTCCAACCGGGAATCTCTATGAACCGGAAACAGGTGAACTCACAACCTTAGGCAGCGTATTTACAGACTTTATCAATGGCAATTGAGACGGAACAGACAAACCAGGAAACAGTCCCTGAAACGCTTCCCTTTCAGAAGTTATCCAGGCGCACCAAATTCATTTACGGATTGGGAGATTGGGGAACGTCAGCCTCGACGGCTGCCCGCAACCTGTTCTGGCCTTTCTTCCTGGTCAGCGTCGTCGGGCTGCGGGTCGAACTGGCAGGGCTGGTATTTTTGGTCGGCCGTATCTGGGACAGCGTCAACGATCCCCTTATTGGAACTCTGAGCGACCGCCTCAACACCCGCTGGGGCAGGCGTCGTCCTCTGCTCCTCTTTGGGGCAATCCCTTTCGGAATCGGCTTCTTTCTGCTCTTTGTCGTGCCGCCTTTTGAAAGCGAGACTGGCATTGTTCTTTATTACATCGCCGTCTTCCTGCTCTTTGACACCATGTACACCCTGGTAAACGTCCCCTACTCCGCCCTGACGCCAGAACTGACCGAAGATTACGACGAGCGCAGCAGTTTGACCGGTTGGCGAATCGCAACCGCTATCTTTGCCACCCTCGTTGCCGGAGCGACCTTCAAATGGCTGGCCGAAGACATCATAGCAAACTGGCTCCAACTTACCATTGATTCCCAGGCCGCTCTCCGGATCGGCTTTGCAGCAACGGCCGCCTTATGGAGCGTCACCCTGGCCTTGCCTCCCATCATTCTCTTCAAAAACATCGTCGAACCCCAGCACGTTCCGCCCGACACCGACCCCATTCGCCCCTGGCAAACCTTCAAGGAAGTTTTCAGTAATCGGCCGTTTCGCCTCAGTGCCATCGTCTACCTGCTAACATTCTCCACAACCGACATCGTTGTGACAGTTTTGGTCTGGTTCCTAATTTTCTACGTCCGGGTTCAAGAAGGGTTTGATAACGTCATCCTCGGCACAGTCTTAGGGCTGGCATTTCTAACTATGCCCTTAACCGTCCGATTAATGCGCTACTTCGGCAAGCGAAACATCTACATCGCTTCAATGGCCCTTTTCGCCGTTGTCTTAATCATCATCAGCCAGGTTCCACCCGGCGGGCAGTATTACGTTCTGGCAGCAGCGGCTGTTGCCGGTTTAGGTTATGGCGCAGCCAACGTCGTTCCCTGGGCCATCGTTGCCGACGTTGTTGAAGCCGATGAGTTAAAAACTGGCAAAAGGCGAGAAGGTCTCTATGCCGGTTATCTGGTATTCTTCCGCAAACTGGCAACCGCCTTTTCCGTTTTCGCCGCAACCAGAGTGCTAGACCTGGCCGGTTTTCAGGAAGGGACCACCGGCAGCCAATTTATTCAACAGCCCGAAAGCGCTCTCCTGGCATTGCGCCTGTTGGTCGGTTTCGTTCCGGCCGTCATGCTGGCCGGAGCAATCTTCTTCGCCTGGCAGTACCCGCTCGACCGGGACGCCCACTTAGAAATCCGCCGCCAGCTCGTCAAACAACGTCAGGCCCGCCAAATCTGATCCTCTCCGCCCCTTCTTATATCTTCGTGTCCAATCCACTCAACCACTATATAATTCGTGAAATTCGTGTAATTTGTTGCTAAGAAAAAAATGTCCACCATACAATTCTTCGCCATAACCCTCTCAGGCATTACCCCACTACCAATCCCCAAAGGCGCTCAGACAATCCATGACCTGTTTGACGACTTGAAATTAGGCGTTTACACCACCTTCTGCACCTTTGAACACAACAAATTCCTTTATCTCGACGCCCACCTCGACCGCCTCCAAAACTCCGTCAACCTCATGGGGTGGGATTATCCCCTGGATCAACACCATCTTCGACAGGTTATTCACCAGCTATGCACAGCTTATCCCCAACAAAATTCACAAGGGAATTCCCGCGTTCGCCTCGATGTCTTAGCTGAACCACCAACGACCCCACCCGGCAGTGAAACCAGTCGGCTAACCATCGCCCTCTCCCCATTTCCATCCGTGCCGCCCGAACTTTATACACAGGGCGTCGAAGTTGGCTTTGCCGACCATCTCCACCGCGACCGTCCCCTGATAAAAGATGCCCATTTTGTCTTACAGCGCCGCTCCTACCAATCGGGCAGCTATTACGAACAACTGCTCATTGACGAGAACGGTAATATTCTGGAAGGCATGACCAGCAACTTCTACGGCATTCGTGACGGCGTTCTCTACACCGCCGGAGCAGGCGTCCTTGAAGGGGTCGCCCGGCGAATCGTTTTACAACAGGCTGAAAAGCTCGGCATCCCTGTCCGGCTGGAAGCCATCCATATCAACGACATTGCCAACCTTAACGAAGCGGCTTTAAGCAGCTCCTCCCGCGCCCTGGTTCCCATCGTCAAAATCGGCGGCCAGATAATTGGAAACGGCCGACCCGGCCCCATCACCCGCCAAATCCTCGAAGCCTACCGCGCCTTCCTAACCCGCGAAATCCGCCCTGCCATCACAAATCGCTAACTGCCACTCCCGTGTTCGCCCTTCGCTACACAAACCATTATAATCCTCTGCAACCCCGCCTCCACGCGAGGTAATTATTTAAATTTACATAACTACGAAGAAACACAGCCCAATGAGTGAAGCTAATCAATAAGATAATTCGTGGTTCCTTGTGTTCATTCGTGGCTGCTTTCAAAGGAGAAACCCATGCTAAACATCGGCGACAAAGCCCCTCAATTTGAACTACTAGACTCAGAATCAAATCCCGTCAAACTGTCCGACTATCTTGGTCAGCGCGTGATTCTATTTTTCTATCCCAAAGCCGACACCCCCGGCTGCACGGCCCAGGCTTGCGGCTTCCGCGACAACTTCCCCCAGATCGAAGCTGCCGGTGCGACCGTTTTAGGCATCAGCCCTGACACCCCCGCCGATCTTGCCAAATGGAAAAAGAAAATACACCTTCCCTACACCCTGCTTTCCGACGCCGACCATGAAGTTGCCGACGCATACAGCGTCTGGGGCCAGAAAAGCATGTTCGGCAAAAAATATATGGGCATCGTTCGCAGCCACTTCGTGATTGATGCAGAGGGCAACCTGGAAGACACCCAGGTCAAGGTAAAACCGGCCGACAGCGTCAGCCGCGCCGTCGCAACCATCGTCGAGTAACCTGTCAGGGAACCAGTTTGATAATCATCTAAACCCGCCGAACCTTAACGTTACGTAACTGTTAGGCACACTATTTTTCTTGCTCACCTTGCTCACCTTCTTATGTAGACAAGGAATTAATTTCCAATAATTAGATTGGTTAAAAACAACCGGTTCCCATCTAACGGCCGACCTGCCTCATCCACCGCCGTCAATGGCGGAAAGCTGTTCCCCAGGTTTCGATACAGGCCAACATATAGATTATAAACCCCCGGCGGCACATCCTCCAGGTCAATATGTGCCGGGTCCGAAACAATTTCCCCCTGCTGCCATTGGCTGGTGGGATAGCTGTTATTTCGCGGCATACTATCGTGCTGGGCAATAATCTCCCCTGTCTCAGGA
>JBAPRX010000572.1:0-15969 GCA_049281335.1 Promineifilaceae bacterium (SeqCode)
GGTTTGTGTGGCTACATCTATAGCTGTATCGAAATCACCAATATCCGTCGTGACAATTCCATTCGTGCCAAAGCTGGTATCCAGATCACCTGGATCAGCAAAAACGGCCGCTATTAGTCCAAATCCAAATAGTAGTGTCAAAATAAAACCTATCAAAACCCAAATTTGCTTTCGCGTTTGCATTGATTCCTCCCGAAATCTAGGTTAGAGATACGCCTCAACCTAATGTTATTATCAAAACAATATACGAGTTGCGCCGTTTTTTCACGTTTATCTGCTGCCCTTTTTTCCTCTCGCTCGCCTGAAAACTGGTCACTAATTACTTGCTTCCCATTATCCATTAACATAGTGCCCACCCCTCATAAAACTTGCGGCGATGCTTCTCTTTCGCTAGACTCGAATCATGAGTTTTAATTGGTATGCTTTACATGTTAAACCACATAAAGAACGGCCGGTTTGCGAATTGCTGGAAACAAAAGAGATGGAGGTCTTCTATCCCCATCTAAAGGTTAAGCCAGTCAACCCGCGCTCAAAAAAGGAACGGCCGTTTTTCCCCGGATATATGTTTGTCCGGCTCGATTTGAATGATGAAGGTGTAAACGTCCTCCGTTGGACAGAAGGTACATACGGACTGGTCAGCTTTGGCGACGAACCGGTAGTCGTCCCTGAAAATATGATCAACGAACTCAAACGTCGTATGCAGGCTATTGAGGAAGTCGGTGGGCTGGTCTTTGAAGATCTCAAACAAGGGGATCGGGTGCGTATCACCAAAGGTCCATTTGAGGGCTACGATGCGATCTTTGACGCTCGTCTGTCGGGCAAAGATCGGGTTCAGGTGCTCCTGGCCTACTTAAACGACCACCCCATTCGGGTACAAATTGACGCGGCCGAGATAGAAAAGGTTCGGCCGAAACGTTGAATAATTGGTAATTGAGTAATTGGGTAGAGTGGAATTCAGTTACTTAATTACCTAATTACCTTATCAATTCATCCTTCCCAACAGTTGATACTTGGCCCAGATAGCTGCCCGATAATATGGGTCTAGCTCCAGCGCTTTATCATAGCAGTCCAGGGCAGTCTTAAAACGGCCGAGATGCTCATGTACCCGCCCCAGATTCAACTGTGGAAATTGAGGCGCGTCGTACCGGGTGGCCGTCGTTGCCTGTTCCAGCCAGGGGATTGCTTTCTCCCATTCCTCTTGTTCAATCAGATAAGCCCCAATATCGTTGTAGGGATTGCCATAAGCTGGGTCCAGCTTAATTGCCTCTTTACAGCACGCAATCGCCTCATTATAGCGGTTCAAGATGCTGTAGGCCCACCCTAGAAACGTGTGGGCTTCGGCCGTTGGAAAAACAGCCAGTGAGCGTTTGTAGAGGATAATTGCATCCCCCAACTCTCCTTTTGTTTGCTTGCGGTAGGCTCGCTCGAAAAGAACCATCGCCTGTTGGCGAGAAATTTCTTCACTCATATAGCGCTAGTGTATCACGCTCCGTTTAAGGCTACCAGACAGCCCGGTAAGTCACTCAGCCGGGAAATCGTTGCATCCGGCTGAACACCATTAGGCGAAGGAAAACGCTGGCTGGACGGGAAATAGATCGTTTTCATCCCCGCTGCCCGGCCACCGATGACATCCGAAGCCGGATCGTCGCCGATGTAGACGGCCTGTTCCGGATCGATTCCTAACGCCTCCAAAACCTGCAAGAAGGGGGCGGTTGTTGGCTTCCATTTATTAGCGTCGCCCGAAAAGAGCATTGTCTCAAAATAATCTGCCAATCCAAAGCGTTCCAGGTCGCTAATATGGCTGGCTCCGGCAAACATCGTGTTAGAAATCAGGCCCAGCCGGTATCCTTCTTCTTGCAAGTGGGCCAACGTCTGTCGGCCGTCCGGCAGTGGAACCGCGCCACTGCAAAAAGCAGCCTCATATTGTCTGGCTGCTTTATACAAGATGTCGGTCGAGGGGAGGGAGAGTTCGGCCGTTTCAAACATTTCCTCCAGCAGTGAATCCACCGTCAGATTTTGTTCGCCCAGCGTCGCCTGCCGCCACCGCGTCGGAAGCAGCTTAAAGCCTATGGCTTGAAACTGCTCATATTCCGGCACGGTGACGCCCATTTTAATTAGCATTTCGTGCGCGGCCGTCATTCCTGGCGTTTCAAGCTCCGGCCAGTCCGCATACGTCCCCGCGTACTCAATTAATGTCCCCCCTAAATCAAAAATTACTGCTTTTATCACAACCTGTTTCCTTCCACTGTCGAAACAGCAGGCAGTTTAATCGAACCAGAATCTATACATGCGGTCAATGCTAAAGGGTTTGAATTAAAGGCAAGCTCTTTGTGCTTGCTCCAAGTATTGGCCAGTTGTTAAAATGGCAACTTGGGTCAAAAATCATTCCTCTAATCAAATAAGATTCAATAAGATTTTTTAAATCCATCAGTCTATAGGCTTCAAACTCAACTTTTACATTAGCCGTCCATAGATGAGGTTTTTGCACGGTACGGTAGTTTGTCCTTAACCACCTGCACCTGCACCTGCACTAATAGCCGCGGCAATAATCGGACCTAAAGCCTCGACCCATTGCTTAGCTTGATTGTATATGGAATAAACGGCATTCTCGCCGGAAAAGGCGTTGTTGTTGACAATGTCAATGAAAACGCCATCATTTTCAAAACGCATATTGCAGTGAAAATCCGACCCTTTCGGAGCCGATTGCCGTGCGATAGGTCGCCCAGTGTTGACACCCTCATACTTAATCCAATTTTTACCCCAGTTTTCTGAGGTATAAAAGACAACGCCGTCTACCTGGTTCTTTGAAAACACCTTGAATCGTTTGCCAGACCCGTACCAGGGAATACCGCACCAATCGGCCGAATATCGTGTATTGGCATTCAGTTGATGATAATTGCCATCATCCAATTTAAAGCTGCTGCCCCCACCACTCAAAGCTCCATTATGTTCCGTATCAATAGATTTCAAAAACCAGCTTGAATCAGTATTAACGAAAATATTGTCAATCCAACCGACACCCATTGTTAATCTCCTTATTGGTTTCCTATAAAACTACCCGGGAATAAGGGTAGATAAAACTGATTTTATTTATTATACAGGTTTTAGGGGTACCTAGACAGTATAATGTGGAGAATAAGAACCACGCGAACAACGAATTTTAGGTGGTCGGCCAAGCTGCTTAGGGCGAACAAACCACGTCAGAACCTTAAAATACAAACACTCATGAATCAACATAACAGGGCACTTAGTTGCCCAAGTACAACCGGTGTCTTTTGCTGCCACTCACTCCCCAACCAATTTCGCCACTGTCACTCCCGCCCCGCCTTCGCCGTCCTTCCCCTCTTCCCAGGATTTGACGTAGGTGTTCTTTTGCAAGATGTCCCGTACCGCCTCTCGAAGACGGCCGGTTCCCTTGCCATGAATGATCCGCACCCAGGGCAGGTGGGCCAGGAAAGCGGTGTCCAGATATTGTTCCAATTCCTGAATCCCTTCTTCCACCCGACGACCGCGTATATCAAGCTCCATACCGGGTGAAGAAACGGCCGTCCGGCCGATACCACCGTCTGAACTACTGCTGTCTTCTGCCGGTTCCGCCTCCGCTCGCTCTTTGAAGATCAAGTCTTCCAGGGGAACGCGCATCCGAAGCTGGCCCATTGCCACCTCTGCTTCCTTCTTGTCCAGGGACATGATTTCCCCTTTCGTACCAAGCAGTCGAACCAGCACCGCATCGCCAACCCGCAGGTTGTCCGGCTTGCGTCGCTTCCGTTCAACTTCTTGTTCGGCCTCGGTGTCCGATGCGGCCGCTTTTGCCAGTTCTTGAACCCGTTCTTCCTCGATAGATTCCGTCTGCTTTTGCAGCTTTTTCAACTGGTTTAGCGATTCTGCATCACGCACCTTGCGGCGCATTTCCCGAAGCTCTTCTCGCATTGCGTCGAGTTCGCGCTCTGCCTGCTCGTGGGCCTCGGCCAGCACCTTTTGCCGTTCGGCTTCGATCTTCCTGAGCCGTTCCCGCAACTGATCCCGTTCGTCCTCCGCCTGACGCAAAGCCAGTCGTGTTCCTGCTTCCTGCGAGTTGATGCGTTCCCGCATTTCATAGATCGAATCCAGCATATCCTCTGCTTCGGTACTGCCCACGCCAACCAGATGAATCGCATCATCCAGAATCGTCTCATCCAACCCCAGGCGGCGGGCGATGGCAAAAGCGTTAGAACGTCCAGGCATTCCGATGCTCATCTCATAGGTGGGCATCAGCGTTTCGACATCAAAGAGCAGCGAGGCATTGGTCGCCCCTTTTGTCTGGCTGGCATACACTTTCAATTCCGGGTAATGGGTGGCGATGAAGGTTGTTGTTCCCTTGTCCCGCAAAAAGCTGACCACGCTCTGGGCCAACGCCGCCCCTTCCGTTGGGTCTGTGCCGGAGCCAAGTTCATCAAACAGCACCAGGGAACGATCATCCACCTCTCTCAGTATCCGAATAATGTTGGTCAGGTGGCCGGAAAAGGTGGAGAGATTTTGTTCAATAGACTGTTCATCGCCAATATCGGCAAAGACTTTGTCAAAGACCGTAATCTTTGCCTCAACAGCCGGTAAATGCAGCCCTGATTGAGCCATTAACACCATCAACCCGCACGTTTTCAAGCTGACCGTCTTACCACCCGTGTTCGGCCCTGTTATCAAGACCAGGAACGTATCGTCATCCAGCAGCAGGTCAGTTGGAATAACCGACTCCGGGTTGAGCAGGGGGTGACGCGCCGCCCGAATCCAGATTGTCGAACCGGGATGGGGGTTGGGTGGCGGCGGCTGCCATTTTTCACGTTCGTTGGCATGTTTGGGCGGCCTGGGGGCCGGAAAGGTTTGCCAGGGAACGAATTCGGGCATGACGCCTCTGACCACCCCAGCATACCGGGCGCGGGCAAAGATAAGGTCCAGCTCTGCCATTCGCTCCACGATCCGCTTAATCGCTTCGCTATTGTCGGCCACATCCCCGGAAAGCTCCGACAAGATGCGCCGGATTTCCTCTTCTTCGGCCATTTGCAAGCCCCGGTACTCATTGTTGAGGTCAACGGTATTCATCGGCTCGATCCACAGCGTTGCGCCGCTGTTGCTCTGGTCGTGAACGATGCCCCGAATTCGGCCCTTATGGTTGGCCTTCAGCGGGATCACGTAACGGCCGCTTCGCAGCGTAATCGTCGGTTCCTGCAAATACTGGTTTCGTTCACTGTTCAGCAAAGAGCGCAGCTTCTCCTGAATACGGCCGTGCACCACCCGCTGTTCCCGTCGAATACTCGCCAGTTGGGTGCTGGCGCTGTCCAGAACTTCCCCTCGTTCGTCAAGGGTGCTGCCGATGGCCGTCACCAGCCCTGGACATTCCTCAATCAGTTCGCCGATGGCCCACAGATAAACATACTCATCTGCCAGCTTTTCCAGCTTGCGCCGCAAATCACGCGAAGCCGTCAGCGAGGCGCGAATCTCCAGAAAATCTTCCGGTTGCAGCACAAAGCCGCGCTGGGCATTATCAGCCGCCCGCCGAACGTCCCGCGCCCCGCCAATGGTCACATCGGTGCGGCTGTCCAGCAGTTCCAGCGCTTCGGCCGTTTCTCGCTGCCAGCGTCGAGCCTCTAACATATCGTTGGTCGGCCGTACCTGACGTGCTAATGTTTCCCCAGCGCTGAAACTCGTATACTCAGCCAGCCGGTTCAGCACCTTATGATATTCAAGTGTCCGTAATGATTTCTCGTCCATAAATTTTTTAGCAAGTCTTCAAAGTCAGTGAACGAGGTAATTACCCAATTACCAATATCCATTGGCTCAATAATGTAAAATGCGCTTTGGTGAGTGAAGGTTTAGAGCGGTACTCGTGCCGACAACCCGGCAATTATAACCGGTTTTTTACAGGCTGGATATTCAATACTTTACACAATCTGCGAATATGCGGGACGGCCGAACAGCTTATTAGAACGAATCGGTTCTATACAATGGCCTAATCACCCAATTATCGGCCGTTTTGGCCCTCGTACACCTACTTATTATTAGACGATTACCCGAAGTTGTGTACAATACAAGACCAGAGGAAGCGGTTGATTAAGCTCTGGCTGGTCAACTAAAACAGGAAAAGTTGTGGGAACTGTAAGCAGGATTGCTTGCAGCAGAGGTGTTGGAGGTTGTGTTGGCGGATAAGATAGCTGATCCTTCAGGGGATTGGGCTGTAGAACTCCTTCATGTCACCAAAGCCTTTGGTGATTTTACTGCTGTAGAGGATACGTCACTACAAATCGCGGATGGCGAGTTCTTTTCGCTTCTGGGGCCGAGCGGCTGCGGCAAAACTACCACACTGCGAATGATTGCCGGATTTGAGGAGCCAACTTTGGGGAAAATCTTCATCAAGGGCCAACAAGTTGCCGGTATCCCTCCTTATCGCCGTCCCGTAAACACCGTCTTCCAGAGCTACGCTCTCTTTCCCCATATGACCGTAGCCCAAAATGTTGCCTTTGGGCTGGAAATGAAAAAAACAAACAAGAGCGAGATTGAGCGCCAGGTCAATGAAGCGTTGGAGCTTGTCCAACTGCCCGGTATGGCTGCCCGTAAGCCAAAACAGCTTTCCGGTGGCCAGCAGCAGCGCGTGGCGCTGGCTCGCGCCCTTGTCAACCACCCCCAGGTGCTTCTCCTGGATGAACCGTTGGGAGCGCTGGACTTGAAACTCCGCAAAGCCATGCAGTTGGAGTTGAAACAAATCCAATCCGAAGTTGGCATCACCTTCATCTATGTCACCCATGATCAGGAAGAAGCTCTGACCATGTCGGATCGAATTGCCGTGATGAGTGATGGCAAAGTGCAGCAGGTTGGGGAAGCCAAAGAAATCTATGAAAATCCGGCTAATCGCTTTGTAGCCGACTTTATTGGTGAAACGAACTTCATCGTAGGACAAATAGCCGAGTTAGGGTCGCCCACAACCGTTAAAGTGGGTGAGGATGCCGTTCTTGGCGTCGTCGGGGATCATGCTGTGTCATTGGGTCAATCTGTCACCCTGGCAATACGGCCGGAAAAGATCCGCCTCTTCGCCAAAAATGATCATGCCCTGGATAGAACGATTCTAGACGCAGCCGCTTTTGCCGACTTCCTTCACCACTACGGCGGGGATGAGGACGGCCAAAATCCCGTGCCCAAAGGGAACAGCAGCCATGTCGTGATAAACGGCCGTGTATCCGAAGCCATCTACATCGGAACCGATATGCGTTACGAAGTCACCCTGGCGCAAAATGCCCGCATCGTTGCCCGTATCCAAAACATCGGCCTTCGCTACGACCGCCCTTTTGAACCGGGCGACGAAGTCTACATTCACTGGCTCGGCGACAACGCCCAAATCCTAACCGAGTAACCGTTCAGACTTTTGTTGCGTTGCATCTGAAAAAAGGTGCGATTTCAGGATAGAAAAACAACAAAAGTCTTCAGTATTACCGACTACTGACGACCGACTACTGACGACCGCTACTCAAATTATGGCAGCAACAACCGCTCCGGCAACAACAAAACTAGAAGCAGGACTCGACCCTCGGTTGAGGGTCGCTGCTTATCTCTCCCTCGGCCAGGCTGTTCTCTGGGCTTTCCTTCTCTTTCGCTGGGTCTCCTTTGGCGCAATAGATTGGACCCCCTTCATGGCCGAACAAACATTGGCCGACTTCACCCTGGTCAAAAATCTCCCAGTTGTTGTCTACATCCTCTACATCGCCCTACTTGTCGTAGACCTGGCAGTGGGGGTCGGGATTCTCCGAGAAATGAGTTGGGCGCGGCGACTGGGGATCGGCCGTTCGGCCGTTGTCTTGGTCGGGGGTGTACTTTATTACATTATTGGCCGTGATTTCTTCGGAGCCATCTTTGCCGTCAGCCTGGCCGGAATGCTGCTGGTTCTTCTTTTTCGCCAGAAAGCCTGGTCATTGGCCTATCCGGCCGCTTTTTACCTCCTGATCTTCTTTGTCATTCCCAATCTCATTGTTTTCGTGGTCAGCCTGGGTGAACGCTCCCGCCTGGGGACAGTCACTTATCCATCCATTACTCTGGAGAACCTTCACTTTTACTTCAACGACTATCTTCGCTTCTTTAGCACCGTCGGCGGCGAATATATTTATCTGCGTATCTTCTTTCGCTCCCTGGTTATCGCCATACTGAATACTGTCATCTGTCTCCTTTTCGGCTACCCCTTTGCCTATTGGATTGCCCGCCAGCCGGTTCAGTACCGGAACATCCTCATCTTCCTGGTCATGATCCCCTTCTGGACCAACTTCCTGGTTCGTACCTATGCCTGGATGTTGATCCTGCGTGACTCTGGCCTCATTAATAGTTTCTGGACCATTACCCTCCACCAACAGGCCGTCATGCTGGCCGATAACAGCCAGTTTTTTAGTTGGCTGGCAGGAATAACGGCCGATAAACTGCCCCTGCTCTTCAACACCCCGGCGGTCATGCTGGGGCTGTTTTATGGCTATCTGCCCTTTATGATTTTGCCCCTTTACGCCAGTCTGGATAAGGTAGACTGGTCGCTCATGGAAGCAGCGGCTGATTTAGGCGCGAACCGTTGGAAAAGTATCAGCCGGGTGCTAATCCCCCTGACCGCCCCTGGTATTGCCGCCGGTTCGATCATTGTCTTTATCCCCACCCTGGGCGCATATGTGACGCCCGATCTTATGGGGGGGGCGAAAGTCTCTCTGGTCGGCAATCTGCTCCAACAGCAATTCATGACCGTGCGTGACTGGCCTTTTGGCTCTGCCATCGGCTTTATCTTGATGGCAATTATGCTCATAGCCATTGTCATCTATTTCCGGGTTTCAGAGGAATGAACCAATGGCTTCCGTGACCACGTCCCAAACGCAGGCTGTCCCGCTGACCGAAAGACTGCCCCGACCTCGGTGGCCTTTCTCCCTTCGTGGGCGCTGGCTGACCTTATTTGCCATTGCCATCTTCTTGTTCTTTTACCTTCCTATTCTGATCCTCATTATCTATTCCTTCAACTCCAACCGGGTCGTTGGCGTGTGGGAAACCTTTAGTACAACCTGGTATGGAGAACTGTTCCGTGATCGGGCAATCGGCGATGCCTTTAAGGTCAGCATGTGGGTCGGCCTCTGGTCAACCTTTTTCAGCACCATCTTAGGAACTCTGGCCGCAATGGTGCTGGAACGGTATCGTTTTCGTGGCCGTCTTACCCTGGACGGTATCCTTTACCTGCCGATTATCATCCCCGATATCGTCATGGCCCTCTCGACCCTATTGTTCTTTGTCATTTTCGCCATCCCCCTCAGCCGCACGACCGTCCTCATCGCTCACGTAGCCTTCAATATTTCATTTGTAGCCGTTGTTGTTCGGGCGCGGTTGGCCGACATGGATCGCAACCTGGAAGAAGCAGCGGCCGATCTTGGGGCCAACGAATGGGTCACTTTCCGCCGCATTACCCTGCCTTTGCTGGCCCCCGGCATTGTAGCCGGAGCATTAATGGCCTTCACCCTCTCCCTGGATGATTTTGTCATTACCTTCTTTGTCTCCGGCCCCGGTTCAACCACCCTTCCGGTTCAAGTCTACTCAATGATTAAATTTGGAGTGACACCCGAAGTAAATGCCCTTTCCACCCTTATGCTGTTGGGTTCAACCATCCTCGTTATTATCTCGTTGGCGATACAACGCCGATAAGAGGTCAAAGTTTCTAAAGGACAAAGTTGAAAGGTTTTTTGTAAAGGAGAAGAGAAAATGGAGAGAAGATTATTTTGGTTGGTGGCAGTCATTCTGGTTATTGCTCTGGCTGCCTGTAGTGGTGGGCCATCCGGCGGTCCGAACGTAAGCGTCAACGAATCGGCAGAAAATGAAAACACCGCCGCAGAAACCAGTTCTGACACTGAAGAGGCTACGCCCACCGTAGAAGGTGAGGAGATGGCCGAAGGCGAAATGGAACTTGCCCCCGAATTGAGTGTCTACAACTGGGCAGATTACATTGACGAGCAAGTCCTTACCGATTACGAGGAACAGTACGGCGTCAGCATCATCTACGACACCTATGCCTCCAATGAAGATTTGCTGGCTAAGTTACAGGCTGGAGCGACCGGTTACGATGTTATATTCCCCTCCGACTACATGGTTTCCCAGATGATCGAACTAAACTTGCTGCACGAAATTGACACCAGCGAGCTTTCCAATTGGGGTAATATGAACACCGATTTCACCAATCCCCCCTTCGATCCCGGCAACCAGTACTGCGTCCCCTATCAGTGGGGAACGACCGGCATCACCTACCGGGCCGGCATTGAATATTTTGATGAGAATCCGCCAGATAGTTGGGCCTATCTCTTCGAGCCGGATAAGTTAGAAAATTATGCCGACGGCGGT
Organism: Promineifilaceae bacterium (SeqCode); assembly: GCA_049281335.1. Classification (GTDB taxonomy): domain Bacteria; phylum Chloroflexota; class Anaerolineae; order Promineifilales; family Promineifilaceae; genus JAKEFB01. The sequence continues at coordinate 10,369 of JBAPRX010000572.1, forward strand.
ATCAATGTTTTGAATGACCAGCGCGAGCTGCTGTCTGCTGCCCTGGCCTATCTCGGCTATGATATGAACAGCACTGACAGGACAGAGTTGGAAGCCGCCCGCGACCTCATTCTGCAAGCCAAGCCCTACTGGAAAACCTTCAACAGCGAAGATTACGACAACTCGCTCCTCATTCCCGACGAAGTCGTTTTGTCCCATGCCTGGAGTGGGGATGCCGCCCTGGCTTATTGGGAAACCTATGACGATGAAACCGAAGACGGCAACTGGTATTACGCCATTCCAAAAGAAGGCGCGGTCAAATGGCTGGACAATATCTGCATCCCGGCCAGCACCGAGCGATATAAAACGGCCCTACACTTTATGAATTACCTGCTTGATGCCGAAGTTGGCGCGACTATTACCAACTTCACCTATTATGCCAGCCCCAACGAAGCCGCGAAGAAATACATTATTGAAGAAATTCTCGACGATCCTGGTATTTATCCGCCGCCCGAAGTTGAGGAAAAACTGAACTGGTTGGTTGAAGTTGGCGACGCCATCTTTATCTATGATGAGATGTGGACGGCCATCAAGGGGTAACTGGTCGCCACCGGCTTGTAGAATTTCGTAGATCAACCCGGTCTAATGATTTTACAGGCTGCTAGGGAGGAGATTGCCCCTGCTGTTAACAGCAGGGGCAATTTTTTTGTCTGTTCAACCTTAAACTGAGGTTAGAGTATCGCTCCAAAAAAGTTTGGAATTTCAAACTTGGTACTCTTGGTTTGTCAGCCGCCCATTTTCAGTTAGAATCTTCTCCTGTGTACCCGTTTTTTTGAAAGGGTATAAACCCTGTTCAAGTAACGGTCAATAAAAATGAGTGTTTTCAATGAATGGAGATTGTTGGTCAGATACAGCAATCTCCATTCTACTAAATTGGAGAGGTTCAGTGGAATCGGCAATTCGTTTCGAATCGGTCAAAAAGAGCTTTGACTATTCAAGCGATAAACCACAAACAATTGTCGAGTCAATGGTTTCGGCCGTTTCTCGGCGCAAGAAGGCAGATAAAAAGACCTTGTGGGCTGTAAATGATGTCTCCTTTGATGTCATGCCCGGCGAGAGTCTTGGCATTGTCGGCCGTAATGGCAGCGGCAAAAGCACCATCCTGAAACTGGCTTCTGGTATCATCCACCCCACCAGTGGGCAGGTCTTGATACGCGGCCGTTTAAGCGCCCTTCTGGAGTTAGGGGCCGGTTTTCATCCCGATCTGACAGGCCGGGAAAACATCTTTCTCAATGGCTCCATCCTCGGCATGAGCAAAGCCGACATTGACCGGTGCTACGACGCCATCGTTGACTTTTCCGAACTGGAAGAGTTCATCAACATGCCCGTCAAACATTATTCCTCCGGCATGTACATGCGCCTCGGCTTCAGCGTCGCCGTTCACGTAGAGCCGGAAATCCTCATCATTGATGAGATTTTAGCGGTTGGAGACCAGGCCTTCCAGGCAAAATGTAATGACCGTATCTTTGAATTGAAAAAAAGAGGCACAACCATCATTCTCGTCAGCCATAATCTTTACACCATTCGCTCCCTTTGCTCCCATGCTATCTGGCTTGAACACGGCCTGGTTAAAATGACCGGCGATGCGGAAGATGTTATTGATACTTACCTGGAAAGCCAACAGGGGTGGAAAGTCAGGCGCAACGACGACGGCTCCGGCTGGGATCGCTGGGGATCGCGAGAGATCGAACTAACTTCAGTAGACCTGTTAGATGAGACAGGCAAAGCCGGGGACGTTTTCCGGTTAGGTCGGCCGATGACAATTGAGATGCACTATAGGGCCAACCGCCCGGTCGAGGAACCGGTATTCGGCCTCTCATTTTTTCGGCCGGACGGAACCTACCTAAGCGGCCCCGACAATCATCTGTCCGGCCTCGATTTGGGTGAAGTCAGCGGCGATGGTGTCCTGCGCTACTGTTTGCCCGAACTTCCTCTCTCCCCCGCCACTTACTATCTAACGGCCGCAATTTATGATAAGGCCGGTCAAAACCCCTACGACCATCACGAAAAAGCTTATCGTTTTCGGGTGGTGGCCGACAACGACAACCACTACAAAGGTTTGGTTCAACTCCCTTCACGTTGGGAATGGATCGCGGAGCGGGAACAATAAATATAAAAGTTACAGATTGCCTTTATATTGAGAAGTTCGAATTGATGATTGCATCCTTGCACCTGGGAAACAGCATTTCTTTCCAATTGCTTGTTGTTGGCTGAAATTTGGAGACATTAAATGAAAATTGAAACAAAGAACCGCCGAGGCTTACTAATTGCAGTCATTGTTTTTCAGGCTGTTTTAGTTCTCCTGGTTCACATTGCTACGGCCGATTCCGGGTTGCCGCAAGTTCGCCAGGCAGAGAAAAGCTATGAAATAGAAGAAGAAGTTGGGTTGGCAAACTGCCGGTATGGTCTGGCAACCTTAAGCACCTCCCAGGTAGATTGGGTAGACGATTTGGGGGCAGGCTGGTATTTGAACTTTGGCCCTTCCACCGCAACCGCTACTAACTCGGCCGAATATGTGCCGGTTATTTCAGTGAAACAAAATAAAGATTCAAACGGGAATTATTTATCCACCTACTCAATCCTGCCTGCTTTAACGGATGGCGACCTCGGTGCATTAATAGATGTCCGGCCCGGAATCCTTTGGATCGTCGGCAACGAAGTTGATCGCGGCCCAAATCCTGGAGAAATGCAGGGAGGGCAGGGGGATACCTACCCCGCAGTCTATGCCCGCGCCTATCATGATGTATACAATTTTATCAAGCAGCGCGACCCAACGGCTCAGGTGGCAAACTCCGCCCTGGTAGAAGTAACGCCCGGCCGTCTAAAATACCTAGACCTCATGTGGAACGCATATAAAAGCACCTACGGCCAGGATATGCCGGTTGATGTCTGGAATATGCACCTTTACATTTTGCCGGAAGTTAATCCAGCCGGGCAGCCCAACGGCATTGCCAATGTTGCCCTGGGAACCAGCCCCTCACTCGGCCGAAAAGAAAGTGGCGGCAACGTCAATCTCTGTCCCCAGACTAATGTTTATTGTATCGCCGAGCATGACAGCCTTTCTATCTTCAACGAACAGGTCGTTGCTATGCGGACCTGGATGCTGGAACATTCCCAGCGCAACAAACCACTGATTCTCTCTGAATTTTCCATCCTATACCCCTACGAGGACGATGGCCCTACCTGCTTCATAGAAGATGAATATGGCAACTGTTTTACTCCTCAGCGGGTCATTAACTTTTTGAACGGCTCCATGAACTATTTGCTCAACACAACAGATCCAAATTTGGGCTATCCGTTGGACGGAAACCGTCTTGTCCAACAGTCTCTCTGGTTCAGCGTCAACAACCAGGCCGGTGTTGGCAATGTCAGCGATCTGGTGCGGAACAACGCCCTGACCCAGGTCGGTCAGGCTTTTAAAGCCCATGTTCTGGCTCAACCCCAAACGATCAATCTTCTGGTAGATAGTGTGAACAATCCGATTGGAGATACCAACGGTGGGGCAACGGCCAACGTGCAATTGATGGTCGAGATTCGGAACAATGGCAACAAAGCTCCCAGTGGCAACTTCTTTGTCACCTTCTATAAAGATGCTGCTCTGACCCAGCCCATCGGGACAACGGCCGTTACTGGCCCTGGCCCCTCCTCGCCTGGAATGACCGGTTGTGCTCGCCAGAAGAGATATGCTTCAATCAATTGGAACAATCTCACCCCTGGCGTTCACAAGTTTTGGGTGAAAGTAGACAGCACCAATGCGGTCATCGAACTCACTGAGAGCGATAACTTTGGAATGGGAACAGTTTTCATAAACGCCGAACAGATGTACATTCCCATCGCCGCCGGCCAATAAAATAAAGGGGCAAGCGCCTCGCGCTTGCCCCTGACGCTTATCCCCATATCAACAACCAGAGATCGGCCGTAACAATCAACACGGCCGATACCCCCACAAAAAGCCAGCTTCCCCGCATCTGTTTGCCCAACCAACGGCCGACCTGCCAGAGAAACAGCATAAACAACAGCGTCAGAGCCAGAATAATAATCTGCCGGATAGGGAAAACGCCTATACTCAACAGGTGGATGGGAGAACCAGGCAGTACGAAAAAATCAAAAGGCGCCCGTACCAGATCGTTGAAATGGCTGCTTAGAGCGCGGAAAAATTCACTGTAAGTGCCCTCCGCCCATTCAAAGTTGGGACTCATGCTCAAAGTACGGCCGCCAATCTTTTCCAGCAGTCCATAGCGCAGCAGTATCCATTGGTGCAGCCCCAGCATAACCCCCGCAGCCGTCGCGATCAACGGCCGAAAACGGTCAGGCATCGCCTGTAACAGACCGGCATACCCCAGAATAATAATCACCAATTCGCTCGTAAAGCGTCGCGGCCCAAAACCTGCCCCCGCAAACCAGTCCCGCGTACTGGCGTTGACATAAAATTCTAATGCTAGCACCAGCAGCAAAGGAACAACCAGCGCCCCATTGCGCCGGATCGAAACCAGCAGGCCAATTACCGCCAGCACAAGCACCGGCATCCAGGGCAGAATCCCCCGAAAGGTAGAAAACAACAACGGCTGCCAAAACGGTGCCCGCCAATCTATAAAACTGTTCCCCTGCGGAATAGTCAGCCAGCTTCCATAAACTACCCGCCAATGGGCCAGTTGGAACGACAGCACCACCAACGCCGCCAGCCCCACCACCAACAAATAGCGAATAACAGGCCAGCCGCGCTTCCCCCTTTCCTCAGTTGAAGAAGAAAACCACCACCACACGGCCGAGACACCCGGCAGCGCCAGATAAACAAGATGCTGCCACCGAACCAGAGCCGCCAGCCCAATCACCCCGCCCAATAAAACGCCAAACCGGTTCCCCGGCAGTGTTTTAGCTGTCCGCCACCACACCAGGACGACCAGCCCGGTCACAAAGGCCGAGGTCGCATGGGAGTAGAGCGGCTCCCGGTACTGGTAATAGAGCAGCGGGCTGGCAAACAAGACCGTCAAAGCCGCCGCCAGGGCGCTGAATCGGCCGAATGTCACCCGCCCAATCCGGTAGCCAATCCAATGCGCCAGCCAGCCCAACGCCATCGAGAACGCTGCCAATCCGGCCGTAAAATACCATTCGTAACCAGTTAGTGACGCCGGAAAGCGATCTACTGCCTGTCCCAAAGCTGCGCCCAGCCTCAAAACAGTCAGCCAGGGCAGCCAGACCAGCCCGCTGCCAACGGCGAAAGGAGTAACGACCCGCCCGGTCTCGGTCCGTACCTGATCCAGACCTTTGGCCGCAAAATCTGCCGCCGTTGTCGGGTAGGAGAGGCGAAGATCGTTATCAACTCGCAAATCACCATCAAAGACGATGCTGCGGGCATAGGAATAGTAGAATGCCGCGTCCCAGGCTGGGGTCGTCATGGCAAATAGCAGCGCCCACTGGACAAGACAGGCCAGCGCCAGCACTAACGCCGGTTTGCGGAGCAGCTTCCTGAGAGGCATCGAAGGGGCAAACATGCCCCAATGATCCCCAATTCGTCCCCACCCGGCAACTCTCGACGATTCTTTGTTTTGTTAGAGGGAACAA
>JBAPRX010000573.1:0-10884 GCA_049281335.1 Promineifilaceae bacterium (SeqCode)
TGATGAAAGTCGAGGAAAATTCCAGACCGGAATTATTTACCAATCGCACGATGCGACTTACTGTCGGAGGGTTGGAATCAATATCTGAAATCATTGAAAATAAGGTTAAGTGGCCTTTTGTTGATAAGGTTGATATAACACCGACCAATACATTCGTCTCTATCGGGGGAACATATGCGTATATCAATCCAAAATCGGCCGTAACCACTGGAAACTATGATGATTTTGTCGCCGCTCTTCGGGCCTCTACCCAAATCAAAAGATGAACCTCCATCGTTTTTTGCGTCATTTGTTCAAGATTGAACCAACCCACGCCAATCTTCACACGCACCTCAAAGCGTAGAAAGCTATATAGAAAGACAATAGTGTTATGAGAGATTGTTTGTAGGCACTATACGTATAATAGGTATAATAACTATACAATTTCAATGTCAATTTCGTGGAGGTAAAGATGGCCGAAATAAGTGTAAGCGAAGCCAGCCGCAATTTGTCCCACTGGATTAACCGGGCCAGTTACGGCCGAGAATTGGTGTTAGTTACGTCAAGAGGAAAAGCGAAAGCGGTCATCCTTGGCGTAGATGCATTCGAAGCGTTGTTTGGCATGAAACTGTTAAGTGAGGAAGAACTAATACCACAGGAGCAATTCCAGAAAGAATTTCGGAAAGCTATGGAAGATGCTGGATACGAAACCCGCGATGACATTATCGAATTGGTGAGAGAAGTTCGCAAAGAAATTGTGAGTGAACGTACCGCACCTTTACAAGAAGAATAGCCAACCAAAATCATCATGGTTCATCCGAATAAACCGAAGAGGATATTCTTTGATACAAACGTTTTTATCATTGGATTCCAGATCCCCGAAAGCCCAGAATCAATTATCATTAACTGGGCAAGCACAAAAAACGTAGAACCAGAAGTCGAGATAATTGTTTCATCAGCCTTAATCAATGAAATTCGGCGCGTCGCTCGACGTATTAAAGGAAAAGACTGGGCTGGGGAAATCCTGTCGCGGATCTGGCACAATATGAATTTAAGATTTGTTTTGGTTGATCCAACCGAAGCTGCAAGATTGGAACGTGAAAAGATTATTCCGCGAGAGGATATTCAAGTCTACCTGACTGCAAAGGAAGGTAGGGCAGAATGTTTCATATCGGCAAATCGAGAATTAGTACGTGTCCTGGCAAAAGAAGAAAACGCTTTTCAGTGTTTGACAGCCGTCGAATTCATTGACCAATACCTTACGCCTCCTTCTTTCTAATCATTAGTTGATTTACTCTTGGGCAATGGACGTTACCTTTCGCTCCCCCCTTCAACCTAAAAAGGCGATATAATGGAGGAATGCACAGAAAATCGGCCGACCCCCACCACTTTATCATCATCGGAGCCGGCCCTGCCGGTCTAACGGCCGCTCACGAACTGACCCGCCAGGGTTACTCAACGACTGTCTTTGAAAAGCAAGACAAAGTCGGCGGTATCGCCCGTACCGAAAACTACAAAGGCTACTACTTCGACATGGGCGGCCATCGCTTCTACACCAGATCGGCCGAAATCCAACAATTCTGGCAGGACATCCTCGGCGACGACTTGCTCCGCCGTCCCCGCCTCTCCCGCATCTACTTCAACAACAAATTCTTCTACTATCCCCTGCGTCCCCTCAACGCCATGTGGAATCTTGGCCCGCTCGAAGCAGTGCGGATTATGCTGAGTTACAGTCGCTGGCACCTGTTTCCCTATCGAGAGGAAGAGACATTCGAGCAGTGGGTGACAAACCGCTTTGGAAAGCGGCTGTTTCAGACCTTCTTCAAGGCATACACCGAGAAAGTCTGGGGCATTCCCTGCTCAGAACTAAAGGCAGAGTGGGCGGCCCAGCGTATCAAGAACCTTTCCCTACGAAATGCACTCTCCAGTATGTTTGTGAAGCCAAACGGCCGAATCACCAGCCTCATCGAAGCCTTCTACTACCCTCGGCGCGGCCCCGGCATGATGTGGCAGGCAGTCGGGGAGCGCGTCGAGCAGCAGGGGGGACAGCTTCACCTCGACAGCCAGGTGATTCGCATTCGCCGCGCCGGAAATAGAATCACGGAAGTAGAAGTCTGCCAAAACGGCCGTCCCCACACCATCTCTGGCACCGACTTCATCTCCAGTATGCCCATTGCCCAATTTCTCAAACGGCTTGATCCACCCCCGCCTTCGGCCGTTCTTGCCGCCGCAAACAGCCTCCGCTACCGGGACTTCCTCACCGTCTGCCTCATCATCAACCGCCCCCATCTCTTCCCCGACAACTGGATATATGTCCATGAGCCGGGAGTGAAGGTCGGCCGTATTCAAAACTTCAAGAACTGGTCGGCCGATATGGTTCCCGACCCCAACACCACCAGTCTCGGCCTCGAATACTTCTGCAACGACGACGATCCCCTCTGGCAGATGTCAGACGATATGCTCATTGAGTTAGGAAAGCGAGAGATTGAGCAGATTGGGCTGGCAAAATCGGCCGACGTCACCGACGGCTGTGTCTTTCGCGTCCCCAAATCCTATCCCATCTACGACAGCGCCTACCAACGCCATCTCGACACCATCCGCAGCTATCTCAGCAGCTTTGAGAACTTTCAGACAATCGGCCGAAATGGCCTCCACCGCTACAACAATCAAGACCACGCCATGCTAACCGGCCTCCTCGCCGTCAAAAACAGCCTCCACAACCAGAAACACAACCTCTGGAAAGTGAACGCCGAAGAAAACTACCTCGAAGAAACCACCCCAGCCCCCACCAACCCCAAGATAAATTGGGCCCCAACCAAACAACCCGCCTGATGCTTCTCCCACCCATCACAGCCTATCATTAATCATTAGCCCTTCCGCCAAACCGTGAAGAAAACGTGAAAGCCGCCTCAATTTAACCCAAAATAACTGATACAAAATACCATTTCCGCCCAAACACCCCTCAAAAAACCTGTCTCCATCCACCGGCTCACACCTGTAAAATCAACATGGGCAACTCCAAAACTCTCACACACATCCTCACCTTGCCCATCTTCCTCACCTTCCTCACCTTAAAAAATTCTCCATTCAACCTTTTTTATTATTCACAATTTATTATTTTCCATCTCGCCTTCACAAAAATCGGGTTATAATATCCCCAAATGGAAGCAATAGTCATCGCCAATAATCACGAAGACCGCGACCTCTTCAGCTACCTCCTTCGCCGCGCCGGTCTAACCGTATCTGCCGGCAGCGACCTCCACCGGGCCGTCGTCACTCACGCCGAAAAGCCAATTGATATAGTTCTGGTATCATCCACGCCCAATGCCCTTCTGGTCAAAATGGTCGAATCAGCCCATGCAGCCATTCAAGCCCCCCTCATTGTCCTGGTAGATCAACTAACCGAAGACGTCCACTGTCTCTTGTTAGAAGTGGGGGCCGATCTGGTATTGGAACGGCCGGTTTCTCCCCGCATCCTTTCCCGTTATGTCTCCGTGCTGCTGCGCCGTGCGGCCGATGCCCGTACCTTCATCATGCCCGCCCTGGAAATGGAGAAACTGACTCTCGATCCCGCCAGCCGCACCGTCAAAATCTTGGACAAAGATCCCCAGCAGTTGACCCAGCTTGAATTTCGCCTGCTCTATGTCCTGATGACCAACCGGGGCCAGGTCATTCCCTTTGAAACCATCGTCGAGCGCGTCTGGGGATATACCGGCGAAGGCAACCGGGAGTTGGTGCGGGGGCTTATTCGCCGCCTGCGCCGCAAAATCGAACCCAACCATGACAAACCCCACTTCATCCAAAACGTCACCGGCGTCGGCTACCTGTTCGCGCTAGAAGAATAACCAACAATCTGATACACTCACATCTAATCGTAATGCGTAAAACGGAACGATCTCAACCCTTACGCATTACGAATTACGCACCGCTCTTTCAAGAGCCTCAATCCAAAACCTAAAAAATTTGTATCCCTGCACCTTTGCGTCTTTGCGTTAAAAAGGAGAACATGACAACGATGGAAGAAAAGAAATCCAGAAAACCGGTAACGAAAACGAAGCCCATTACCGATAAAGTCTATACTCGCGCCCCATATTGGAATGATGTTCCCGACGAACAGTGGATGGATTGGCGTTGGCAGATGAGCAACCGCCTCAATTCGGTTGAGGAACTGGGCAAGGTTATCAATCTGACTGAATCAGAAAAGAAGGCCCTAAGCGCTCAAGGGCTGTTCCGGGTAGACATCACCCCCTACTTTGCCAGCCTGATTGATCCAGACGACATCACCTGCCCGGTTCGCAGGCAGGTTATTCCCACCGACCGGGAAATGGTTCCCTTCCAGTCCATGATGGAAGACTCCCTGGCCGAAGACAAACATTCCCCCGTTCCCGGCCTGGTTCACCGATATCCCGACCGGGTCTTGATGCTGGTCACAACCCAATGCGCCAGCTACTGCCGCTACTGCACCCGCAGTCGTATTGTCGGCGACCCCAGCCAGACTTTCAGCCGCAAGGAGTTTGACGCTCAAATCGAATACATCGAAAACACGCCACAGATTCGAGACGTTCTTCTCTCCGGCGGCGACCCGATGGTTTTGGCTCCGAAGTTGTTGGAGATGATTTTGTCCCGTTTACGGGCCATTCCGCACCTGGAAATCATCCGTATTGGTTCCCGTGTGCCGGTCTTTTTGCCAATGCGGGTTACAGAAGAATTTTGCGAGATGGTGAGCAAATATCATCCTTTCTGGCTCAATATTCATGTGAATCACCACAAGGAGATCACGCCGGAACTGGCGGCTGCCTGTGACCGCCTGACGCGGGCTGGCGTGCCTTTGGGAAATCAGAGCGTACTGCTGGCGGGGGTGAATGATTCGGTTCATTTGCAACGCAAGCTGGTTCATGAATTGGTGAAGATTCGAGTTCGGCCGTATTACCTATACCAATGTGATCTGGTTGAAGGCTCCGGCCATCTACGTACCACCGTTTCGCGGGGCATCGAGATTATGGAAGGTCTGCGCGGCCACACCTCCGGCTACGCCATCCCCTCTTACGTCATTGACGCGCCGGGCGGCGGCGGCAAAATTCCGGTTATGCCCAACTACGTCGTCTCTCAGGCTCCCGGCAAAGTCGTCCTCCGCAACTTCGAAGGCTTTATCACCACTTATCAGGAACCGTTGGACTACGACCCCGGTCAAATTGAGCATCAGGAGAGATTGGTCGAGCCACGCCCGGAACCGGGCCAATCCGGTGTCCTGGGGTTGTTGGAGGGGGAACGGATGTCAATCGAACCGGAGGGCTTCTCCGACACCCATGCTCGCGGCGGGGCGGAACACCGCCTTCGCAGCGGCGAATTGGCGAAGAAATGGCAGCCATTGGGCGTTGGTGCGCTTGAACCGGAACCAGATAAGCTGCCGGAACCGTCCTCGGACTAGAGCAGTGAAAAGTGAAAAGTTGGTAGTAAAAAGTAGGCAGCCCACTTTTCACTTCTGACCTTTCATTGCTCACGTTTAGTGATTAAAGGAAAAACTATGAGCGATCATATTACCCTCACCGTCATGGTTGAAATACCGAAGGGTAGCCGGAACAAGTATGAATATGACCACGAAACGGGCATGATTCGCTTTGACCGGATGTTGTTTTCGGCCGTTCATTATCCCAGCGATTACGGCTTTATCCTCGATACCCTTGCAGGCGACGGCGATCCCCTTGATGCGCTCGTTCTCGTCTCGGAGCCGACCTTTCCCGGCTGCCTCATTGATGTGAAACCCATCGGCCTCTTCCGAATGTGGGATGAAAAAGGGCGCGACGAAAAAATCCTCTGCGTCCCTATCTCTGACCCAATCTGGAATCAGATGGAAGAGTTATCTGACGTCAACCCACACCTGTTGACTGAAATCAGGCATTTCTTTTCAATCTACAAAGACCTGGAGGAAAAGAAGGTCGGCGTCGAGAATTGGGAAGATCGCCAGAGTGCGTTGGCAATCATTCAAGAGGCGCAGGAGCGGTTCCAGGAAGCAAATAGTGACAAGTGACAAATGACAAGTGAGCAGTGAAAAGTAAAAGGGGATCGTCCACTGCTCACTTTTCACCGCTTACTTGCCCCTGATAACTTGTGACCACCCCGACAGGCAGTCCCCGTATTTCGGTTATCATCCCACTGTATAACGGCCGTCCCCATCTCCAAAAAACCCTGACCGCCCTTTACCAATCCCATTACGCCAACTGGGAATGTATTGTTATAGACGATGGCTCCACGGACGGTTCCCAAGCTGTCGTTAAAAAATTTGATGCAACCCTCCTTTTCACAACTGAACCGCAATCCGGTCCGGCTGCTGCCCGCAATATTGGCGCGGAGGCAGCCTACGGGGACATTCTCTTTTTCATAGATGCTGATGTGTTGGTTTATCCTGACACGCTCGGCCGAATTGCGGCCACTTTCACTTCAAGCAATCCACCCGCAGCCTGCTTCGGCTCCTACGACGACCAACCGGCGGAGCAGAATTTCCTCTCTCGATACAAGAACCTTCAGCACTATTACATCCACCAAACGGCCGATATGGATGCCACGACCTTCTGGAGCGGCTGCGGGGCTGTTCGGCGGGAGATTTTTTTGGGGATGGGCGGCTTTTCAACGGCATACGGCCGACCCAGCATTGAGGATATTGAACTGGGCGGGCGGTTAAAAGCAGCCGGTTACGCCATTTGGCTTGACAAGGCATTGCAGGTAAAGCACCTGAAAAAATGGACCCTGGGCGCACTTCTGCGCTCCGATATTCTTGACCGGGCTGTTCCCTGGAGCCGCCTGATTGCGCGAAACGGCCGAGTCCCCAATGACCTCAATCTTCGCACCGGCCACCGCCTCAGCGCCGCGTTGGTTTGCTTGATGGTTCTCTGTGCAGTCGCCGGTTGGCTCTTCCCGCCTCTCTGGCTGGTTGTTCCTATCTGTATTGTGGGATTGATCGTATTAAATCGGCCGTTCTACCAATTCCTCGTCCGCAAAATCCCCCTCCCTTTTACCTTCTTTGCTATCCTCTACCATTGGTTCTATCTCCTCTACAGCACCTTCACCTTTTCCCTCATCTTTCTCTATATAAAAATAATTTCTCAACTTCAAGGCAACACTTCAATGTCATAAGGAAGAGCAGGGACAATTTCACGGTTACTGTGATATTCTTGAACAAAGCCGACGACACGTACACGTGTACCGGGTACACCGAGAGCGACATTGTTCGGAACACGATCCAGGATATCGTTCCAAATAAAAACAACAATTTCCCCGGTTTCGTCGGCGACAAAGATTTTAGGCCCACTGCTCGTACTTTCGAGGCGGTTAATTTGACCAGTAATTTGCACAAGTTCGCCCATATAATTGCCAAGTTCGCCAATGTCATGGTCAGGAGCGAAAAGGCCGCTAACGGCCGTTACCTTCACATCACCACCAAAATCTGGCACAATCTCCAAATCCCCTTCAAATAGGCTTACTTCACCGGTCGCCCTTACTGTCGCTCCTCGATTCAATTGCGGTGCGTCCCAACAATCATCATAAACATTGTGCCACAGTAGCAGTGTCACCTGGCCTGTGCCATCACTGAGCGTAAATCTGAACCCCCCGGAAAAACTGGCCGTATTCACCACTGATCCATTCACGGTTACTTCCTGCCCTATATTTTCAGCTAAACGACCAATCTCCAGCGTGGGTACATCGAGTGTGGCTGTTGCTGCCGGGTGAGGCGTATTCGTAGACATGGGGAGATTGGTAGCAGTGGCTGAGGGTGTTGGCGTGGCTGCAACAGCGGCCGTTGGGATAGGGTTGTGCGAAGCAACGGCCGTTGCCGTTGCCGTCTCTGTTGGAACCAGGTCTTGCGTAGAGGTGGGGGTGTTGGTAGCGCTGGGCACTGGAGTATCAAATGGAGTGGCCGTCTGTGAGGGAACCGCCGTATTGCCCTCAATGATAGAAATCTGGGCAGCCGTTGGCATAGCTTCTGTCGCCTGACAAGCCACCAGCAGCATCAAAACGACAGACAGTAAGCAAACATTAAACCAACGTTGCCAGGTGTGAGAAATTCCCTTTATCATTATGTCCTATACGAATTATTAGCGTTCTTTTGATATTACGCTTTGTTAATGCTTCGCTGTTATTATACTGTGGTACAATATTTGAAGTAAATAGATAAGATGGCATTTCCAGATGCCAGTGACCTGGTTTTGCTTTACGTAAGGCCCATCCCCAAGAAATTTCCATGAATAAATTCTGAGGTGGGCTTTTTTATTATTTTCGGTGAGGATCAATCAAATGACATATGCCTTTACTGACTGAATTAGGAGGTTCTCTTGGCTGAAGAAGCACTAGTTGGTTTAGCCAGTATTCTGTTTCTGGGGGTTGGGGCGCAGTGGTTGGCCTGGCGGCTGCGGCTGCCTTCGATTTTGCTGTTGTTGGCACTTGGATTTATTGCCGGACCAATTACCGGGTTTTTACACCCGGACGAGATTTTTGGGGATTTGTTATTTCCAATTGTCTCTATGTCCGTGGCAATTATTCTCTTTGAGGGGGGATTGAGCCTGCGCCTCACGGAACTGCCGCAAGTCGGCAAAGTAATGCTGCTGCTGATTACAGTTGGCGCACTCATTACCTGGACGATATCGGCCGTTGCAGCCCACTTTGTTCTGGAAATGACCTGGTCGCTGGCGGTGCTGTTAGGGGCTGTTCTAATTGTGACCGGACCGACAGTGATTGGACCGCTTCTGCGACAGATTCGGCCGTCTGGCAAAGGCGGGGTCATCCTCAAATGGGAAGGTATTTTGATTGATCCGGTCGGGGCAGTGCTGGCTGTGCTTATTTTTGACGCTATCCTGGCCGGTGAGTTTGATCAGGCGACCGGTATGGTTGTGTGGGGCGTGCTGGAGACGCTGGTCATTGGGATCGGCCTGGGCTTTCTCGGCGCAGGGGCGATGACGATTTTCCTGCGACGTTACTGGATTCCAGACTTTCTCCAAAATGGCGTTTCTTTGTTGGTTGCACTCAGTCTTTTTGCCCTTTCAAACATCCTTCGACCGGAGTCAGGGTTGGTGACAGTGACGTTGATGGGTGTTTTGTTAGCCAACCAACGGTTGGTTGCTATTAAACATATTGTTGAGTTCAAAGAAAATCTGCGGGTGTTGCTTATTGGCAGCCTCTTTATTTTGCTTGCATCTAGGCTGGATATTCAATCTGTGTTAGATGCAGGCTGGCGCGGTCTGCTGTTTCTGGCAGTATTAATTTTTCTGGCGCGTCCCTTGTCGGTTTACGTATCAACGATGGGATCGCAAGTTACCAAGCGTTCCCGTTTGTTCCTAAGTTGGATGGCTCCAAGAGGAATTGTGGCGGCTTCGGTGGCCTCGATTTTTGCCTATGAGTTGTCGGTGGCAGGCATCGAAGGGACGGACCAACTGGTGGGGATGACTTTTCTGGTGATTGTGGGGACGGTGATGTTGTATGGTCTGACGGCCGCCCCGCTTGCTCGAAAGCTTGGCCTGTCGGAGGAGAATCCGCAAGGTGTGCTGATTGTGGGGGCGCACCAATTGGGCCGTGATATAAGCCGGGTTTTGCATTCGCTGGGTTTCAAGGTGATGCTTGTGGATACCAATGAACGGAATATCGAGGCCAGTAGAGCGGCGAACCTGCCTATCTTTTATGGGAATGCGCTTTCGGAAGAGGCGATTGAGGATATTGATTTTGCTGGGATCGGCCGTCTTTTGGCGATTACCCCGAATGATGAGGTAAATGCTTTGGCGACGCTGCATTATGGGGAAATCTTTGACCGGTCGGAGATGTTCCAACTGCCGGTCGAAGGCAAGGGAAACCGGCAAGAACCGGCTCCGAAGCATCTGCGCGGCCGTTTTTTGTTTGATCCAAGATTGTCTTATAAGTTTTTGAATGGCTGCCTGGCGGCGGGAGGTGAGATTCGGCCTTTTCCGATAGAGGGGCCGCTGACGCTTGAAAGCTTTAAGGAGGAGTTTGAGGAAGAAGTTTTTCCGCTCTTTCTGATGAGAGGGAGTAAGGAACTGGTTGTTTTTACGGTCGATTTTCAGCCTGTCTTGAATGATGGTCAGACGTTGGTGGTTCTTGTCCCACCAAAGGATAAGGCGCCAACCTGGGCGACCAGGGAGTATGAGCAGGCTGTCTTGCCATCGGGACAGTTTATGGAGAGGGGGTTGGGGTGATGACCTGCCTGTAGGAGATTGGGCGATTAGTGATTGGGTTGATTCAACCCGATCAACTCAATAGATAAAGGGGATGAGTTTGTGAACCCGTTTTTGGTAGTTGGGGTAGTCGGGGAATTTCTCAGCCAGCCATTGTTCTTCGCGGCGGGATTTGATGTCGAAGAAGATGAATAGAATTAAGACGTAGAGGAAAGTCAGGGTTCCGTTGACGACGAAGGCGAAGCCTATGCTGGTGAGGATGATGCCGCTGTAAATGGGGTGTCGAACGAATTGGTAGGCACCGTTTTGAACGAGGAAAGCGTCGTCTTTGGGGTGGGGGACGGCCGTTATATTACTGCCGAGGCTCATCAAACCAGCCAAACCTAACAGACCGCCTAAGAAGCCAAAGAGCAGCCCCAGGAGAATGCCAATCGTGTTCCAGGGTGTGGGCCAGCCTTCAGATCCGGGTAAGCTGCGAGGACCGAGAAGAATTAATCCGAAGAAGATGAATTGTATGATGACGTACCATTCCCCGCGCGAGTTATTTAGGATGCCTGATAGTTGCTCTTTCATGTGCAAATTATAACAGGTAAAACCCGACAGCGTATACGGGTTATTCTCAAACAACACCTCCTGAACGCTACCAGTAGGCAGCGACTATCCAGAGGCCGCTGATAATCTCGATGGCAACTTCGGTCAGGCCAAAACGACGGACATTTGTAACGGGGCG
>JBAPRX010000574.1:0-7597 GCA_049281335.1 Promineifilaceae bacterium (SeqCode)
TTGGCACTTCCAGTCCGGCAAAAGTTTCGGCCGCCAGTTGGTAAGAAACCGGATGGGGATTGGTGACGACATCCCCGGTATGAATCACGAAATCCGGCCGTGTTGGTAACGTATTGATAACCTCTACTACCCGTTTGGCACAGGGCAGAGAATAATGACCGTCACGGCTGTAATCGGCCGTTGGGCCAATATGGGTATCGCTAATTTGTACGAAATAAAGAGGAGCTTCTAACATAAACATCGTATCCATAAAAAAGAGGGTATTCCCTCATCGGAAATACCCTCCAAATTACTAAGAATTATCTGTCGTTTAGGCAGTTATTTTACGGCGAATAACAAAACCAAGACCAAGTACAACCGCCAGAACAGCAGCCAGCCAGATGGGGGAGAAGGCTGCTGCATCTCCGCCAAATCCGGTCAGCGAAACGCTGGTCGGCGGCACAACATTGACAACGGCCGAAGCCGATGCCGAGGGGCCAGCGCCATCGCTGGGGATAGGAAGCTCAGTGGTGACAGTCGCTACGTTGGTATAGCTGGCCGTTACGCCCGTATCCACGCAAGAATAAGAATTGGACGCACCAACGCTCAGCGTGCCAATCGCATTATCACAATCAGAAACCTGCGGATCAGAGACGTTAACGTTGACCAGGTCAACATCACCGGTATTGGTGACAGTAATAGTGAAGTTGGCGTTGCCGTTCATTACTACATCCTGGGTCGCCGGGGTTTTGCTAATTTCAACGGCTGGGTTGACCGACGCACCACAAACGGTTTGAGTTCCGCCCTCAAACTCACCTAACGGATTACTAACCGACAATGGTGTGAGAGCGCCTGTAGCAAGGTTTATGGTGCCATATTGATTTGCACCGCCACCCTGATAGGTATATGCATATAAAGTGCCATCATCATTATCAAAGTCCATACCTTGAGCAAAGTTTGAATTTACCCCAGTCGGACCAACGGCCGTAACAGCACCAGTAGATGTGTTGATGGTGTAAATCATGTCGGTACCAATATCATGACCATACATTTCGCCATCACAATTCATGGCAATGTCAATTAACAATGGCACAGAAGCATCGCTGCCGATAGGGGTGGCAACAGCACCGCTGAGGTCAAGTGTGTACAATGTCATGCCCGCACTACCTAGTCCAGATATATAAGCAGTACCGGTTGAGGGATCAATCGTCAGGCCACTAATGTTGTCAGTAATTGGAACGCCTGACACGACAGCAACAGAAGAAAAGGCCCCGTTGGCCAGACTCAGGGTACCTAGTTCACGAGTTGTATTATCAATGGCATACAAGGTCGTAGCCGTCTCGTCGAAATCCATCGCATAGATGGCCCCAGTATTGATGCCCAGTATGGTTTGGCCTGCAAAATCATTTAACACATGAGAAACGAAGTTGTCGTTTCGAATATCAAGCGCATAAGCAGTATCAGTTGGGACCGAATTGGTAGCCCACGGAATGGTATCTACATTACCCATACATTGTTCAGCATAACCTTCCGGTTCGCTCAATGCTGAATTACTTAGCGCCGCACAATCCAGACCTCCCGAACCTGCTGCCGATGCCATTGAAACTGTTAAGAAACTTAGAGCGGCAATGATGATCGCCAAAATAACAATTGTTCTCTTTGTTTTCATCCTTTTACCCTCCTTATTGGTTAAAGGAAATTACATCCTATGATAATAAATCTGGCTCTATTGAGATAGGTAATTGGTAACAGTTTATTCCTCGTTATATTTTTGAACGATTTTAGGCAGCGATTTACCGGTAGTTCTCAAAAGAGTTACGCTTTATTCACATTATCAGAATTTTTCTCAAATTAATCTATGCTCACCTCCAGTTTTTCCCTAAATTGACCAGAAGAAAAAATCAGTGTCAAGAATTCTCTTATTAGTATATCGTAAATGTTGTAGGGAACAATTCAAAACGAATTTTTTCTGCTTCATCCAGAACTATCTGTTACCAGGAAATACAAAAGGGTGTTTTCTTAAAGAAAACACCCTTTTAATTACTAAGAATTACCTGCAGCTGTTTAGGCCGTTAGTTTGCGACGAACAACAAAACCAAGACCAAGGAGAACTGCCAGAACAGCAACCAGCCAGGCGGGAGAGAAGGAGGCTGCATCTCCGCCAAATCCGGTCAGCGAAACGCTGGTCGGCGGCACAACGTTTACTGCGGCCGAAGCCGAAGCCGTCGGGCCAGGCCCACCGGTAACTAGATCACTGGTCACAGTTGCAACATTGGTGTAACTAACCGTTACACCTGTATCTTGACAACTGTAACTGTTGGACGCACCGGCACTCAAGGAACCAATGTTGTTATCACAATCAGAAACCATGGCATCGCCAACGGTAACGTTGTTCAGATCAACATCACCGGTATTGGTGACAGTAATAGTAAAGTTCGCATTACCACCAGAGACAACATCCTGGGTCGCCGGAGTTTTACTAATTGCAATATCTGGGTTTGAAGTCGTACCCTGAGAACCATAGATCTGGAGAGCGTTATCTGCGACTGGATTTCCAGTCAACCATGTAACTACCGGTATCTCAAGTGCAAAGGCATCATTAAGAATACCATTGGTCAAATCCTGGCTACCAGTTTCCCAGAAGTAGGAATCAGTGGAGCCTGTGGTGTCATTGTATATCTCAACCCAATATGTGCCAGAGCTGAGTTCGACAGGCGTGGTCAATGTCAGGACAGTCATCCATTCATTCACCCCAAATAAAACTACGCCCGTTGATGTGCTGCTAGAAGGAACATTAGACTCTGAAGAGATATTTGCCGTACTAGGGAGTCCAGCAACATCATCATGGAAATTAACGGTAAAAACATCATTAGCAGCACTATTGCCGGGGTAGTAACCGCCCCAAACCACGAGATTTTCGATGCTATAAGTGTCGGAAAGAACAAAGTTCTCAGCAATTGATTGTTGGCCGCCACTACAAAAATCACAGTCTGGATCGGAAAAGAGACCGTTAGCCTGGTTGGGCGGTTGGTCGAACAACAAAGTACCGCCAACATTGGGGGTAACGCTGCTTTCACCTACCGGATTAGCAGGTTCACCAGTAACACTCACCAAGCTAACAACGCCTTGTCCAGCAAAAGCCAGAGAAACCGTGAGCAACCCCATGATTGCTACAACTATCGTTACAATAATAATTTTTCTTTGTAGTTTCATACTTTTGAAATCCTCCTAATATTGTGGGTGATAAATAAAATCGCCAAACAAAACACTCTAACCCTGCCTTTGGGGAATGTCAGTTCGCCGCCTGACATTTGGATAACCCTAAAAAGCCTTGAGAAGTGGGGTCAAAATAATCATTTACAACTTGGCACTAGTTACTCCCCTCTTCCAATTTTGGATTAACTGGCTTGCAAGATAAGCGTAAGATTAAAATGACAAGCATAGTATACCGAAATTTTTGGGGTTGACAACGCAGAAATGGTGCTGAGATTATCCTTTAGTGTAGGGCAGCAACTGTTCCGCCGAGGGAACTGATTAGGTGAGCGACGGAGCTATCCATCAGGTTGAAGTAGAAGCTAGGGCCAATTCCGATCCAGACGATGAAGATGAGGAAGGCAATGAAGATAGCCAGTTCTCGGCCGTTAACATCCCGCAGGGATTTGTTCTCTTCTTTGTCCAGCGGCCCCATGAAAACGCCCTGGAACATCCACAGCAGGTAAACGGCCGCCAGGATCACCCCACTCGCCGCGAAAGCAGTATAAATCCAGGGAGTCGCCCCTAGATGTTCAGCGCCCATTGAGCCAAGCAAGATACTGAACTCGCCCACAAAGCCGTTGAGACCGGGCAGCCCCATACTCGATAACACCACGATGAGCGACAGGGCGCTAAAAATTGGCATCGCCCGCCAGATGCCGCCAAAGGCCGACATCTCTCGTGTATGTCGCTTCTCATAAAGGACACCAACCAGGAAAAACAAAGCACCCGTACTGAGGCCATGATTGACCCCCTGCAAAATCGCGCCCTGGATTCCGATTTCATTTAGCGAGAAAATGCCCAACATCACAAAACCAAGATGGCTGACGGAAGAGTAGGCAACCAGCTTCTTCACGTCCTTTTGAGCGAAGGAAACAATGGCCCCATAGATAATGCCGATAATCGCCAGGACTGCAATCAGGGGAGCAAAATGAGCCGAAGCCTCCGGGAACAAGGGCAAATTAAAGCGAATAAAACCATACGTTCCCATCTTCAGTAAAACGCCGGCAAGAATAATGGAACCAGCCGTTGGCGCTTCCGTATGGGCATCGGGCAGCCAGGAGTGGAAGGGGAAAATCGGCACTTTGATGGCAAAGGCAATGGCAAAGCCCAGGAAAAGCAGCCGTTGAGTTTCAGGGTCGCCAAAGGCAGCCCTCCCGGCAATTAAATCCGGTAACGAAAAGGTTCCGGCAGTCAAACCCATGTAAAGAATCGCCAGCAGCATCAACAATGAACCGGCCATTGTATAAAGGAAGAACTTTATTGAGGCATAAACGCGCCGTTTGCCACCCCACATACCGATGAGGAAGTACATCGGAACCAGCGTGAACTCCCAGAAGATGTAGAACAGGAACAGGTCTTGGGCCAGGAAAACGCCAATCATCCCAGTCTCAAGCAGCAGCATAAAGACGTAATACTGCTTAATTTGGGTTCCAATAGCCGACCAGGAAGAAAGGATAGCCAGGGGCGCGATGAACGTCGTCAACAGCAGCATGAGGATGCTGATGCCGTCAACACCCAAGTAATATTGGATGCCTAGCGCATCAATCCAACCAACCTGGTCTTTCAATTGCAACTCACCCGTCCCGGAATTGTAAGCCGCCAACACAACCAGCGAAAGCACAAAGGTAATTACCGAGGTAATAACGGCAATCCGCTTGATCAGTTGATCTGATTCCCGGTCAAAGAGCGGTTTTAGCGCCAGGATGAGCAGTGCGCCCAGCACAGGAAAGAATGTGGTTAAGGTTAGTAAGCCGTTTCCGTTCATACTATCTCCAGAAAAGAGAATTTCAGGTGACTGGCACTTTACTCCAAAAATATTGAGCAAACCAGAGTCAGCAAGTGCCAGTCACCTTTTAATATTTTTAATTTGTTGACAAGATAAAGTAAAGCACGAGTACAACCACGCCCAGGAAAACTCCCAGGGCGTAGTTGCGAACATAGCCTGTTTGTGAGGCACGAATACGGTCGGCCAGCCATGAAGCAAATCGGCCGCTTCCATTCACAATACCATCCACGACACCGGCGTCAAAAGTCCGGCTTGCGAAGTTAGCAAGTCCGACGAAGCTGTCGCGGATGATCCTTTCATGGAAGAAATCATGCCACCATTCCCAATCCACCTTCTCGGCCAGGAACACGGCCGACCAGTTAAAAGCGGGGATAAAAACGCGATAATACAGCGTGTTAAAGGGCAGAATCGAAAACCACCAGATAGGCGTCCCTTGTAGGGGATCGCGCTCTGCGGCCGTCTGCGGCCGATTTCGATACAACACCCCAATAGAGAGGAACAGCGCTACAATCGCCAGAGCAAAAGAAATACCGGCAACGACCGGGTTCAAAGTTACAGGCGTATGAGGCATATGGACTAACCCTTCCTCCGTGAGATGGAAAGAGGTAATCGAATGTTCCAACCATTGCTCTAAAGCCAGGAAACTCCCTGCGGCATGTTCATGTTCGCCGCTTAGATAGGGGAGGTTTATCAGCCCGCCAACCGTCGCCAGCCCAGCCAGGATAATCAAAGGCCAGACCATCAGCGGCGAACTTTCAGAAGCATGTTCGGCCGCTTCGTGGCGCGGCTTGCCCCAAAAAACCATCTTCAACTGCCGGCCCATATAAAAAGCGGTGCAGAACGCGGCAACGGTCAGGAGCCAGTAAACGGCCGTAAACACCACTTTATCACTATTATTACTGGCATGAGCCAGAATTTCATCCTTCGACCAGAACCCGGCAAACGGGAAGATACCGGACAAAGCCAACGCCCCTATCACGTAGGTGCGATACGTCCAGGGCATCTTGCTTGCCAGCCCGCCCATCGTCCGCATATCCTGCGGATCGAACTTTTCTTCTTCATGTTCGCCATCTTGATGGCCGTCACCGCCATGCCCATGTTCATGCAAATGATGATGTCCATGTTCCATGCCGTGAATGACGGAGCCAGAGCCGAGGAACAGCAGCGCTTTGAAGAAAGCATGGGTCACGAGATGGAACATCCCGGCCACATACGCTCCCATGCCAACGGCCGCAATCATAAAGCCCAACTGACTAACCGTTGAGTAGGCCAGCACCTTCTTAATATCATTTTGGGTGAAGGCGATCAACCCGGCCAGCAAAGCCGTTAACGCTCCAGTGTAGGCCACCAGATCGGCCGAAGAAATATGGATAACCGGCAGCACCTCTCCACTGGCCCGCACAATCTCAAACAATACGTTGCTGCGAACGATGAGGTAAATACCGGACGTGACCATCGTCGCGGCGTGAATGAGCGCCGAAACGGGCGTCGGGCCGGCCATCGCGTCCGGCAGCCAGACATAGAGAGGGATTTGGGCACTCTTACCGGCCGCGCCGCCCATGAACAGAGCCGTTACGGCCGTCAGCACCACCCCAATTGAAACCTCATGCCCAAAGATTTCCAGGCCATGTCCGGCAGCGAACAGCTCTTCGGCCGAATGAAAGACCGTATTAAATTCCAACGAACCAAAAGCCCAAAAGAGCAGGATCATCGCCAGAATCATCGCCAGGTCACCGACGCGATTGGCGACAAAGGCTTTACGGGCCGCATTGGCATTCATCGGTTTCTTGTCTTCATCCACCCGGTCAAACCAGAAGCCAATCAGCAAGAAAGAGCAAAGCCCGACCCCTTCCCAACCGACAAAGAGCATCAGGTAACTACTGCCCGACACCAGGATGAGCATGAAGAACAAAAACAGGTTCAGGTAGGTAAAGAAACGTGAAAAGTCAGGGTCGCCGTGCATATAGCCAATGGCGTAGATGTGGATCAAAGAGCCAACGCCGGTTACAACCAGCAGCATCGTCACCGACAGCGTATCAATTTGCATCGCCCAGGGAATATGGAAACCGCCCGACGGGATATTGATCCAGTCAAATAGAGTGATGGTTTCAGCATGAAATTCGTTGGCAGCCAGACTCAAGCCAAGCAGAACCGCCACAACAAAGGCGCTCAAGGCCATTCCGCTGGCAAACCAGCCCGACCATTTTTCACCAACCGCTCTGTTTGACTCGACAAAACGACGGCCGACTAAGGCATTAAACAATAACCCGACTGCGGGAAATACCAACAATAAGGGAGCAAGTCCAAAAAGATTCATCCCTAACCCTTCAACAAGTTCATTTCATCAATATTGATGCTTTTCTTGGTACGGAAGATGGTCACGACCAGAGCCAAACCAACGGCCACTTCGGCCGCAGCCACCGTAATCACAAAAAAGACAAAAATCTGACCATCCAGATCATTAAAATACCGGGCAAAGGCCACAAAGGCGAGGTTGGCCGAATTGAGCATCAACTCAATGGACATGAAGATGATCAACGCATTGCGGCGTATCAACACCCCCAACGCCCCAATAGT
>JBAPRX010000575.1:0-6507 GCA_049281335.1 Promineifilaceae bacterium (SeqCode)
ATGTTAGGCAGGCCAGATTTTACGACCGCCTCCCGGCGGCACAAGTGCATCAATTTGAGCAAGTTCTGCCGCAGACAAAGGCGGCATCAGCCCCGCCTGCAAATTATCGCGCATTTGCCGAACAGTCTTCGCGCCAGGAATCACCGACGAAACGGCCGGATGGGCAATGCTGAACTGAAGCGCCAGTTGGGCCAATGTTCGGCCGTCTGCCAACGGTTTAAGCTGCTCAACCTTCTGCAAATCATCCAGAAAAATCGCATACTCATCAGCATTGTTGTGCCAGTTCTGGCGGAAATCACCTTTTTCAAAGCGGCTCTCGGCCGTAAATTTGCCCGTCAGAATCCCCATCGCCAGCGCACCCCGGATAATGACCCCGATATTATTCTCCTGACAGTAAGGGAAGATGTCATTCTCGGCCGTTCGATTAAGGATACTGTAATCAATTTGCAGCGTGGCACAATTCCCATCATGGTTAAACGCCTTGAGATACTCATAATCGCTGGTGCTGCCGCCATACGCCCGAATCTTGCCCTGCTGTTGCAGCTTTTGGAACCCTTCCAGAAAGATTTCCATCGTCGGCTCCCGAAAGC
The DNA here is from genome assembly GCA_049281335.1 of Promineifilaceae bacterium (SeqCode). Classification (GTDB taxonomy): domain Bacteria; phylum Chloroflexota; class Anaerolineae; order Promineifilales; family Promineifilaceae; genus JAKEFB01. The sequence goes on from JBAPRX010000575.1 coordinate 591, forward strand.
TGATGTGGCTCTGAATCACGTCAATGTAATCCGTTTGGAGACGGCGCAAATTGGTTTCCACTCCGGCAACGAGCTTCTCAACTGTGTTATAAACTGTCTGGCCCCGTTCATCATCAAAATTCTGCCATCCAATCTTAGTGGCAACAACAAACTGGTCACGCCGCCCTTGCATCGCCTTCCCAAGCAGTTCCTCGCTGTGACCGTCGCCGTAAACGTCAGAGGTATCAAAAAAGTTGACGCCGTTCTCCAGTGCAAAATCAATCGTGCTTAGACTATCTTCATCATCTGTCGGCCCCCAACTCGTACCACCGGCGGCCCATAAACCCAGGCCAATCTCAGTGACTTCAATGCCGCTTTTTCCTAACGGCCGCTTCCTTAATTCTTGTGTTTCCACAGTTCCTCCATTTTTGTTTATGGCTTAAAGAGAATAACTTGATATGAAAAATTGTGGCTCTGTCCATTGATAACTACATTGGTAATCGTTACATTATAAACAATGTCACTGGTCGGAGCCTGGCCGAAGGTGTCGTTCGGTTCCCAGACCAGGGTATTTTCGCCGTAGCCGTTTGCAATGGAATTCTTTTGCAGTGAGAGTGGATTGCCATTCTTGGTCATGGAGATATTGGCATTGGCGAAATTGGCTCCTGCGTAAGCAAATGACCAACGATCAAAGACAACCTGGTAGGGTGAATAACCAGGCGGAGGCCAGGCAACGTATTCCTCCCGCGTCTCCGGCCGAGGTCCCCACATATTATCCAGGTCAAAAACCCACAGGGCATTTGAAGCCAGATAACTGGTCGGCGGAATATCGCCCGTTCCCATGAACTGAGTCTGGGGATAAAGAATCCAACGGCGATGTCCAACGAAGTAATTACCGCCGCCTGGGTCTTGGATATAGCCGGTAATCGCGCTTGGCCCGTAAACGCCAAGATATAGATTGGAACTCCCTGCCGCTTCTGCACCATCGGCCGTATAACAGGTCCAACTTGTAGGCGGTGTATGGTCGAGAGCATTGTTAACACTCATCATCAAGGCCGCTTTCTGAGCCTTCGACGTATAATCATTCTTGAAGGCTGTCACAGGTGGAATCCCCGCCATAGACCGAAAGTAGTTGATGCGCCGGAGAACGGCCGTCTTAAATGCGGCCGTCGTGGTTCCCGCGTTGCAACCGGCATGGTCGCCATTCCATCCACTGGGAACGCCTTCCGATGCCATATATTCAGTCAGGTAAAAATTGCGAACCTCATTCTTGCTTTGGGTGTTAATCCAGGGTTCCTGAGATGCCGGTTCCCCGATTGTCACAGGTAGATAGGCACGAGGTTCCAGATTAATCGCTGATGGCTGCGAGGATGGCGCTGGCGGAAGGATAGGGGGATCACCAAGAACACCGCTTCCTTGCCAGGTAGCAAATACTAATCCTGCTGTCAGCAGCGTAACCAGCATCAGCACAGCCAGTAATACAAAAGGATTTCGTTTGTTCAAATCAAATCCTCCACAAAACAACTTGTTGAAAATAAAGGTCCCCTTTGTTGCTCGCATCATTGACAGTTTACACAGCAGTTGTATGATGGTCAAAAGTGGATGAACAATTTGTCACTTGTTCCTAACATTCCTTAAAATTACTAACCTTATTTCCGGTTTTTAGATCGTCAATAGCTTGTATACTTAAGTTTGGAGGTACCTATGAATTTGGGTTTAGAAGGCAAAATTGCCCTGGTAACGGCCGCAAGCCGGGGGCTTGGCTTTGCAACAGCAAGGGAACTGGTTCGGGAAGGGGCGCAGGTCGTTATTTGCGGCCGAAATGAAGAAAGATTAGAAACGGCAGTTGCCGAACTTCAAAATGTCGCAGGCGAAGCGGTTGCTGTGGGTCTGGTGGCCGATGTTTCCAATCCAGCCGATGTTCGCCAGCTTGTTTCTGCGACGGTTGAAACTTTTGGCGGGTTAGACATCCTTATCACCAATGCCGGTGGCCCGCCGGGCGGCACATTCGACTCATTTGAAGCTGAAGCCTGGCAGAAGGCTGTCAACCTCACTTTGATGAGCGCCATTATCCTGGTTCAGGAGTCACTGCCCCACTTACGAGATAGTGAAGCGGGCAGTATTTTGACAATTACCAGTACCTCGGCCAAGCAGCCCATTTCCGGGTTGATCTTGTCGAACGTGGTCCGACCGGCCGTTTTGGGACTGACCAAAAGCCTCTCGCAGGAGCTAGGGCCGGATGGCATTCGGGTTAACTCCATATTGCCCGGTTGGACAGCCACCGAACGAGTCGCCGAGCTGATGGATTACAATACCAAACGGAACGGCACAACTGTCGCCGAAGAAGTGACAAAAATAAGTGCCGCCATTCCCCTCGGCCGAATTGGACAACCTGAGGAATTCGGTCGGGTTGCTGCTTTTCTGGTCTCCCCCGCAGCCAGTTTTATATCCGGGGTGATGCTTCCAGTTGATGGCGGCCGTTACGGTGGGCTTTTGTAAAGAGTATACAGTGAACGGGTGACAATGTATCGTTAACTGTTACCCATTCACTATGACGGAGAAAATATGGGATTTCATGGTGGTGGTTGGTGGGCATATTTAAGCTATGATGAGAAGGCGGAACGGCCGAAGGTGTCGCGCCATTTGTTGCTGCGAGTTTGGGATTTTGCCCGCCCATATCGCCTTCAAGTTCTGGGGCTGCTGGTGACAATTTTCATCGTCACCGGTTTATCATTACTACCGCCCTTATTGATTCGGGACTTAATTGATAATGCCCTTCCAAACCATGATGCGAGTCGGTTAAACTTGCTGGCGTTGGGCATGATTAGCGTCCCCTTGATTAACGGGTTGGTTGGCGTATTCCAGCGCCGCCTGAATGCCAGTGTTGGGGAAGGCGTCATCTACGATTTGCGTCGGGCGCTTTACAACCATATGCAGCGTATGTCGCTCCGCTTTTTTACTCGTACTCGAACCGGCGAACTCATGTCACGCCTGAATAATGATGTCGTTGGGGCACAGCGAGCGGTAACAGGAACGCTGGTGACAATCGTTTCCAACGTTGTTGCCCTGATCAGTATCTTGGGAATCATGCTAGCCCTGGAATGGCGCCTGACGCTTTTAGGCCTGGCCGTGCTGCCGCTGTTTATCATTCCGGCGCGGCGAGTCGGCCGTGTTTTGCGTGATATTCGGCGGCGCTCGATGGAACTAAATGCCGAAATGAACGCCAGCATGAACGAAACTCTCAACGTGAGTGGGGCGTTGCTGGTCAAGTTGTTCGGCCGGGAGCAGTATGAAATCGGCAAATTCGCCAGTGATGCTGCTGAAGTTCGGGACATCGGTATCCGTTCGGCCGTTATCAGTCAGTGGTTCATGCTTTCTCTGGGAATCGTCAGCGCAATCGGTTCTGCCCTCGTTTTCTGGATCGGCGGCCACCTTGTGTTAGCCGGCGCCTTCTCAATTGGCACCATTGTCGCCTTTAGTACCTATCTGACGCAACTGTACGGCCCTTTGATGTCCCTGACCAATGCTCCCGTTGACTTTGCTCAAAGCATTGTCAGTTTTGAACGAGTCTTTGAGGCGCTAGATATTCCGGTGGAGATAGTGGAGAAGCCGGATGCGGTTAAACTAACGGCTGTAAATGGCGGAATCGTTTTTGAGGATGTGACCTTTAGCTACCACGACGCTGATAAAGACGCCATTGGTCTGGGAGAAGTGACCCGCTTTGGCCGGGGGGCAGATCGTCAGTCGTTGTTGAAGCGTGGCAAGGCTCGTGAGGAACAAGACGGCCAAAATGGAGACCATCAGGATGTCCTGTCCGAGCAGTTGGATGGACAGGAGGAAGATGGATTTATGGGGTCGGCAGGAACGCCGATTGAACAACAAACCGCATTACAAAATGTCAACTTTACGATTGAGCCAGGCCAATTGGCGGCTCTGGTAGGACCGAGCGGGGCGGGTAAGACCACCATCACCTACCTGATCCCTCGTTTGTATGACCCCACAGACGGCCGTGTTCTTCTTGACGGTCACGACCTGAAAGAGATCACCCTCGATTCCTTATCTGAAAGTATTGGCATGGTGACCCAGGACACCTATCTTTTTTACGACACAATTAAAGCCAATTTGCTTTATGCCCGACCGGATGCCACACCGGCTGAAATCGTGGCAGCAGCCAAAGCGGCCAACATTCACGACTTTGTTGTCGGCCTACCAGATGGCTACGACACTGTTGTTGGCGAACGCGGCTATCGTCTGAGCGGTGGTGAACGCCAACGCATTGCCATTGCTCGTGTTATCCTTAAAGATCCACAAATCCTGGTTTTGGATGAGGCGACCTCTCACCTTGATTCGCTGTCGGAAGCCTTGATTCAGGAGGCGCTCCAACGGGTGATGAAAGGGCGGACAAGTCTCGTGATCGCGCATCGCTTGTCTACAATCCTGGCTGCGGATAAAATTTTGGTCATGGAAAACGGCCGATTAATCGAATCAGGCACTCATGCCGAACTATTAGAGAATGGTGGCCTTTACGCTACCCTCTACGAAACCCAATTTCGCTCTGGAGAGGGTCGGGAAGTTGATGAAAACTACGACGGAATAAAGGCGTGATTTTTTCTAATCCCTCTATATGACCCGCCATGCTGCTCTCTCCATCTTAATCCTGTTTCTACTGGTTAATATTGCTCCTGCTGTTGTCCCATCCCCTGTTCAAGCTCAACCTCAGACATTGCCCGATCCCCGTTTTGGGGCAACCGAGGCATTTTGGGCGCCGGAAGACGCGGCCGAATTGGACATCGGGTGGGAGCGCATCCTCTTTTACTGGCGAGAACTTCAACCAACCGGCCCCGACGATTGGAACACCCTTCACGTTCTTGAGGAATGGCTGAATGAAGCCAACGCTCAGGGCAGAACCGTTGTTGGGCTGCTGAAAAACACCGCCCTGTGGGCCTCTGAGGACGGTACGGAAGCCGGACTGCCTCGTGGTCTTTATCTGCCGATAGATGACCCTGATAATCTGTGGGCTAACTTCTTACGGCGCGTTGCCCAATATTACAGTGTCAGAGGCGTCCATCACTGGATTATTTGGAACGAACCGGAGATTGATCCCGGTGTTTTTGGCTTTGAGTTTGATGGGTCGGCCGAAGATTATTACCAGCTTCTAAAGGTCGCCTATCAGGTAATGAAAGCCGAAGACCCCCAGGCCGTTATCCACCTTGCCGGGTTGACCTGGTGGCACGACCCCGATTTTCTAAATAAGCTATTTTTGGCGATGACCTCTGATCCCGAAGCGCGAGCTAATAACTTCTACTTTGACGTTCTTTCCCTTCACATCTATTTTCGAGTGGAAACATTGGAAACGATTATTAGTTCTGTCAGGGCTATTGAGGATCGATGGGGGATTGATAAGCCAATCTGGATCAATGAAACCAATACTTCTCCTAATCGTGACCCCTTATGGCCGATTGTCAGACCGCAGTTTCAAGTGGACTTAGAACAGCAGGCATGGTTCATTATCCAGGCTACTTCTCTGGCCTTTGCTTCTGGAGCCGAAAGTGTCAGCGTCTATAAGATGATGGATGTTTTGCTGCCACCTGGTGGTGAGCCGTTTGGCTTGCTGCGTCCTGATTTCAGCCGCCGTCCGGCCTATGACGCTTACCGCACAACGATTAAATACCTGCGCGATTTTCGGGGGCAGCCGGATTTGGAGAAAACGGCCGATTATTATGTGGTCACATTTTTCCGGCCTGAGGGTATTACTCGCGTGTTGTGGGCCAGGAATTCGGCCGTCATCACCCTCCAACTTCCCGCCCTGACCGCGTCGGCTACATTGGTTGGTGTTACCGGTGAGGAGCAGCAAATTTCAGCACAGGGGGGCGTGTACAATCTTGTGTTAGATGCCGCACGCTGCTATGGCGAATGCCTGACCGGCGGACGGCCGAAC
>JBAPRX010000576.1:0-2572 GCA_049281335.1 Promineifilaceae bacterium (SeqCode)
GGCGAGCCTGGGCCTTCGGCGGCTGGTTCGTGACCTTCCACTACGTTGTCCTGGGCTGGGTCTGGTTTGTCTTGCCGGAACCGGGACAGTCGGTTACATTCTTCGGGAAACTGGTCGGACTATCCTAAACCCCATAGAGAGGAATTCGGCCGAAAGAAGGAGATTTACCGGATGGCGAAAACAGCAACCGTAGAAGTTCCCATTAGAGGCATGGACTGCACAGAATGCACCCAGCATGTTCGACGCGCCATTGCCGGGTTGAACGGGGTCGCCTCGGTTGATGTTTTGCTGGGGGCCGAGAAAGCGATCATCCGTCTTGACCCCGACGCGGTGGATTTACCGGCGATTCGCAGAGCCGTTGCCAGCGCAGGCAGCTATTCCGTTCCCGAAACAGGGCCAACCGCTCCCGCGACCGCGCCCCCGATGGATGGATTCAACCGCCGGTTGAACCTGTTGTTAGTCACTGTATTCGGCATCATTTTATCGGTTGTGATTTTGGGGGAGTGGCTGGGTCTGTTTGACGCGCTCAACAGCCTGATCCCATTTCCCATTGGCGTTGTCATCGTTCTGATAGGGGGCTGGCCTGTTTTTCGGAATGTGGTTCGGGCCACACTCAAGAAGCAGGTTATCTCCCATACGCTGATGACATTGGGGGTTGTGGCCGCTCTGGTTGTTGGGCAGTGGGTGACGGCCGTTATTGTCGTTATCTTTATGCGCGTTGGGGACTACGTTGAAAACTTTACGACGGAAGGCGCACGCCAGGCTGTGAAGGAGTTAACGGCGCTGGCCCCACAGACCGCCCGCGTGGAACGGGATGGCGCAGAGATAGAGGTGGCTGCGGCCGATGTGGCGGTTGGGGAAACGGTCATTGTCCGGCCCGGCGAGAAAATCCCGGTGGATGGCGAGGTGATCGCGGGGCAGGCAACGCTTGACCAGTCGGCCATCACCGGTGAGTCTATGCCGGTTGAAGCTGCCATTGGTTCGCATGTTTTTGCCGCTGCAATAACCCAGTTGGGCAGCATTCGGGTGAAGACGCTCCGAATTGGGCCGGACACCACATTCGGCCGAGTGGTTAGAATGGTGGAGGAGGCGGAAGCGCACCGGGCCGAGTTGCAGCGATTTGCCGATAAGTTCAGCGGGTATTATTTGCCCATCGTGGCCGGGATTGCTGCCCTGACCTTTCTCATCAGCCGCGATCCGCTTTCCACTGCGGCCGTTCTGCTGGTTGCCTGTTCTTGCTCCATTGCCCTGGCGACGCCGGTGGCGATGCTGGCCTCGATTGGTCGAAGCGCCCGGCGGGGCTTGCTCGTCAAGGGCGGTAAGTACCTGGAAGCGTTGGCCGGGGCGGACGTGGTGTTGGTGGACAAGACCGGTACGTTAACGCTCGGCCAGCCGGAAATTACGGATGTGATTCCTCTGAACGGCCTGGCTGCTTCTGAAATTTTGGCGTTGGCGGCTTCGGCCGAACGATATTCGGAACATCCGCTTGCTGAAGCGGTGCGGGCCGCTGCCCAGGCGCAGAATTTGTCTCTGTATGACCCCCAGGGGTTTGAGGCCGTCCCCGGTCTTGGCGTCCGGGCAAAGGTAAACGGCCGAGATGTCACCGTTGGCAGCCAGCGGCTCGTTCCAACGGCCGAGTCTGTGCCTGTTTTTCAACAGTTGGAGCAGCAGGGGAAGACTTTGTTATATGTGGTGTGCAATGACGAGTTATCGGCCGTTTTGGGCGCGGCCGACACCCTTCGCCCGGAGGTTCCCGCCGCACTTGCGGAACTTCGAGCGCATGGCGTGAGGCAAATTGAGCTGCTGACCGGTGACAACGAGCGGACAGCGGCGGTTTTGGCCGAGAAGCTGGGCATCCAGTATCGGGCCAACCTTCTGCCGGAGGATAAGATAGAGATTGTGAAAGGCTATCAGGCCGACAACCATACGGTTGTGATGATAGGCGACGGCGTGAATGATGCGCCTGCGCTGGCCCAGGCGGATATTGGCATTGCGATGGGCGCAGCCGGGACGGATGTTGCGATTGAAGCGGCCCATGTTGCCTTGATGCGCGATGATTGGATGCTTGTCCCAGAGCTATTTACCATTGCCCACCAGACGATGCGGGTTGTTAAGATGAACCTGGCTTTTACGGCCGTTTACAATATCGTGGGTCTGTCGCTGGCTGCTTTTGGTTTTCTACCGCCGGTTTTGGCCGCTGCCGCCCAATCTTTGCCGGATTTGGGGATACTAGCCAATTCGGCCCGACTGCTGCGGCAGAAATGAAGCGACTCGGAGTTTAGAAACCGGGTTTTTAACTTCCTGAAATCAAAGCCTATTATGTCAACTAAAACCGATTCGACTTTGTTAAAAAACCCGGTTTCTCTGGATAATAATAACTGGAAATTTTTGCTGCGTATTACGCTAAAAGCGGCCGTTCTTTTCCTCTTCTTCAATGTGCTGTTTGCTCTGGCGACGCCGCAGGAGACCGTGGGACGGTTTTCGCTGTACAATGCTGTTTTGCCGGGGCGGCTGCGGCTGCCGTATGGGGAGAATTCGGCCGAATCCTATAACTTGAGCCTCAACAATATCC
>JBAPRX010000577.1:0-14075 GCA_049281335.1 Promineifilaceae bacterium (SeqCode)
CTTGAACATAACAGCTCACCCACTGATTTGCAACTGGCACAAACTGGTGGGAAAAAGAGATCCGCCAACGCATCAGTTAAATGTCGGACTTTCCGACGCCAGGTTGCATCTTCTTGCCCAAAAAGAGCGATCAACGTAAACCTGCCTGTGTCTGATTGAAAACAAAATACCCGGAAACGATCTCAGCAAGGCTGAGACAGCCGGGTATCTGTAAAAATGTCGTAAGATAAATTAACCAGTTATGCCGCTGAGAGCATCACTCCGAAGCACCTGGAAACCTGCCGGACCTAACAAAACAATAAACATGGAGGGGAAAATCAGGAAAACCATTGGAAACAGCATCTTGACCGGCGCTTGATGAGCTTTTTCTTCAGCCCGCTGACGGCGGCGAATGCGCATCTGTTCAGATTGGATACGCAGCACTTTACCAATGCTGACACCTAACTGGTCTGCCTGTAAGATAGCGGCAATAAAGCTGGTCACGTCGGATACATCCATACGGTCGGACATATCTCGAAGCGCCTGCCGTCTGGATTTGCCCAACTGCATCTCATAAATAACTCGGCCGAACTCGCGGGCGAGATCATCGTCCCATTTTTCATCCACCTTTGCCATCGCGCCGTCGAATGTTAAACCAGCATCCACACAGATGGACATCAAATCCAACGCATCCGGGAATTTCTTGATAATCCCTTCCTGGCGGCGGCGGATTTTTGAAGACAAGAACATGGCCGGCAAAAAGAAGCCAAAAACAGAAACAATGAGTGTATAGAGAACTCTTCTTCCAGGCTCCTGGCCGAACCGACCTAACACAAAGAAGAATAAAATACCCAGGCCAAGTGTCACGGCACCACGAATGACCCAAAACTCAGCAGCCGATAAGTTGCCTGGGCTGCCTGCCAGTTCTAACTGGTGGGTGGTGTTATCGAGCATGGTTTTTGGCGTCAGACGAATAACTATTCCGCTTAACCGTCTGATAATGGGAACAAAAACACGATCCGTGATGGGAAGGGAAAGCTCGATTTCCTCCATCGTGACCGGTTCCTCACGGGCTGCATATTCATCTATTCGAACAGCAAGGGGATCATCCTCTGCCCGACGGAGCAGGAGAACACTGGCAATTATGAGGACAATGGCACCAACGACACCAATAATAGCTACAAGTTGCATCATTACACCTCAATATCAACGATCTTTTGGATCGCAACCATACCAATAATCATCATTGTCATACCAATTCCAATCACGATCCAACCACAAGGCAAAAAGTTCAAAATGATGGGGTCTTCTTTGATCCACAACTGACTCATATATTCGGGGTTAATGGCAAACAAAATAAGGCCCAACGCAAGCGGCAAGAAGCTGATAATCCAGCCCGATAATCGCCCCTGGGCTGTCAGGGTACGAATTTCACCTTTAATACGAACCCGCTCCCGAATGGTAAAGCTGATGGTATCTAACACCTCGGCCAGATTACCACCGACTTCTCGCTGGATGTTAACGGCCGTAATAACCAGATCAAGGTCTTCGCTAGGAACACGACGGAGCATGTTGCCCAATGCCTGGGACACACTCAACCCCAACCGCACCTCTTGAACCACCCGTTCAAACTCCACAGAAACGGGGGGCGGCAGTTCAGTGGCAATAGCCTCCATCCCCTGTAAAACACTGTAACCAGAACGAAGGGCGTTGACCCACAGATTCAGGGTGTCACTTAGCTGGTTATCGAAGGCATTGATTCGCTTTTTGGCAATAAAACCAACGTAGATACCAGGGATGAACAACCCAAAAATTGCCCCGATGATACCCATGACAAGAAGACGACCAAAAACGAAATAGGCCAAGATACCAACAACAGCAGCAGATACAAACTGGAATAAGATATATTCGGCGACTCGTAATTTCAGATCAGCTTTCGACAGACGCGCCTTGATTTTTTGGAAGAACCCACGATTCGCCATGGATTTATCCAGCCGGTCAGCAACATTATCCTCTCGTATTGCCCGTTCCGGCTCAAAATCAATAATTTCGCCTGTGCCGACAAACTCCTCCAGGCGCTCATCAACAGTGCTGCGACTACCACTAATGAGGGCAATGCCCGAACCCATTATCATGAGCATTGCGATTCCGCCTAGTATGATCAATGGCAACATAATTACCTCCTCGGAAGAGATTCTGGCTCTTTTTTAGCGACCGCGCGTTCCAATGCCAAAAATGGAGGGCGGCAGCATGATTCCTGCTTCCTGAATCCGGTACATAAATTTCGGCCGTAAACCTGTTGGACGCAAACGGCCGATCACCTTCCCATTTTCAATACCTGTTTGTTCAAAGCGATAAATTTCAGACATAGTAATGACATCGCCTTCCATCCCTTGAATCTCACTAATTGAGGTCACTTTTCTTGTTCCGTCACGCATACGGTCCTGGTGGACGATGAGGTTAATGGCCGAGGCGATTTGTTCACGAATAGCACGGTGGGGCAGTTCCATACCGGCCATCAAAACCATTGTCTCCATACGAGCTAGCATGTCTCGTGGACTGTTGGCATGGGCTGTTGTTAGACTGCCATCATGACCAGTGTTCATGGCCTGGAGCATGTCAAGGGCTTCACCGCCACGAACCTCCCCGACGACGATTCGGTCTGGACGCATACGCAAAGAGTTAATAACCAGGTCACGGATAGAAACTTCGCCTCGCCCTTCAACGTTGGCCGGGCGAGATTCCAGCGTCACAACATGCTCCTGTCGAAGTTGGAGTTCGGCCGCGTTCTCAATTGTGACAATACGCTCGTCGCCCGGAATAAAACCAGACATGATATTGAGCAGCGTGGTCTTCCCAGAACCAGTACCGCCGGAAATAATGACATTGATTTTAGCGATGACACAGGCTTTTAGAAATTCAACCGCTTCCCGTGTGAGCGTTCCAAATTCGATCAGGTTCTCGACAGTGAATGGAATCTTGGAAAAAATACGGATAGTAAGCGTCGGGCCAACTAACGAAATAGGAGGAATAATGGCGTTAACACGGGAGCCGTCTGGCAAACGAGCGTCAACCATCGGCGACCCTTCATCAATACGCCGGCCGAGTGGGGCAACAATCCGGTCAATGATTCGTAGCAAATGCTCGTCATTTTCAAAGCTGGCGTTGACTCTGGAAAGCTTACCCTCCCGCTCAACAAATATCTGCTTTGGCCCATTGACCATGATTTCAGTGATGCCGTCCACGCTCAAGAACTGTTCGAGCGGGCCATAGCCCAAAATTTCGGCCACAATTTGTTCAAACAACTTCCGCTTTTCATTCCGGGTCAGAACAATTTGCTCTTCCTGAAGCATAGACTCAAACATTTCCTGAATGGTAAGACGTACCTCGGAGGTCCGGGTAATGTCCATCGTTGGGTCCAGTTCAGCGATTAGTTTTTGTTGAATGCGGTTTTTAAGATCGGTATAGGCATCTCTTGATCCTATTCCAGGGGAAGCCCGCTTTACTCGGAGTTCTTGTAGTTTGGAAGATTGCTGCTGTGCCTGGTCCGATGCTACCGTTTCCTGATTTCGTTCAATTCTTTTTAATAGTGACACTTTTGTTCTCCATTACTCAATTCCAATTGTCGGTAACTGAGTTGAGGGTACTTCTTTTGTTAATTTTCAAAAAACGTATTAAAGGCCGAAGAGACGAGAAAGGCGGGAACCACTGGCAGTGGATGATTCGACTATTCCCTCTCCTTCTTCACTCATCAATTCGTCAACAAGTTTTTGAGATAGCTGATTAATGGCGGCGGCGGACGGCCGTCTTTGCCAGGGGCCGCCAACCAATGGTTTGCCTTGATCTGCGGCGGTATATGCGGACTCATCTTCTGGGATGACACCAACAACCGGCCGTTTTAATGAATCAACAATATCCTTAATTGAAACACTCAATCTGTTAGAGCCGTGATTTACAACCAGCATAATCTTGTTCGTTTCGTAATCAAGTCCCTCGCTCAAATTATAGAAGCGGCTTGCATTTTTAAGACTCGGCAGATTTTGTTGGGTGACTAAGACTATCCTGTCGGCTATATCTAACATAGCCAAATTCACGTCATTCAGGCTAGATGATGTATCAATGATAACAAAATCGTACATTTGCCGTAAGGTCTGCAATAATTTTTTAATATGCTCCTCTGTTACCAGTTCCGCCATCTCTGGCCTGGGCGGTGCTAACAAAATCTTCAAGCCACTTCCATGGGCAGCGACAACACTACCAACCAGATCGTTATCTAGTTCACTCATCCGTTCCACCAGATCGACAATCGTAGTTGATGACTTGAGATTCAGCATTACGGCCACATCCCCAAATTGAAGGCTCCCATCAACAAGCACCGTATTGTAATTGCTGTCAGCCATTGACACCGCTAAGTTAACGGCGATAGTTGTGCATCCAATACCGCCTTTCGGGCTGAAAACAGCTATGACTTTGCCTTCCTGTGCCGGAGCCGTTGACTGACCGCTTCTGCGAGCCGATTCTCTGGCAGCAACGGCCGTTACAACCGGTGTGACAGGCCGCGTTTCGTATACCCGGCGAATGGCTGCAACTAATTCATCACCGGAGAAAGGCTTCATCAAGAAGTCTCGCGCCCCGGCAAGCATAGCACGGCGGAGGTAGTCGGCTTCACTCTGAACCGACATGATGATTATTTGGGTTTCCGGCACAACCTTGGCAATTGTCTGGCTGGCCCCAATCCCATCTACGCCCGGCATATTAATATCCATTAAAACAACGTCGGGCCGGTACTGCCGAGCTTTTGCAACGGCATCATCCCCGTTTTCGGCCTGGTCAACCACGACCAGGTCAGGCTCAAATTGTAAAAGTTTGCGAACATTTTCTCGTGTTTCGCGGAGGTCATCCACAATTAATACACTTATTTTCTCTGTCATTGCTTACCCAAGTTGGAATATTTCGTATTTAATGCCAAAGGGAGGGTGTATATATCCGGTTACCCGGCGGCATACCTCTACATCCAGTGCAAATTCACCTGCAAATTTAAAGACAATTCTCTGAAAATACTATAACGCTATGTAAAGTATAAAGCAAGCAGGCACGAATAACAATGCACTATGAGTACCAGTCAGGAGGAGATCACCCGATAAATGATGACCTCTCCGCTCTGGTAAACTGGCTCCAGATAGTCGGCCGTTGTGATACTGTCTCCCCCTAACCTTCTTTCTTGTGGACCGACAAACACATAGCGAATGTTATTCTGTGCCAGCAGATTTTGCCGCCATTGGTCGGTTGTTTCCTGCTGGAAGAACTCGGCCGCTTCCTGACGCTTGCTGTAAAAATCGGCCGTTTCATATTGGTTGCCAACGATAACAGTAGCCCCGGTTTTATATGGTAAAAAGCTGCCTGTTTCATAAGCAGCCAAAACAACATCACCCGGCTCCACGCTGGTTCTTAACCAGGCCATTGCCTCCATTTCGGATGTCGGCCGAAACAGAGGGTAAGGCTGCTCAACACCAAGTTTGAACAGGGTGCTGCTGTAGAGGTAGATGTTTGTCAGCCCGACAGTCCCTATCAGGGCGAAAATGACCAATTGCTGTATTCCGTCGGCGCTGTAACGCGGCCGTTTTAACAAACCAGCCAGCAAACGAGTCTTTAACAACCAGGGCCAGAGAACGGAAAAGAAGCCAATTGTCGCCAGTACCACCAGGGGAATGTGCAGCCCTTCAACATAGCGCCGCTGCGAATTCAACGGCAGATAAAGGAGAAAGGCGGCAGCTCCGACCCAGATCCACAAAAAGATCGTCTTCATCCGAACAGTGACATTTCCATCCGAACGATTTGCTGCCCGCCTCATTTTCAAGGGATACAAGATGCCCAGGAACAGATACGGACCATAGGTCAACAGGTAGTGAAGGGGATTTGGCGATGGGGTATAAGCCTGTTGACTCCAGGTTTTCAAAAAGTCACTGTTGAGGAAGACGACGGCGTAATAGAGAAATAGCGGCAGGGGAATGAGAAAAACAACGGCCATCATGCCTATTTCCGGCCAGTTGAGTCGAGCGTGCCAGTGAATGGGTTGTTTTAAGGAACGGCCGTTTCGGAACCGCCCCCATAGAAGCCAGAGGTAAAAAATGCCCAATACCGCAGTCGGCAGGAAAATGAGAAAGGGATAGACAACCCCCAACAACAAATTGGCAGCACCGGCCCCCACCGCCAGCCACCAGCGCTTCTTGCTGTCAGGAGGAAGAAGCAGCATAGAAAGTACCAGGCCGAGAACGAGCAAGATGAAAGTGATACCGGTAATAAAATGGGGAAAAGTCAAGGCGCTGTAAAAGATATGTGCTTCTGGAAAGCGCAAATCAATTGGAACAACTTCGTGCGCCGCTGCCCTCTCCAGCCAGACCGGGAAGTGCCACCAATCGAATCCGGCCCCAAAAAGCGCCAGGAAATAAGCTGTAAATCGCTGTCGGGTGGATGGCAAAAAGATGGAAATGAAGCCAAAGATAGTCAAAAACAATATCAAATCGGTGACAAATAAGCTGAGGTGCCACATAGCGACTGTGGATAGACCAACCAGATGAGCAATCTGCCCCAGGAACAGGTAAAACCCTTCCAGAAAGACAGGTTCGTGGGCTTCCAATGTAAAATGGCTGGTATAGAGCCAGGCTCCCATTCGCCCTTGTTCAATGGCGGACAGGTAAGTTCCATCTTCGAGGTTGACCAGCAGCCCGGTATAAGTGGTTTCGGGGCGGGCAGTCGTATGACCAAGCAGATAAGGCAAGATAAGTAGTAAAGCGGTTAAAGAAGCGATAACCAGTGCGGTAAGCCACTCTTTTTTCCAGGTTTTCGATTCCATTGACGACCTTTTTTGCGAATGTTACACTCAGCTTATGAAAAGTTCTAATCGGCGCTTCGTGTTTTTATTTCTCCGTGTTCTAATCATAATAGTTGTGATACTTGTGGCAATCCCCTTACTTTACTATGGATTTATCTATGGATCGGGATTCCTGAAAGGTAAATCTATTGAGATAACGGTTACGCCGCCTGTTGCCCCAGCAAGGGAACGGGCTGCGACAGCATCCGGAGGGGAATCACAGCAGTTTGCTACGCCCGCTGCCGCCATCCATCTTGAACCGATGATGACGGACTTCGATCTGCCGACCTATCTGACCTACACGGAAGACGGCCGTATCTTTGTGGTTGAGAAAAGCGGCCGTATCTTCGTGATACAGGACTGGCAGCGGGTGGAAGAACCTTTCCTGGACATTCGCGATCTGGTTGGATCGGAGGGGGCGGAACAGGGCTTACTCAGCATTGCGTTTCATCCACAGTTTGCAGAAAACGGCCGCTTCTTCGTCAACTACACCAATAAGGAAGGCCACACTGTCGTCGCCCGATACCAGGTTCAGGCCGACAATCCCAATGCGGCCGATCTCAGCACCGAGCTGATTTTGATGAAAATCGGCCAACCCTTTGAAGTTCACAATGGCGGCCTGATGAAGTTTGGGCCAGACGGCTACCTGTACATTGGCGTTGGAGATGGCGGGACATCAGGTGACTTTTTCAATAACGCCCAAAACAACAACAATCTACTTGGCACGATTTTACGGGTGGACGTTGATTTTGCCGAACCCTACGCCGTTCCGGCCGACAACCCCTTTGTGAATGACGATTCCGCCCGCAACGAAATATGGTCTTATGGCCTGCGAAATCCCTGGCAGTTCAGCTTTGACCGGCTGACAGGCGATCTGTTCATTGCCGATGTCGGCCAGTTCACCTGGGAAGAGATTGACTTTCAGGAAGCGGGCAGCAGTGGCGGTCAAAATTACGGTTGGGAAGTAGTGGAAGGAAACCACTGCTTCAACCGAGCAAGTTGTAACATGGAGGGGTTTGTTATGCCGGTGGCAGAGTACAGCCATGAGGAAGGGGGATGCGCCGTTGTCGGTGGCTATACTTACCGGGGGTCCCTCTTCCCTGAACTGGATGGCAACTACTTCTTTGCCGATTATTGTTCGGGCAAAATATGGGGGTTGGTTCAGACAGCGCCGGGACAGTGGCAAAAAGCGGTGCTTGTGGATACGGATGAACTGTTTAGCAGTTTTGGGGAAGATTTGACGGGCGAGCTTTATATTCTGGGGTTTACATCGGGAACAGTCTTTCAAATTCAACCAGAATCATAACCGGCTGCTCAGATTATGATGGCAAAAAAAAAGAGTCCTGCGTTGCAGGACTCTTTTTTTCTTTAAAAGGTAACTCTAATCTAAATTAGCCGCCGAGACCGTTATTGATCTGGCTAAAAACGTTACCGATCTGGGGGCCGAGGAGGGCAAGGATTGCAATAACAACAATTGCTACTAATACAAGAACCAATGCGTACTCAACCAAACCTTGACCATTCTCACGTGATAGGAATAACATGATATATACCTCCTTAAGGAATAAATAATAAGTCTACCACAATTTATATAACTAAAACATACACCATTAGGATACTGATTACGCCTATAAATCGCAATAGGACAGTAGTACCGAGAATTTTATTAATCGTGATATGGGGCAAAAATCGGTGGCTTTTGGGTTCAGTTGATCGCCAGTTCTGTTTGAACAGGGATAAAGAATTCGGCTCGTGTTCCCTGTCCCAGGCTGCTCTGCAAGTTCATCTCGCCGTTTAACATCTCAATGCGTTCTCGCAATGTTGACAGACCGATTGAGTATTTGTTGGAACTTGCCAGGACATCGTCTACATTGAACCCACTGCCATTATCTTCGACGACGGCCAGAATGCGATCTTGATCCAAATCTAACAAGACCTGAATTTGGGTGGCACGGCCGTGATTGATAGCATTATTCATCAATTCCTGGACAGCCCGAAAGATAGTAACCTCAATATGTTCTTCAAGCCGTCTTTCGATACCGGTGACGGTGATAGAAATAGAAAGGTTTTGTTTTTCTTGCAAAGACTCAACATAGCGCCGCAAAGTCGGTACAACGCCTAAATCGTCCAACATCATCGGCCGTAAATCGAAGATGAAGTTCTTAATGGAGCCAAAGGTCGATGCAGCTGCGGTTTTAAGGGCGTTAAGTTCTGTCTTGGCTCGATCCGGGTTGTTGTCAAAGAATCGCTGGCAAATTTCAGCCTGGAGAATGAAGTTGCTTAAAGAAGAGGCAGGGCCGTCGTGCATCTTGCGAACCAGGCTTTGCCGGGCCGACTCCTCGCTTTGGATAACACGAATAATATTGGAACGATCCCCCCGCTTTCCGGCCGGGGTTGTCGGGAGTACGCCAATGCTGTCCGTAACGTTTAACAAACGCCGCTGTAAATCAGCCAGCCGTTCCAGGTTTCGCTGGTCGCTTTGAAGTTTTTCCAACTGGCCGCGCATGGTGAACAATCGCTGTTGAGCGTTGACAATCGCCTCATAGCCTTCTCTGATATCTTCTCGCGGAACGGTATCAAAGTTGCTTTGAAGTTGGCGAACGTAATTGTTGACCTGGGCATTGCGTTGGGCCAGCCGTTCTACTTCGGCCGAACTCTGCTTGATCAGGACATCAATCTCTTTTAGTTCGTTCTGGGTTTGCTCGTAATCTTTGTAGGCATCCTCGATGAACTTCTGAAAATTAAAATCTTCATTCAACGGCTTTGAATCGTTCATCCACCAAAACTCCTGATTATTCGCGTGATTGGTTTTCTATACGAACCCACCCTCGGCTAAGGGCATAAACGGCCGCCTGTGTCCGGTCGTCAACATGTAATTTTCTTAAAATGGCTGTCATGTGATTCTTGACAGTCTGGTGACTAATGCCCAATTCGTAAGCGATTTCCTTATTGCTTTTGCCGTGCGTAACATATTCCAGAATTTCCATCTCGCGGGGAGAGAGCGGAACGAAGGAATCCTCCGTATCGGTGATTAATGGCCCACTAATTCGGCCGACTTTCTCTTCCAGCCAGCGATGAACCTGGTCATAGTCCATCTTCTTCTCGCCAATGACGTAAAAGCCATCATAAGCGGAATAGATAACATCAATCAACGTTTCAGGACTTATATCCTTAGGGCAGTAAGCCGACGCCCCAGCCCGAATGGCGTGATAGACCTGTTCAACATCGTCATAGCCAGTCACCACAATAACCTTCGTATCCGGTAGGAAACCCTTTATCTTACGGGTCACTTGTAAACCCATGAGGTCTGGAAGGTTGACATCCATTAAGATGACATCAGGCTTTATTACAGCAGTCTTTTCAATGGCCGCTTCTCCCGTTGAAGCTTCTCCCACGACCTGGAGCCGTGAATCTGTCTCCAGAACATCCCGTAAACCTTGCCGGAATACAGGGTGGTCATCAACAATAAATAAGGTTATTTCAGACATGATACGGCCCTCTTTTCCTCAATGTTACTCAGGTTGATAATTAAGAATGGAAATCGAAGTTAACTCAGTATACCATGAAGAATAGATGACCGGCAACCAGTGGTTAAGGATGGTTCAGCCGGTAAATGGCGATATTATTCAAACCCTGTTCCAGAGTCGGTAGGTAATTAGTTTCAAATAACAACGTCGTTTGGTCGCTGTTGGTCAAGGTTGGATAAGTCCAACCAGGAGCCGTTACCAGATAATCGGCCGAACTGTGAGCAACGTAGTCAGAGAGCGAGGGTTCATCCGCCAGCAAATCGATCACCTCCGGGGAAATCAATCCGGCCAGGTCGAGAAGCGGCCGTTCTGCAAAGTAGCCAATAGCGCCGATGTCGTGGGCGGCAATTAAGGCATCCGATGGAGTATTGGCCTCCAGCCACCGGGCCGCCGCCACCATCTCGCCGTTAATAACCCCCACATCAAAAAGATAGACCTGGGCGCCAATCATGAGAAAAGCCAGCAGCAGTAGGGCAAAGGTCAACATAGTCGCCATACGCCAGACAAATTGGAACCCCTTTACCCGCTCCTGAACAACTACTGAAATATCCTGCCAGCCTGCCAGCCCAAACAGCGTCCAGACCGGCAAGGCAGCCCACAGGTAACGGCCGTGTTGGTACGTCACCGGCAGCCGCCAGGCATAGGCCAGGATATGCCCCCCAGCCCACAGAAGCGGCAGGGTATAGAGGAGCTTCTTGTGCTGCCAGTCGTGGCGAACGGCCAGCCACCCGGCCAGGATCAATCCGGGCAGCAGCAGCAGATGAACGCCGCTGACGCCGCGCCAGCCTTCGGCCGGGCCGCCGAGACTGTAATATAACAACTGGAGAAAACGGAGCGGCAGCAGCCGTTCCCACAAGATAGCATATTCGGCTTGTTTGGCATAGAAGGTGTTGGGCCATATCGTCCCGCTGGATGAGAGGTTGAAGGCGAAATAAGGGATCAGGGGCAAGAGCGCGGCAATGACGAAAACGGCCGGATTTTGCAGCCGTTCTCGGCCGTTTTTCCCGGCCAGAACCAACCCGGCAGCCAGCAGCAGGAGCAAACCCAACCCTTCCGGCCGTGTTAAAACCAGCAGCCCCGCCAGCACGCCTAACACGAATAGTTGCCCTGACCGAGAAGACCCCGCCTGAAGAGCAAACTTCCTGAAACCCGTTTTCTCCCTTTGCGCCTCCGTGCCTTTGCCTGAGCTATTTTCGGAAGGTCGCTCCAAACGCAGAAAACGGCCGTACAAAACCACTATCTGCAATCCCAACGCCGCAAACAACACCGTCTCCATGCCGCTGGCAGCCGCCCAAACAAGAGGCCAGGAAAAGGCCAGCACCACTCCCGCCAGCCAGCCATACTGCTGGCGCGAAGGCCAGAACAACTGCCACAAGGCCATCCCTGCCCACCCCAGCCAGACAAGGCAAATCCAACCCAAGAAATAAGTCCAGAGCAGATAAGGCAGCCTCAACCAGTAACCAACAGCCAGCAGTAATGTCCACAAAGGGGACGTTGACCCGGCACTCACCTGCCCCGGCACATACGCCCAGTTACCCGTCCTTGCCAGGTTACGAGCATAAGTCTGGTGAATCCAACCATCATCCAGTGGGAAACCCGGCTCCCCATTGACGGCCGATAACCCAACATACAGCACAACCACCAACAACGCGGCAGCAGCGATGATTACTCGGTATCTGGTTTGGCTGTTTGACATCGTGAATCGCTTCATCAATTCAAGTGATTGGTGATTAGTGATTGAATAATTAGGTAAAAAAGGCAGTTAATTACCAATTACCCAATCACCCTCTCTACGCCACCCATCCCCAAACAAAAAACTGCCCGCTCAAATAAAGCATGAGGGCAACGGAGGGGTAGAAAATCAGGCGGTTTATCCAGGGGTTTTTTGCTGCGTCGGCCAGGATCATAAAAGTTGGAAAGAAGGCCAGGGTATAACGCATAAAAGAAAAGAGTGGTTTCTGGTCAGCAGCCGGTAATAACATGAAGAATAGCAGGGCTGCGCTGTACAGGCCATAGGATGGCCCCAAACGGCGAAAGGCAAGAATGGTTGTGCCAAGCAAGAAAAAGGTAGATAAGAAGTCGAGATAGAGGACAAAGGAAGCGTTACCGGACAAAATCTGCTGCACGGCCGTTACCAAATCCCAGCCAGGAATCCCCGTTGACTGATGCCAAAAGCCCTCATAAACCGACTTCAGAGGCGGCATTTCAAGCAATCCCCGCAGCGCAAAAAAGGTTAACAAACCCAGCGCGGGGAGGAAAACGGCCGTCAGCATCACCAGATTCTTTCCCCGAAGACGGCCGATAATCCCATGGATGTCAACCGGCCACAGGCTTGTTTGCCCCTCTGTCATAAGCCGCTGGCTGTAAAACTCATAGGCCAATGGCACAACTAAAATCCACCCGGTCAACCGCGTCAATGCCGCCAGGAATCCCAACAATCCCGCCAGCCAAAAACGGCCGCGCCGCGCCGACCAAAACGACCCCAAAGCCAGCAAGATAAATAAGGACTCCGAATACCCGGCCAG
Source organism: Promineifilaceae bacterium (SeqCode) (assembly GCA_049281335.1). Classification (GTDB taxonomy): domain Bacteria; phylum Chloroflexota; class Anaerolineae; order Promineifilales; family Promineifilaceae; genus JAKEFB01. The sequence continues at coordinate 12,903 of JBAPRX010000577.1, forward strand.
CAGGAAAAAGCTGGCCGGAAACACCGCCAGAAATAGTACGGCCCGCCGGGCAGCCGCTTCGTCCGAAAAAGTTGTGGCCGTTACCTTGTACAACAGAAAAAATAGTCCAATACAGGCCAGGTTGGATAGAATTAGCCCGCCTGAGAGAGAACGCTCTCCGAGGATTAAGGAGCCGGGAATGAGTGACCCTATCAGCCGCATCCCATAGGGATAAATCGGTGGAAAAACGGAATCAGGAACGGCCGCATAGCCCTGCCGGGCAATCCGCAAATAATGGAGCGTATCAAACCGCTGCCAGGGACCAAGCAGCGTTCCGGACGGCCCTTCCGCCAACTGTGGTTCGCCTAAATAGGGCCTTACCTCTTCATCAGGCTCGGCAGGAAGGGGCAGCAAGGTTAAGACAATAACGGCCCAAACGGTCAGAAAAATCCGCAATACCAGAAAGGTTATTACGGCATAGCGAACGGCCGAATCTGCCCATAATCGCTTGATGACAGACAACTTATTCCTTCCCCACTCGCCGGAAAATCCGGGCCTGATCATCCACATAAACCTCATCCCAGGCATCATCGGCCGTTAAGACTGTCGCCAGGGCGCTGTCCTCCGGCATCAGAACTGTTTCAACGTCATATTCATCCAATGGTTCCTGCCAGTTATGGCGGGCTTCAAAGGTTTGGAGGTAGGACTGGAAAAAGTCGTTGCCATACAGTTCCGTTCGGCCGTCTATGAAAACGGGAATGCGCCGCCAGATGAGATAGCCACCCCATTCATAATGATTATAGATATGCGTCTCCGCCAGCCCGCTTTCTTCCAGGAAATCGGCTGCCGCCACCGGGAAAGTCTTTTCAACGGCCTGGGGATTGCTGCTCAAGCGAACGGCCGTCCACAGCAGCACCGACCCAACAACCAGCGCCAAGACTAGCCAGTTGAGCGCCTGCGTTGCCCCTTTTGGCGGCTGCTCTTTTTCATCGTCGCCCACCAACGAATAGAAGGTTGTCCCATCCAGAATGAGGAGCAGGTGGCGGGAAAGTGTGATGGGGGCCACGACGGCAAAGAGAGGAATGTGGCGGGCGGAGATGAGACCACCGGCAGCCGTTCCCAGGAACAGGAGCATCTCGGTTGAAGTCGGCCGTTTAGGGCTGAAAACCCAGGCCAAAATGCCTAACACCATCG
>JBAPRX010000578.1:0-10243 GCA_049281335.1 Promineifilaceae bacterium (SeqCode)
AATGGTTGGGAACCCCCTTTTATTACCAATCCTCGCTCCCTTCGACTAATGATTTATTGAAGGAAATGGCCGAACAAGGCAGCCCGGCAGGCACAATGGTGTTGACCGACTTTCAATTGCAGGGAAAGGGACGGTTGGGACGACGTTGGGAAGCGCCCCCCGAAACCTCGTTGTTGGTTTCCCTCCTCTTTCGGCCGAATTGGCCCGCCCAACAAGCCACCTGGCTGACCATGATCGCCGGATTAGCCGCCGTCTCTGCCGTTCGCCTCGAAACCAATCTGCTTCCCTCCCTCAAATGGCCCAACGACCTTGTTCTTGAAGTAGATGGAACATGGCACAAATTTGGCGGCCTGCTGCTGGAAAGCCATTTTGAGAACGACCGCCTTGCCTATGCCATCCTCGGCAGCGGCCTGAACGTCAATGTCCCGCCCGACGCCCTGCCAGACGCTCCAACCCCCGCCACCAGCCTCTTAGCCATTATCGGACGGCCGATTAATCGCCTTTCCCTCTTGAACACCTACCTGCGAGCTTTAGAAGGACTTTACAAATCGGCCGAGAAAGGACAATCACCCCTCCCAGCCTGGCGTGAATGGCTTATAACGCTGGGCAAGCCGGTACGAGTAAGCGGTCAGTCCGGTGAACAACCGATAGAAGGCACGGCTGAAGATGTAGACGAGTGGGGCCGTTTGCTCGTTCGAGAGGATAACGGCCGTTTACACACCCTGGCCGCCGGAGACGTCACGCTCCGCCCCGGAGACGTCCCGCTCCGCAGTTGACATTTTTCTGGATTAAAGGTAGCCTTCACTCCGCAGATTAATAACATCTAGGCGTTACCAATAAGAGGTAAATCTTATGGACGAAGAACTTGACAATCTACGTGAAAAAAGCGCTCGTACCAGCACAATCTACGACGACTTAGAGATGGAAGGAGCAGGCGCAAAGGGCGGAAACGTCCTGTCCGGCCTGACCCCCCAACAACGTTTTATTCTGGCCTTTTTATTATTCCTAAATGTCATCGCCTGCGCCTGTGGCGCGGTATACCTTTTTGTCTTGCGTTAGACGATAGTGGAAATTAATTGTGCTGCGCCAGGACGCCAGGACTTTCTTTGTATTGATGTCTTTGCGCCTTTGCGTCAAATCTCACATTTCCAATAATCACCAGGGAGCTGTCTACGCGGATCGCCCATAAATACGCCCAACCGGAAGTCGTCGCCTTCTGGAAAGATTTTAGCCGGGAAGGGTTGCAGGCCGGTGAAGCCGAGATGGTGCGCCGCTATGCGCCGACATACCTCAACGGCTCCGCTCCAACCAAAGTCATTGACCTGGGCTGTGGCGGGGGTCGAGCCGGGCTGGCCTTGTCTTCTCAGGGGTATCGTGTTACCGGCCTGGACATTACCTGGGAAATGACTCAGACCACCCGCCAGGCCTATCTTTCCCACGACCTGCCTCCCGACGTACTCCATGCCGATATTCAAGCCATCCCCTGTGCCGACGACAGTTACGACGCTGCCCTCATCTTCATCGCCGCCCTCCAGCACATCCCCGGACGCGCTGCCCGTCGGCACGTATTGGCCGAAATCGGCCGCATTCTCCGTCCCGGCGGCGTTCTCATTCTGGCTCTGGACAATATCGCCCCCGCCCTGACCTGTTACCTCTGGTGGGCCTGGCACAAACTAACTGCCGCCCCAACCCCATCTTCCCCCCAGACGGCCGTTCAGGAAACAACGGCCGATCACTTATTATCCTCTAATCGCACCAAGGTCAGCGCCATCGGCTGGCATCTGCGCGGCCTGGCCCGCACCATTCGCTGGCGTACCTGGACAGGATTCGTTGACCTGCTGCGCCGCTTCCACCTCCTGCGCGGCCAACAAGGGGACACCCACATCACCCAGGTCAGCCTGACGCCAACCCCCGGACGTGTTTATTATCATATTTATGAGTATAATGAATTAGTAGAGGATGCAGCGGCCGTAAATCTATCATTGATAGCCTGTCATTCCGGCCGCGAACTAAGCGAGAACAGGGAATTCCCCCCTCGTGTTCGCCAATTGGACAAGCAAGTCTTTTATGCATTCACACCCAAATCATAATACTTCTACTATTATATGGAAGTTGTAGCGCGATTTGGTAAATCGCATATCGAATTACTTGTATTTTAAAAAATTAATCAGGTAACAATGACAGAGGAAAATCACAGTTGACGCGGGTACGGTTCTTTGCATTTATCACCTGATTTATAAGTTAAACAACAACCAATTCGACTTATAGAAGGGGCTACATAGATCCAACCTCTTCTTCCCTTTGCGCCCTTTGCGCCTTTGCGTGAGATTTATCCAAATTGGAGGATCATCCTATGCAACCGACAATAGCCCTCGATGAACTAACCGTCCGCCCCTCTCCGCTCCCTGCTGATTTAAAAGATGTAAACCGCAAAATTTTCCTGATCAACTACCGCAACCACCGCGACATCTACCCCCCTTTCGGTATCATGTACGTGGCCGACGCCCTGGAAAAAGTCGGTTTTGAAGTCGAACTCTTCCACGACACAGAAGAATTCATTGAGGAGTTTGTCGGCCGTGTTGCCGCCGAACGGCCGTTATTTGTCGGCTTCAGCACCATCACCGGCCCCCAACTTCGGCCCGTCATCGAGTCCTCCAAACGAGTCCACGATCTCGGCGTGCCGGTCGTTTGGGGCGGTGTCCACGCCACCATCATGCCGATGGAAGTCCTCAAAGAAGAATACGTAGATTTCGTCGTCGTCAACGAAGGCGAAGAAACCGCCCAGGAATTCGCCATCAAACTGGTGACGGAGGAAAACCCCGACTGGTCAACAGTAGCCGGGTTAGCCTTCAAACAAGCCGACGGCAAGCCCATGTTCTACCGCGAACGGCCGTTCATCCAGGACCTTGACGACTACTACCCTCGCTGGGACTTGCTCCCCGATGTCGAGTCCTACCTCATCCCCAGCGGCCCCTACCAACGCGCCATCCCCGTCTACATCTCGCGCGGCTGCCCCTTCCGCTGTGGCTTCTGCTATAACGAAGTGGTCATGAAACGCACCTGGCGGCAGCACTCCGATGAATTCATCCTTAATCAAATTAACTGGCTCAAAGAACATTACCAGATTGACGCCGTTGATTATGCCGACGATTACCTCTTCGGCCGTATCAAGCCCATGCAGCGCCTTGTCGAAAAAGTCGGCATGCCCTGGAGCGGGCAGGTCCGGGTGCAGCTTCTCAAAGAGGAGTTTGTCCAGTGGATGTACGACACCGGCTGCCAATGGGTCAACATCGGCATCGAATCCGCTTCCCAACCCGTCTTGGATCGAATGACCAAAGACCAGAAAGCAGAGCAAATCGAGTGGGGCATTGCCAATCTGGTCAAATACGCCCCCAACATCGAAGCCAACTGCTCCTTCATCGTCGGCCTGCCCGACGAATCGGACGAAGAACGGAAAGTCACCTTCGACGCCATCACAACCCTGGCCGACATGAGCGAAAAGGTGCGCTGCTCCGTCTGCGTCTACATGCCCTACCCCGGCACACCGCTGTGGGGACAGGCGTTAGAAGCGGGCTACGTCCCCCCCGAACATCAGGAAGGCTGGTGCGATATGGACCTGAACCGGGGCAACACCCCCTGGGTCAGCGACGCCGAATCCCAGGTCATGTCCGACATAAACGACATACTCTTTGTCGGCCGTTCTCAAGGCCACTGGCTCCTTTCCCCCTACTACGGCCTCCTCCGCTGGCGCTGGCGCAACCAATACTTCAAACACTACTGGGAGGGTGCCCTCAAAAAGAGCCTCATCAACTCCCCCCTCAAACCCATCATCGCCTGGCTAACCCGCAAAATGGTCACATTCAACCCCATCACCCACAAAGGCAAAATCTCCGAAGGCGGCGAAATGCTCGGCCTCGAAACGTAGGCTAATTTAGCTCCCGGCACTTCATTGCATATCGCGTTACGGCCGAAAGCCATCGTTACACCTTGGGGATAAGCAATCTGGGCTACAGCCAAAGTCAATCTCAACGACAGCCCCACCAACAACCAGGATATCATCCGCTATGAACCCTTTGGTGCCTAACGTGGCAATGCCCGACTAGATGATGTCACAGAGTTAGGAAAGAATTGTGTCATCGATTTAATAAATGAAGAATAAGTCTACAGGATTCACAATGAATAAACGAACTGGACTGGTATTGGTCATTGGCTTTCTATCTCTTATTGTCGTTGGTAGTTATGCATTTTACTTATTCAGGCTTCCACCCGAATCTATTTACGATTTTTTGCAGGATGATCCATGTACAATCCCCTGTTGGGAAAACATTATACCTGGTGAAAGTTCAGAATTGGGTGCTTTGAAAACATTGATAAAAGCAAGGCTGATTGATGATTCAGCAAACTATGTAAGAGATGATAGGTTACAATTTCTCACTCAGAGAGGTGATGAAGTCTCAATTTTCTTTTTACACGAAAAAGTCCAACAAATAGATTTTAATCCTAATGCACAATTTCTACTCAGTACCATGATTGATAAGTTGGGAAAACCAGAAAAAATCTACATGAATATTGAAGGGGAACATGAGGTATGCCATGTTTCATCTCTATATTATCCTGAACATGGCTTACGCATTAAAGCAGGGGATTGCGAAGATTTCAAGCATGCATCACGCTTTAATAATGGGAATGTCATGCCTGATACCCCTGTATTACTACTTAGTTTTGTTGAACCCAATATGGATTCTGAACTTATGCTTCAATCCTTTGATATAATTGATACTCAACGACAAGAGATAACCCAAAACTTAGTTGATTGGAATGGTTACGGTTACTATTCACCATAGCCCTTGCTTTAGCACGTCCCTCCTGCACTAGGGTTGGCCTGTAACTGCATCCTCTGGTGAACCCCCTATCCGAAGTTGAGTGTTTCCTTGTTACGCTCTGGTTCATTGGGCTGGTGGGTAAGTGGAAAACTCTGCGTTGCCCTACGAGTTTCCCACTTACCCACAGCCACTACTGCTACGGTTGCATCTCCACCACCAGCATCCGTGCTACCTACTCCTTAACAACATACTTATTGGGACAGCAAACAACAACGCAATTCATCGAGAATTTGTTGCTGTACGTCGCTCATGCTCTCCTGTTGCAGCTTGTCTAGTAAGGTAAAGACAGTTTCGGGGATTGGATTTGGCTCAGTAATCGCCGTTTGTTCTCCCTTAATCATTTTCATCGCCTGCAAATAGTCAGCCATCACGGGCTTATCATGCACGCGGGCATAAATACAGCCAAAGTCAATCTTAACAACGGCCACACCAAAACCCAGGACATTATCCGCTACGAACCCTTTGGCGCCTATCGGGGCAATGCCTGCAGAGGTTGCACTGGGCATCGGGATAGTATAGATATTGGATTGGTGTATACGAAGGCGCGGTATTATTTGCCAAACACGAACCGCTTTCTTACTCCCGACTCGATTATGCCCGGCCCAACCAATCCGCAAAGTTTCAACCGATATTCATACGTAGTTACATGTTTTTGAGTCAGAAGCTAACTGGAGGTTAAAGTGAATAAGAAACATGGGTTCGGAAAGATTTTCGTAGGGATGTTTTGCTGCTGTATTTTCTTTATCGGATGCGCTGCACCAGGAAATGAAGCTGTCACAACTACTTCGCCCTTGACCCCTCATATAACATCATCCGACGAACCAAGTTCAGATTCGGCCGCGTCTACGCCAGTTGAAAGCCTGGAATCAACACCTGTTTCGCAGAACGGGAGTGATGAAAATCCCGGCGTCGCTCGTGTTTTATTCTGCCCACCCACCGGGGATGATGCGAATTATATCGAGTGGAAAGGAGACCTTGTCCTCTTTACCCTCTTCGATCCAGACGATTATCAATCCAGTAAATATTTTGTGGTTAATGTAAATCAGATACGGCAGGAAGGAAAGATTTTTCATGTTGATCAACCCGATTCAGTTGGGCTTGAACTTGCTGCCGCATTCTCGCCGGATGGTGAGGCAGTCGCGTATATTTCAGATCGTTCCCCTCAAGGAAGCGTTTCCAATTCCGAGCAATTCGTCTACCTTGAACACAATGGAACAACAGAGCTGCTAACTGAGGCAGGAGGGTCAGGCGAGTGGTTTTTAGACCTTCAATGGAACCCATCCGGCAATCAGATTGCTTTAATAAGAATCACAGAAAGAGGCTCTATTTTAGATATTGTGGACGTAGAAAGTGGGCAGAGGATAAATTTTTTTGACGCACTTGAAAATATAGAAGAGTTTGACTGGCATCCGGACGGCAGGCAAATTGCTCTTCTAACCTCAGATACAGATGGCCTGGATAACAGCGCCAGAAATAAAACAATTAGTATTCTTGATATTGAAACCGGAGACAACCGGCGAATTGTAGAAATACCTACTCATTGTTCGAGTGGGTTGCAGTGGTCTCCCGACGGGAACAAACTGGCCTGGTCAATGGCGGTCGAATCAAATTGGGACATATTCACTTTTGATGTTGGGCAAAATTCCTTATCTAAAGTAACCAAAGAGACAGCAGAGGAAACAACCCCATCCTGGTCGCCCGATGGCGAAAAGCTGGTTTACGTCTCATATTTAGAAAGCAGTGAGCCAAATAACAAAACTCAAGAGATATGCCTGGTAAATCTTAGCAGCTCTCATCAGGAATGTCTGACCGATTCAATAGGAGAATACAAATCAAATCCTGGTTGGTCGCCCTCTGGCGATTGGGTCATTTTTACTTCAATGGATAAAGAAGGGAAGTATATTTCAATTGTCGATTTAGAAAGTAAAGCCGTTATTAGACTGATAAAGCTACCAAATAGTTATGTATCTGACAGACAATCACCATAATACGATAGATATATACGGCCGTATCATCCAAAGCAAAGCGGGAGGAGCGCTAATTGTCAGGGAGCCAGGTACAGGAAAAACAACTATTCACCCAATTACCCAATCACCCACTCCCCCACCACCCCCGGTATCCCCAACACATCCGGCCCCAACCGCAGCAAATACGCAGGCGTCTTTTCCACCAGATTCCTTAACACCCCCAAATGACGGCCGATCATCACCCGGTCCCACTGTTCAACCGCATGAGGCAGCAGCCGCCGCAGCGCCTCCGGTGCAGACAGCCGTTCCACCAGATGCTCCTTCCGTGATTCAATTTGCGGAAAGAAAATCGCCCCCGCTGGAGCCGAATCCAGCCAGACATCCGGCCAGATCGCTTCCGCCTCAATCGTAATCTTGGCCCGTCCCAACTTATCCGGCTTTTGGCTTGCTAAATGAGCCGTCGCCGGAAAACGGCCGAACGTCTCCCCATACGCCGCTAAAACCCCCGGATAACTCAACACCTCCCCATCCCCTGTCAGAATCGGCGAGTCATTCGACAGCAGCCGCCAGCCCGCATTCAGCAGCGCCATCCCCGTCGTCGTCTTCCCCGCTCCAACCCCGCCCACCAACAGCGCCGCCCGCCCCTCATAAGCAGCGGCAAAAGCGTGAATCAAAAACATATTCCGGCGGCGAAGGTGGGGCGACAGCCCGATGGCGATAATATCTTCCAACACCCCATAGGTATTGAGCGCTTCCCGCACAATCCGCCCCTCCGTTTTGCCCATCGTTAAATCCAAATCCAATCGGCCGTATCGCGGAAAATGCGCCACAACCCCCCGATCAGTCATGTAATAGGCAATCAAATTCTCCTGCCGGAACTGCGGTTCCTCCACCGGGGCAGCAACCAGCCTGTTAACAACATCTAACCGGTATCGGATGTCTGCTTCGGCCGTACTCGATGGCCGCGACCCAAACGACCGCCGCCAACTCCCTGCCAACCTTGCATCATTTGTCTTTCCCTCGATAATTAATCCATGAAAATCCCATCGCATAAGGTGGATTATAAGGGTAATTGGCGAGAAATGGCAGTCGCCACAGAATGAAATTCTGTGGCTGAGACAAGAAACTTGCTGAAGCAGGTTAACATAATGGCAGATATGCAATTAATATATGACCTGATTATAGGGCGTTTCAACGTACTTTTTGTCTCAGCCTGAGGAATTTATTCCCAGGCGGCTCACAATCAACCCTTTGCGTCTTCGCGCCTTTGCGTGAGCCATTTCAGGAGAAAAATGGACGGAACAACCGTATTAAAACGCTCTGACAACGCCGCCTTTGAAGTCGTGGCTGATGAAGCAATCCTCATTCGCCTCGACACAGGCACATACTTCTCACTCAACAAAATCGGCACCGAATTTTGGGAAATGCTAGACGGCCGACAATCACTAACCAACCACGCCGCCGCCATCGCCGCCAAATATGATGTCGAGACAGAGATGGTTCTGGCCGACTTGATAGAACTGGCCGGGAAAATGGCCGTTGACGATCTGGTAGAAATCCTCTAACAATGGCCTCTGCCTCCTCCGGCGATCTCGCACCCCCATCCAGTTTGCAGCCCCTCCGTTCCCGGCTGCAAAACATCCTCCTGCTCCCCATCTCCCTACCCGGCCTGATTATGAGCCATGAGCAGCGCACCTTCTTTCGAGAAGCCCAGGCTTTCGTCCATGCCCTCCCCGACCGGCTGCAAGAACCCCTCCCCATTGCCATCAAGAAGCTAGACGGCCGTCTCCCCCCAAAACGGCCGACCCCCACCACCGAACGCACCACCCGCAATCTGGCCGACCTAGCCGTCCTCCTGCACCGTCGCTCCCCATTGGGTCTCTGTTTACGTCGCTCCGTGACCCGCTACTACTTCCTTCGCCGCGAAGGGCTGCCCCTCACCCTCCACTTTGGCGCCCGCTTCATAAACGGCCGACCAGACCGAGACATCAACGGCCACGCCTGGCTGACCCTCGACGGCAGCCCCTATCACGAATCAGGCGAAAACTGGCGCGGCTTCACCGTCATGCTCACCTACCCCAGGCCCCAAATACCCGGCGCAGAGACAACGAATAATGATGAACGCTAAAGACTTTTTTTCACGCCAAGACGCAAAGGCGCAAAGAAAAAACCCCTTAACGTCTTGGCGCCTCTGCGCGAGTTAACATGTGTGGCATCGTCGGCTACACGGCCGTTAACCAGACCGCCCAAACCCTGAAAACCCGCTTAACCAAAGCCAATGACCTCCTGCACCATCGCGGCCCGGACGATGGCGGCTGTTACACAGACGGCCGTGCTGGGCTTGCCGCCCGCCGCCTGAGCATCATAGACCTTGCCGGAGGCCACCAACCCCTCTCCAACGAAGACCAGTCTGTGTGGGTCACCTACAATGGCGAAATCTACAACGCCCCCGACCTGCGCCAACAGCTTCTCGCCGCCGGACACCGGTTCCAAACCCAAACCGACACCGAAATTCTTGTCCACGCCTACGAACAGTGGGGAGACAACTTTGTAGAACGACTGCGGGGCATGTTTGCCTTTGGCCTCTGGGACGGCCGAAACCAACGTCTGCTCCTGGCCCGCGACCATTTCGGCATCAAGCCCCTCTACTATACCCGCCTGCCAGACGCCCTCATCTTCGGCTCCGAAATTCGGCCGATCCTGACCCTTGCCAACAAAACCCCGGCCCTCAACCAGGAAGCCCTCCACCAACTCTTCACCTACGGCTTCATTTCGACGCCCAACACCGCCTTTCAAGACATTTACAAACTCCCCGCCGCCCATTGGCTGCTGTATGAGCAAGGCCAGATAACCATCCGCCCCTACTGGCAGCTAACCTTTCCCGAAAACGGCCGTTATCTCCCCCTCACGGCCGAAGAAGCCACTGAACAATTCAGCAGCCATTTGCAAGAAACGGTAGACGCCTGGCGCATGAGCGACGTACCTGTCGGCTCTTTACTGAGCGGCGGCATTGATTCCAGCGCCCTGGCCCTATTGTTGACCGAACTACACGGCCGTCCCATTCACACCTTCACCATCGCCTTTTCGGCCGCTTCCCACGACGAGTCCCCCTATGCCCGTCAGGTCGCCCAACACATCGGCAGCCATCACCACGAACTGCACTTCACCTCGGCCGATTTCGACCATCTGCCCCAGGTCGTCAACCACCTCGAAGAACCCCAATGCTCCGCCACCAGCGTCCCCATCTATCTCCTATACCGCGCCTGCCGCGACGCCGGTTTCAAAGTCATCATGACCGGCGAAGGCGCCGACGAACTCCTGGGCGGCTATCATTGGTTCGACGGCGACCGCCGCGTCCAATCCCTGCTCTCCCTCCCGCGCCCTCTCCGCGCC
>JBAPRX010000579.1:0-2022 GCA_049281335.1 Promineifilaceae bacterium (SeqCode)
GCCACCGCCTGGCCCTTCAAACAGCCCGTGAAACCATCCCATACTTAGCAGTTGGAGAGCAAATAGAGTCCGCCCTGACTCCGGGCGCAGTTATCCTGGGGTCAGAGCGATGGTGGCCCGCCCTCAAAGAACATCCTTATCTGGCTATTAATACATTATGGGCACAGTGGCGGCTGGACGATGCCAACAACAACGCCCCCGATTTCCACGACCAGGTCAAAGCAGCCTCGGCCGAATTCATCATCGTCAACAACAACATTCGAGACGAACTCCCCTTATACTCACCCAGATTACAGACCCAGTTTCAAGACCTCCTGGCCCGGTGCAGTATCCCCGTCGCCAACTGGACAGATACCAATTACGGCCGAATCGAAATATACCAGCTAACAAACATCCCAAACTGCTAATCTAGGTCTCCCTATATTCGCCAGAAAGAGTTAACATAAGCGCAAGTTGATTGAGTTGACTTAGATTACCAATAAGTCAACCCAATCAACTAAGCAATTCGTAGATGCCTCGCCCATTCACAATGAGCCACTATCCACGTTCCGACATCGGAACAAAGCTGCGTTCGCCTTCCCCAAGATAAACCTGGCGCGGACGGGCAATAGCCTGCTCCTTGTCAGTCAGCAGTTCAACCCATTGGGACAGCCAACCGGCCGTGCGCGGAATAGCAAAGAGAACCGGGAACATCGAAACGGGCAGCCCCATCGCCTGGTAAATGATGCCAGAATAGAAATCCACATTCGGATACAGTTTTCGGCTGACAAAATACTCATCTTCCAGAGCGATCTTTTCCAGTTCCAGAGCAATATCCAGCAGCGGATTACGGCCGGTTACATCAAAGACCTCATCAGCAATCTGTTTAATAATGTTGGCTCTTGGATCGTAATTCTTATAAACCCGATGACCAAAGCCCATCAGTCGGAACTCCCCATTTTTCACTCGTTCAACGTAAGAAGGAATATTCTTCACGCTGCCGATAGCATTCAACATCCGAAGCACCTGTTCATTCGCGCCCCCATGCAGTGGGCCATACAGAGCGGCTGCGGCTGCGGCTGTTGCGCTGTATGGGTCAACCTTCGAGGAACCAACCGAACGCATCGCATTAGTGCCACAGTTTTGTTCGTGGTCGGCATGAAGAATAAAAAGCACATCCAATGCCCGGCGCAGCCTCTCATTCGGTCTAAATTTCGGCTCGACCATTTTGAACATCAAAGTCAGGAAATTGCCGGTGTAGTTCAAGTCATTATCCGGGTAGGAATAAGGCAGCCCCATGCTGAATCGGTAAGCAAAGGCAGCAAGGGTTGGCATTTTCGCAATCAGGCGGGTAATTTGCAGATTGCGGATTTCCGGATCGTCCACATTTTTGGCCTCTGGATAAAAAGTAGAGAGGGCCGCAACAGTACTGATGAGCATCCCCATCGGGTGGGCGTCATAACGGAAACCATCTATCAACTGCTTGATATTCTCGTGGACCAGGGTGTGAAAAGTAATTTGATCAGTCCACTCTTTCATCTGGCTTTCGGTTGGCAGCTCCCCATTTAAAATAAGATAGGCAACCTCAAGATAAGTACACGTTTCAGCCAATTCTTGAATGGGGTACCCTCGATAACGGAGAATCCCCTTATCACCATCTATGAAGGTAATGGTGCTTTTGGTGGAAGCTGTATTCTTGAAAGCGGGGTCGTAGCTCATCATCCCAAAATCATCTTCATTAACTTTAATCTGCCGCAAATCCATTGCCCGGATGGTGTCGTTGGCAATGGATAGTTCATAGGTGCGACCAGTTCGATTATCAGTAACGGTCAAGGTGTCCTTGCTCATCTTTTTCTCCTAAGAAAATAGCAACGATTTATAATGGTTCCATTATAGTATACCCCTTGTTTTGAGGTTGCGAAAGTAGATTTACGCGATTTTTGTTATAATTAATTGAGGGGTACTTGCACAGAACAAAAATTATTTGGAATGAGTGGTATTTTTCCCACACTTCTTAAATGGAGACAAAAATGTACAGGAATA
>JBAPRX010000580.1:0-3904 GCA_049281335.1 Promineifilaceae bacterium (SeqCode)
CTATGAAAACGGGAATGCGCCGCCAGATGAGATAGCCGCCCCATTCATAATGATTATAGATATGCGTCTCCGCCAGCCCGCTTTCTTCCAAAAAGTCGGCTGCCGCCACCGGGAAAGTCTTTTCGACAGCCTGGGAGTTGCTGCTCAAGCGAACGGCCGTCCACAGCAGCACCGCCCCGACAACCAGTGCCAAGACCAGCCAATTGAGAGCCTGGATCGCCCCTTTTGGCGGCTGCTCTTTTTCATTGTCGCCCACCAGCGAATAGAAGGTTGTCCCGTCCAGAATGAGGAGCAGGTGGCGAGAGAGGGTAATAGGGGCCACGACGGCAAAGAGAGGAATGTGGCGGGCGGAGATGAGGGCACCAGCGGCCGTTCCCAGGAACAGGAGCATCTCGGTTGAAGTCGGCCGTTTAGGGCTGAAAACCCAGGCCAAAATGCCCAACACCATCGTTATCCCGAAAAACCAGAAATAGACCTGATGGAAATCGGGCGAGTGCCATTCCAGAATTTTGGACTGGATGGGATTACTGCTCAAGGTTCCCAATGAGAAAAAGACGAGTTTGTAGGTGCTGGGATTGATGAAAGCGGCTAGAAAGCTGCCAATGGCTAAGAGGGCCAGCAGGCCAATGTCGGCCCAACTTAATGTCCTCTCCATTGGACGGGCAAATTTCCAGCCCATGAAGCGGTCTGCTGTCTCGCCCACGATATAGACGGCTAAAACGACAACCCCGACGATGAAGCCGCTGTGCATGTTAGCCCATAGCAGCGACAGGAACGGCAGCAGGTAGAGCCATTTGCGCCGAACTTTCCCTTCCCGATACCCTTCCAGGATAAAGAGAAAGAGGGCCAGGAAAAAGATGTTGACCATTTGCGGCCGAACGCCCAAAGGCAAAGCGGCCGTTAATAACCCCAGGAGAACGGCGAAGGCTGCAAGATACGGCCGACCCGCACAGCGTTTGTAAACCAGCAAAAAGGTCGCCATCACCAGCCCAGCAAACACAACACTCAGCCCGGCCAATCCCACAGCGCTGTAGATGAGCCACATCAACGAATCGGTCAACCACTGCTGGACAATCCACTCGTGAGTTGGCACAGTAAAAGAAAAGATGTCGGTTTGGGGAATCCCACTCTGCAAGATGGCTTCCCCCGTTCGCAAATGCCACCACAAATCGGGGTCAATCGTCTCCCGAACGGACATGGCAAACAGTGCAGCGCCTAACAAGATGGCAAATAAACGTTTTACAGTCATTTTATAGTGTGGTGAGATTGGTTCAATTTTGGAAATTGGACCAATCTTGAGAATTAGAGTTGATCAGGTTCCATTAGGCAACAACTGGAACACCTTCACCCCTTCGCCATACATCCCAACCAGCAAAACCCTCGTATTTTGCTCGTCGCCGGTGTATAGATTGTGCAAAGGGGCCGGGGTATTTTCATCCAGGATTAGATATTCAACCCCGTACCGGCTGGCCGCTTCTAAGATAGTCTCAATCGGTTCGTTTGGCACGCTAACGGCAGCTATTTGTGTATGGTAGTAGAAAGCGGGGGCAATGCCTACCATGACTTTACTCTCATTGGGAATGTCGGCCGCAATCTGCTCATAGGTTTGAATACTCGGATCAGGTATGAGCCGCGCCAGGCCAATAATGAGGCTGACCACGAAAGCAATGACAATAAACAGTGCAGAAAACAGCCGCTTGGCCCGCTCTGGCTTCCAATGAGGTAGTCGAGCAGCAATCCAATCCACCGCCAGCCCAATACCAACGGTTGCCAACACCGCCATCCAGGGCCAGATGGCAATCGAACTATGGAAGATGCTGCCTCGCTCGCCGGGAAAGGTGAAGACCAGCGTCAAGACCAGGAACATAATCAGGGTGTAAAGGGTGAAGGGCCATAAAAAATCCCTTTGTTCTTGCTTCCGATTGGTCGTTATCCAGCCCACGATAATAAAGGGGGCCAGAAACACCATGCCCGACACCACGAACAACGACTGCGCCCCCAGCCACAGCCCCTCTACTTTAGATCGCAAAATATTGCCCCACCCCCAGGCCAGATAACTGCTCAGGTCAAAGGATCGGCCGTAGGCAAACAAATCGTCGTAATGGGTCAGGAACATACTCTGCGTCCCGACGGTGGAAAGCGGCCGTCCTGTCACCTGCCAGCTATGAACAAACCACCATCCCATGACCAACAGATAGCCCCCCAGAAGTAGGATAACGGGCAGGGAGAAAGCCCCAATCAGCGAGCGAATTTCGGCCGAACGCGCCCTCCAAATCTGCCAGCCCAGGAAGAGCAGACCGAGAAACAGAAACAACATCCCATCCGCCCGCGTCAGGTGGGCCAGCCCCGCCAGGATTCCGGCCATCAACCAGACGACAGGGGCAGCAGGACCGCCACCTTTTCGATGAAGCACTGCCAAAACCAGCAAAAAACCACCGCCCGCCCAGGCAAAAGGGGCAAAGGTGCTCGGTTGGCTGAGAAAAGCGGCATAAAAACTCCCGGCGGCCGTAAATAAAGCCGCCGTCCACGCCTGCCAGCGCAGCCCAACAAGCTGCCAGGAGATGGCAAAGGCCAACAAGGGCAGCAGTCCGGCCAGCAGCCAAAAGGGAATCTGTGCGCCGCCAAACGTGCCGGTCAGCCGGTAGCCAATTGAAGCAAGAATAGAGGGCAGAGGCATCCAATAGGTGTGGCTAGGCGTTGGCAGTCCTGTTGGATTGTCCAGGAACTGCCAGATAATCATCTCCTGAAAGCCAGCCCCTTCCGCCAACTGACGGCCGTTGGTGGTGTAGTAATAGGCATCCATGTAGGTTGGCTCCTTCAATTGGACGGCCCAAAAAGCCTGAACCAGTAGCCCGACGACCGCAATCAGCAGCCACTCTTTCCAAGAGGGCCGCCACCCCTTAACCGCCACCAGCCCCTCGCGCAAAGATAACGGCCATATCATCGTCGTAAAGCTGCTCCCAACCCGGCTCCTGTTGCAGTTCATGGGCCAATGGTGTCCCCGTCTCCACAAAGACCAGGTTAACACCATACTTGTCCAACGTCTCCCGCCAGCCATCGTTGGCAAAAATGGTTCCCAGATATTCCCGCAGCAGTTCGTCGCCGTAGAGATCGGTTCGGCCGTCCACAAAAACGGGGTATTGAGGTAGTTTCCAGACAATATAGCCGCCCCAATTGTAGTTGTTGAAGATGGGGCCGGGTGGCTCTGTCTCTCGCAGATAGTCAATGGCGGCAACAGGTAAATTTTCCGCCTGGGCGTCTTCATTAGCCTGGGCAGTGACCGGTCCGCTGATCCGAACCAGGGCAACCACAAGAATCAGGAACAACAGCAGCCAGTTGACGGCCAGGAAAAGCGGCCGATTTTCGACGTTCGGCCGTGTTTCATCCGGCGACAGCTTCAAAACCCGTTCTTTCCAATCATTCAAAACCGGCGTCCCGTAGCGGACAATGACCGGCCCCGTCACCAGGGCGAAGAGGGCAATATTACGGGCCGCCAGCAAGGTCATATAACTAAAGAGGGCGACCAGGGTCAAATCCGTAAAATCGGCTCGCTTCTTCGATAAGCCCAAAAAGGTCAGCGCCGCCAGCAGCAGCCAGATAAAGGGATGAAAATAAAGCTGGTGGAAATCGGGCGAACGCCATTCAGCAATAAAATCTTGCAATACCCCAATGCCAACCGTCTGGAAGGGGTAAGCCCACATCTGGAAGGTATTGGGATTCAGCGGCACAACCAGGAAGCTGATAACCATAATAAGTAAGAGACGGCCGATTCGCCGCCAGCCGATACCGGTTTCAATATCCAAAATCTGATTGCCGACTTCCCCAAACAAATAAGCGACCATTAAGATGAAGGCGATGGCAAAACCACCATGAACGTTTACCCACAAGATAATAACCAGGGGCA
>JBAPRX010000581.1:0-11588 GCA_049281335.1 Promineifilaceae bacterium (SeqCode)
TATGATCGCGCTATCATGGGAAAAGGACAATTAAATGGTTTACATTATCGGCGTATAGAAATTAGGTTTTTCTGAGAAGCAAGCTCCGGGAGGTTTGAGGAAGGGCGGAGAAATATTTAAGTCGATCAACTCGATCAAGTTTTTGTGAGTTTTGTGGTTGATCAACTTGATTTGACGTGATTTTATTAACAATTCACGAATTCAACAGTTCACCAATTAATTATTGATTTTGTATTCTAGCCAGGCCAAAGTACGGTTCATTTCGTCCGAAACGGCCGCATATTCCCCCGCCCCAACCGCCAACAAAGCTGGTTTCAATGCCAGCGCCGTGTGAACGGCCGCTTTGCCCGGCTTGCCGCCGCCGCTTACCCCCGCCAAAATAACCATCAACCCTCTTTCTTTCGCCGCCAGCGCCAGTTCAACAGTGCGGTGCAGGGTCCCCAACTGGCTCATATCCAGCAAAACGCCGCTGCAACAATCGTTGTCGGCCAGGAGATGAATTTCATCGGCCGTTTCTATCCAGCTTCGGGCAATGAGGGCTGTGTTCATCTTTCGTATCCGAACAAAACTTTGCAGTTCCTTCATCATCGCAATCTGATCCGCCCTGTCGTCCAAAATCACCGGGTCAACCAGCCGCAAAGGATAAGGCTTCGTCACCTGCTCCAGCCCATTTAAGGCCCCCAAAATCTGGCCCATCTGATATTCATACAATGGTCCATACCCGCCCTTCAAATCAAAGAGAAAGGCCGTCTCCGGTTGGGTCGTATTGTGGTTGTGATAGCGGACGACCCGATTCTTCAACTGGCGCACTCGATTTTGGAATCGGACGCTGTTTTGCCCCAATTCCTTGATCGGATCATCGTCGCCGACCGCCAGCCCGAACGAAACGGCCGTTGTTCGCATCAGCATCGGGTCGTTGGGGTTGGGCAGATCGTCAAAGAGCAGGTGCGTGGGCAGTGGCGTCTTGGCCGCTTCGAGCGAATACAGCCTGGAGACAGCCTCGACGTTTGAGACGCCTTCGACAATGGCAGCGGCCGAAAAAAGCGCCTGACTCACGCCATTGCGAAGCTCTAGCGGCAGCGGCCGTTTGACCACTTCCCGAATCTCTTCTTCTAAATTGATCAGGCTGACGAGCAGCTCCCGCCGGGAGCGTCTTGGCGGCGGAGAGTCGGCCGTAATCGGTCTGACTACCGTCACCTCTCGTTCCATCCGGTCTATCCGTTCCATTAACGCAGTAATATTCGCCAGCGGCTGGCCGATTAAAACTGGTATAATGATTTCCTGAAGGATGTGGATGCTTTCGTTCAGACGGCCGTCCCGGTCAGAATCGGCCGTTGGCAGGATACATTCACCCCAGGCGATCTGCCGTTCGTCAATGATCAGGCCAACCAGCAGCGTCAGCCGCGAAACATCGGCCGAGCTTCCCTGCATAACCAGGGCGTTGGTGATAGTGGGAATTTGAGGCATAAAGAATAACGAATAAAGAATGATGAATAATGAAGTGTGAAGTAGTTCTGTCTTGCGAAGCAACTTCACAACTCATTATTTCCTGGGTACTAATGCCAAAAAGAGCATGAAAAAACAACTCGCACAGTATAACCGCAAAATCCTGGCCGGATGCGGCCTCTTTGTCCTGTTGGCGATTACGGCCGTTTTTGGTCTGGCGGCGCTGTTCATCTCTATTGATCGCCAGGCTGCTCGATATCCCGACGCCGATCCGATTTCCAACCATGAAAATTACAGCGGCCTACCCTTCAACTATAAATGGGACAACGCCTACCATACAAACGACCCCTTTCCAGCCGTTTACAACTGGTATTCTACCGGATTTAACCTGGGGCCGGAAATGAGGGCCAACGGCCGTTGTATTCTAATGGAAGGCTCCGAAAAACACCTGGCCGCCACCCGGCAGACAAGCGTCCTCCTCTGCGACACCCCAAACGGCCGAATGATCTATGTCAGCCGGTCAACATTTTTTCGATGACGGGTAAACTCAACTAATACACTTTATACGCTTGCCCGAATGTCTACTACTTCTTGTTCAGGAATTTTGTTGAAGGCGGCTTCGACTTCGGCCGCATCGACGTTCGGAATCTTCAAAACGACATCGTAAAAACCAGGGGTGCGAGGGGAGGGAAAGCTGCCGATGCCCATGACGCCCCAGTGATTGTCGCTTAATGCGGCCGCTAATTTCGCAAATTCCCCATACTGATTCGGCATCCGAACCGTCACCCGAATCCCACTGGCAGGCAAACCAAGCATTTGTTGGAAAGCATTCAGCAAGTCTACTTCCGTGATAATGCCCACCACGATTCCCTCTTCAATAACAGGCAAACAGCCGATCTTATGCTCCGACATCGTTCGGGCTGCTCGTTCAATCGTCTTGTTCGGCGCAATCGTGATCACTTCGCTTGCTTTGACCATGACCTGTTTAACGGTCATATTAGCCAATAAGCGGGTGATTTCCCAGACATTCAAGCTGCCCAACATATCCGGCTTAATCGCCAAACTTTGCCGGGTAACAAGTCCCTCCAGTCGTTTTCCATCGCCCACCACCGGAAGATGGCGAACCTTATTCTCAGTCATAACATTTTCAGCTTCGGCCGCTTTCGTCGTCGGCGAAATCATTACCGGGTGCCGGGTCATACAATCCTTTACTAGCATATCTTTCCCTCCAAAAAATTTAGTTGATTAAGCCGCTGCCTTTTCGATTACGGGTTCAAAATTACTCAGCGTTTCCAGATCATGATGGCAGAAGATGCGGTGATCCTTGCTTACTTCACGCCAGGGCGGTATCGTCAGACAAATATCCGGGTCTGGCAGTAAATGCCGCCGGGGACAGCGTGTGTTGAAGCGGCAGCCCTGTGGTGGCGCGATGGCGCTTGGAACTGTTCCTTCCAGCCGGATTCGTTTTTGCTTGGCAGTGGGATCGGGGATAGGAACGGCCGACAACAATGCCTCTGTATAAGGATGATAAGGCGGCGCATAAATCGCTTCCGCCGGGCCAATCTCCATAATCTGTCCCAGGTACATCACCGCGACATAATCAGAGAAGAAACGCACCACACTCAAATCATGTGCAATAAAGATAAGCGTCGTTTCAAACTCATTTTGGACTTCCATCAACAGATTCAAAATCGCTGCCTGCACCGAGACATCCAGGGCGCTGACCGGTTCATCACAAAGAACCAGGTCAGGGTGGCTGGCAAGAGCGCGAGCAATACCCACCCGCTGCTTTTCACCGCCGCTCAACTGGCGCGGCAGCCGGTCGTAGTAAGTTGCGCCCAGCCGCATGGACTCTAACAATCGGATCACCTCGCCCCGAATCTGATTCTTGGGAACAGTCTTGAACCGTTCCATCGGCCGTGCAATCTGCTGCCCTACGGTGTACGAAGGATTCATCGTCGAATCAGGGTTCTGGAAGACCATTTGCAGCTCTTGAATTAGCTTCTCATCCCGATTAACGATCTCATCCGTAATGTCAAACCCCAGGAAGTGGGCCTCGCCCCCACTGCTGTTTTCCAGGCCGATAATTGTCTTAATCAGGGTACTTTTTCCACAGCCCGACTCGCCAACAATGCCTAAAGTCCGGCCTTTGCGGACCTGGAAGGAAGCATCTTCAACCGCTTTCACGTAGCGCGGTTCACCAAAGCCGAGGGCGTCCTTTAAGGAACTGCCCTGCACCTCATAATATTTCTTCAGGCCGTTTACATCAATAATAACTTCATTGTCCCCCTTGTTGGTATTGAATACTGGCAGAACCATATCTTCCGGGGGCGCCCACTGCTCGGCTATGATCTCTTCCGAAAAATGACAACGCGCCCAGGTATTGGTGTCTTCAACCTGGCGCAGAGCCGGCCGATCCGTCTTGCAAATCTCCTGCACATAGTCACAGCGAGGAAAGAACATACACCCGACCGGGCGGTTATTCGGCGGTGGAACACGACCCCGAATCGGGTAGAGAATACTGCCTGCCTTATCGGCCCCCAATTTGGGAACGCAGCGGATAAGTCCCTGTGTATAGGGGTGCTGCGGCTGTTTAAAGAGGTCTTCTACCGTCGCCCGTTCGACCATTTCTCCCGCATACATGACCCCGACGCGGGTGCAAACCCGTGCGACAACGCCCAGGTTGTGGGTGATATACATGATGGCGGTATCAAAATCGCGCCTCAGATCGGCGATCAGATCGAGAACGGCCGCTTCCACCGTCACATCCAGCGCCGTTGTCGGCTCGTCCATAATCAGTAGGGCGGGATTGTTTAACAAAGCCATCCCGATAACCACCCGCTGCTGCTGCCCCCCGGAAATCTGGTGCGGATACCGTTTCATCACATTGGCCGCGTCGGGCATATAAACCCGTTCCAGCATCTCAACACATTTCGTCTCCGCTTCCTTTTCAGCAATTCCCCGGTGGACGGTCAGCACCTCTTTCATCTGCTCGCCCAGGCGCATGGAAGGATTTAGCGCCTGCATGGGGTCTTGATAGACCATTGCTATCTGATCCCCGCGCAGTTTTCGCAAATCCTCGCCGGTCTTGCCAACCAGTTCTTGTCCCTGGAACTTGATGCTGCCGCGCTTGACGTAGCCATTCGCGCCCAGGAAATTGACGATTGCCCAGGCCAGGGTGCTTTTGCCGCAGCCTGATTCGCCTACAATCCCTTGTGATTCCCCCCGATAGACCTCAAAGGAAACGTTCTGGACAGCTTCTATCTCCCCTCCGCGCACCTTATAAGCCACAGCCAGGTCTTCAACTTTCAAGACCGGCGAGCCGTCCGGGATTCTTCCGTTTTCCTCTGCCATAATAAATCCTCCTGAAAAATAATGAATTGTGAATAATGAAGTTCGATGTGTGAAGTTTGTTATTCACAATTCATTATTTCTTCTTCGCTTCCTTGTAGCATCAAATGTACTAGCTTCTATTTTTGGTACCTCGTCAATTCCTCTCGCATGCCATCCGCAAAAAGATTTAGGCCAATCACCAGGGAGGCGATGGCAAGGGCGGGCCAGATGACGGCAACGGGGTTGGCGAAAATGAAGCGGCGGGCTTCGTTGACCATATTGCCCCAATCGGGGTCTGGCGGGGGCAGGCCGATGCCTAAGAAGCCGAGTGTTCCGATGGCGAAGATGGCGTAGCCGACTCGCAGCATGGAATCAACCAGGATCGGGCCGCGTGCGTTGGGTAAAATTTCTTTGAACATGATGTACCAGACGCTTTCCCCTCGCGTTTCGGCCGCACGGATGTAGTCCCTGGTCTTGATGTCCAACGTCAGGCTGCGAACGAGCCGGGCGACCCCCGGCGCACCGGTGATGGTAATTGCCAGAATGACGACGAGATCGCCATGCCCCAGCGCGGCGATAACGACCAGGTATAGAACAATGACCGGAAAAGCAATCAGCGCGTCCAGCAGTTGCATTATGATCTGATCCCACCAGCCGCCACGATAACCGGCATTTAGTCCCAGAACTGAGCCGAGTGCGACGGAGCCAATGACGCCCCAAATAGCAACCCCGCCGGGAATGAAGAAATTGGTTTCTCCTGGCAGGCGTGTTTTTAACAAGATTACCTGTGTCCCTTGCATGAGGCGGGAGAGAATATCTCGGCCGAGATGATCTGTCCCTAAGAGATTGGTGGAATTCGGCCCCATGTTTTGGGTAAACAGCGAGGCGTTGGGTCCATAGGGCGTCCAAAAGATGGAGATAAAGCCCAGCAAAACCCAAAAAAGGACAATCGAAAGACCGATGACGGCAACGGGCGAAGAAAAAACAATCGAGAACTGTTTCCAGGCTTTTTGCAAACGACTCGGCGGAGCAGTTGAAACGGTTGGTTGTGCAACAGCCATAAGAACCTCCAAAGATAGTAAACAGTGAATAGTTACCAGTTAAGGTAACTGTTTACTGCCTGCTGTTTACTGATCAGGCATAACGAATACGAGGATTGAGATAGGTATAGGCCAGGTCGCCTAGCAGGCGGGTGACAACGGCAATGGTAACAGTCAGCATTGCTGCTGCTTCTACCGCGTTGAAGTCACCAAATATTGCGGCATCGTAAATGTATTTTCCTAATCCCGGAAAGCCAAAAATTACTTCAACCACGACCACGCCTCCGACCAGCCAGTTCACGTGCAGCATAATGATCGTAATCGGGGCCATCAGGGCGTTGCGAATGGCGTGGCGCAGGACGACACGGCGGTAGGGCATCCCTTTGATGATGGCAGTTCGGATGTAGGCTGAATCCATGACCTCGACCATGCTGGCCCGCGTCATCCGGGCGACGTATCCCAGTTCAACGGCCGTTAATGTAAATATCGGCAGCAGCAGCAGGGTTGGATCGTCAAAGATAGCGTCGGCGCTGGTAAAGAGTGCGGTCGCTTTGAAGGGTGAATCGGGCCAGATGTTCTTCAGCCAGATACCCAATATCAAAATCAGGAAAACGCCTGTGACAAATTCGGGGGTGGCCGTGGCAGCCAGACTGGAAATGGAGATGATACGGTCTAACGGCTTGCCTTCGTTGACACCGGCTAAAATGCCGAAGAAGAGGGCCAGCGGCATGATAAAGACGAAAGCCAGACCCGCCAGAACGGCCGTGTTGCGAATTCTCGGCAGTAACGTGACTGCTACCGGTCGTCCGGTTTGCAATGATTGGCCCGGATCACCCCGAATCAACCCCCGCTTCAACGGAATGTACTCTCTCGGTCCGTCGCCAGACTGTCGTAAACCGGCCGTTGTTAATTCCCAAACCTGTGTGCCTTCTCCCCGCACCCATTTGACGACATTATTTTTAGTGTCTACGCCCCAGAAATATTCGATGCCGTTCTCGTCCACCTGCCAGTTCACATCAACATTCTTAGCGATTGAAGAACCATCAGGTTGAAGCTCTTGAGTGACGATTTCCCCATTCTGCATCGTCCAACGGGTCAGTTGACCGTCAACGTCGGCCCACCAGACATTCTCGCCGGTGTTTGGATTAACGGAGGTCACCAGATCGTAGCCAATACGGCCGTCTAGCCGCCAGTCGTTCCCCGCTAACCAGTCTATATACCGCTGCCAGGCCGGTGCATTCAAACCTAATTGAGCGTTATAGGAAGCACGTTGTTCCGGGGTAGAAAAAACGCCAAGAATCTTGACGGCAATGTCCCCACTTCCCACTTCTATCAACAGAAAGAGTGAAATTGAAACCAGGAGCATCGTTACAATGGTCGAAATGACACTTCTAATGAGAAAACGAGCCATTTGCTTCCTCCTTAGACTGGCTCAATCTTCCAAATTAAACCAATCTATGACAAAAACCGGGTTTTGAAAGCAGCAGCCAAAACCCGGTTTCCGTTCCAAATATAGTGATCAAACTACAGTGAACGGTCAAACTTTTTACCGTTTACTGCTAACCGTTTCCTGCAAACTAACTACAGTCTACTCATCAATCCAGACTTCGTTCAACAAGTCATAAGCAGTGGGATGGGCTTGAATGTTTTGGAACTTCTCATGGGTAATATTCCAAACATTTTTCCAATAGCTGTTGCCAATGGGGCCGCGATCCTGCATGATTTGTTCAATATCACACATAATTTCACGACGGGCCTCGACATCCAGCGTCGCTTCAGCCTGACGGAGCAGGGTTTCAAACTCATCATCTGTCCAACGGGTCTCGTTCCAGGCCCCAATCGCTTCCTTGATATAGGCCAGTGGCAAAACCATTGTGTCAAGAGCGCGATGTGTCCAGGAAGTAATACCGAAGTCTACCTCCGTCCAGCGCGACCAGTAGCCATCCGGTTCGGTGATGTCCAGGGCAATGTCAAAACCGCCCGGCAGAGCCAGTTCTTTCAAGACCTGAGCAATTTCTGGTTCGTTCTGATCGTTCTTCGTTGCCAGCGTTACCTGAATGGGCAGATCAATGCCCTTTTCGGCCGCGTATTCTTGCATCAAAGCCATCGCACCATCTGGGTCGTAGGGAGGAATTGGTTTTTCGCAGTAGGCTGGATGGATGGGGGCAACGTGAGCGTCAATGGACAAATCGCCCTCGCCGAAGTAGGACAACTGCAAGATTTTTTCCCGATCCTGGCACATTTTCAGCGCCGTGCGAACCCGATTGTCATCCCAGGGTTCCAGGTCCACGCGCATTCGCACCACCAGACATTGGGCTGTGCTGACGCCATAAACCTTCAAACCAGGTACATCTTTCAGAGCCTGATAGTCACTGGGGCGGGGATCGTAAAGGGAATCTACCTGACCCGACTGCAAAGCAGCAACCCCGGCATCCTTGTCGGTTGAAACATAAATAACTTGATCCAGATATGGCAGCGGGCTGCCGTCGGCGCCCATTTGCCAGTAATCCTCGCGGCGCTGGAAGACAGCACGCTCACCTTCAGCATACTCGGTCAGCAGGAAAGGTCCCGTTCCGACCGGCTGTTGGACAATGTCGCCTTCAAAGTCTCGGTGGAGAATGATCGCCGGATAGTGGAAAAGATGCTCTGGCACGCCAATGTTGGGGGTTTGGAGATGGAGACGGATGTGATAGTCGTCTACCTTTTCCACGTCGGTCATACCATTGAGATAGGAAAGGAGGCCGAGCATGGAGGAGCCGACGTCTTCGTTGAGCCATTCACTAAATGTAAACATCACATCATCGGCCGTTAATTCATCGCCGTTATTGAACTTAATCCCTTCTCGGAGATAAAGGTCCCACTGCGAGACATCATCATTCGCTTCCCAACGATCCAGGAGCAGCGGCCGGGTAATATTATCGGAACCCGTCTCAGTTAAATACTCACCAAATTGACGGACGATATTGGCCCCTTCAACCCAGGATAAACGGGCCGGATGATCCAGCAACTGTAGCTGCATAGACTTGGTCAGCGTCCCACCACGTTTAATGCCCCCGGTTGCAGGCGCGGTTGTTGCTACAGCTTCTTCGCCACCTGAATTTTCGTTTGCAGCCGGTGCGGATGTTGGCTCCTCAGAAGCACTGGAACCACAAGCAACTGCTAACGAGGCTGACATACCCAATAAAGTTGCAATTCGCAGAAATTCACGACGAGTGACACGGCCTTGCTGCAACTTGTCGTAAGCTTCAGGAATATAGGGATGGATTGCCTCCATCTGTTTCTTCGTAACACGCATTTTCTTCATTTATCTCTCCTCCAATGAAATGGATTTGACCGTACAAAAAATTTTAAGGTCCGAATACTGGGAAAAATCCCATGAACAATCGAATACAGTTTCCGTGATGTATATAGAGTGCCACCTCCTTTTCTGAGGATCAATTGTTATTGATTTTAGAAAGCAGTTCAGTCTGCGAGGCGATTTTCCCCAACCGCCTACTCTGGTACCTGATCTAACAATTACATCGAAACAAGATTGAAAGAATCCGGGGAGCGCAGGAACATCAGGTCTTTGGTTTTGTACTTTGGTGAGAAAATGGAAATTGCTGTGTCATGAAATTGTTTGGGTTATTTCGTCTTGAAAATCTATCTTTTTCCAAAAATCACGAGTAAGGTAACACGAGGATATGGATGATGACGAACCAGGAGAAAGGCGAAATCGCTGGACAGTAGTACCTTTGTCCTGTGACAAAACATGATAACATGGGTTGGTATTTATGCCAAACCGACTCCCATTCCATTGTTGGCAGTTTCAACTTTTGGTTGTTTGGCATTTCTTTCGTGGACAATTTATGATACGAAGGACAATAAACTATCATATCAACGATTATGTTAACGATTCGTGAAGCACTCGACTTACCAGTATTTGCTTCCTGCCAGGTTGTGGCAGGTGAAGGCGGGCTGGATAATCAGATCCGGTGGGTACACATTGTTGACATCCCCGATTCAACCTTTGCCTGGCATCGCAAGGGCGTTTTGTTGCTGACGGCCGGATATGGCCTGCGGGATCATCCTGAAAATCAGGAGAATCTCATCCCTATCCTGGTCAAGCAGGGCTTTGCCGGGATGGTGCTTTCTACCGGGTATTACTTTGATCATGCTCCACAGGTGATCCTCGATTCGGCCGATTCTTCTGACTTTCCTGTCATCGAAGCGCCGCCCGATTTGCTCTTTATCGAAGTCACTGAGACTGTTTTGGAGCGGATCATCAGCCGCCAATACACCCTCCTCCAACAATCAACCGACATCTTCACTCAGCTAACCGACCTGGTGTTGGAGGGGGTTAATCTGGATGGGCTGGCAAAGGTACTGGCCGAACTGACGGAGCGGTCGGTAACGATTGAAGACCCCACTTTCCGTGTCTTGGCAACGGCCCAACACGGCCGTGTTGACGAAGCCCGCGAGCAGAGTGTCAACAACGGCCAAACCCCCTCCGATCTCGCCCAACACCTGCTCAACGAAGGCATCTACGACGCTCTGCTAGAAAAAATGGAACCCCTCCACGTCGCCCCTATGCCCGACTTCGGCATGGATATGGAGCGAGTTATCATGCCCATTGTCGTAGACCGGCAGATTCACGGCTACATCTGGCTAATCGCCGGTGACAAGCCCCTGACGCCCCTGGACGAGATGGCAATTCGGCATGGCGCGACGGTCGCCGCCCTGATCCTCTTCAAAGAGATTGCTGTGCAGGAAGCCGAGGAGAAACAAAAGGGGGATTTTCTGGACCAACTGCTGCGGGGCGAATACGAGGCAGTCAGTTTCTCCGAACAGGCCCGTCAGTTGGGATTCCGGCTAAATCGGCCGCATCAAATCATGTTGATCGTCGGATTGCAGATGAAAAACGCTGCCACCCAACCAATGATCAACGAAATTACCAACTGGTTCCGCAAACAGCGCCGCTTTCCCCTGGTTGCTTGGCGCGATCATTATTTGGTGCTGATCCTGGAGAACAGCAGCTCTGAGAAGGGCAAACAGTTGGGCGACGAACTGGTCGAATCGCTTAACCATCCCGCCCTGCGGCTGCTGGTTGGCCTGGGGAATGCTTATGAGGCGTCTGACAACGCGCACAACCCCATCCGCCAGAGTTATGATGAGGCTGAGGAGGCCATCCGAATCTCGCAGGCAATGGGCGTGGACGAGGGTGTCATCGCTTTTCACAACCTGGGGCTGCTCCACTGGCTCTATCACCTACCGTCGGAGAAACAAGCCGACAATCTTTACCTGTCCTATATCCGCACCTTGTACGACTACGACCAGGAACGGGACGCCGATCTGGTCAAGACCTTAGAAACCTATCTGGAGCATGGCGGCGCATTGGTCGAGACGGCCAAAATGCTCTTCATTCACCGCAACACCCTCCTTCACCGCCTGGAGCGTATCGAGTCCATCTGCCAGATAGACCTCCGCGACCCCCTTCACCGGTTGAATTTGTATGCGGCCGTAAAAAGCTACCGCCTTCAGGGTGGCCTTTCATAAAATATACACCTGATATGGCCGGTATCCCAACGAGTCAGGATCAGGTTGAGAAGTGGAAAATGACATGAAAACAAAATCAGTATCAAGCTGCTTCTTTTTTCTACTACCGCTTTCCTTAATCCTCATTATGTTGGCCGTTCATCCAAGAAAAACAGATGCAAACGTTATGAATGGGGGGATGACTCCCCCTATTCATTGGGCATCCACATTCGTAGACGCAACATCCCTTTACGA
>JBAPRX010000582.1:0-4153 GCA_049281335.1 Promineifilaceae bacterium (SeqCode)
GAACTGCACCGCCTGGAATGCGCGGCCCTGATCGGCCCCAATGGGACCGGCAAGACGACCTTCCTGCGAACGTTACTGGGCCAGATAGACCCCCTGGCCGGTGAAATCCAGCCGGGGGCCAGCCTGCAAATCGGTTACTTTGCCCAGGCCCACGAACTGCTGAACCTGGAGAATACGGTTATTGATGAGTTGATGCGCCACCACGAGATGATGCTCAGTGAAGCCCGGCATTACCTGGCCCGCTATCTCTTTCGGGATGATGAGGTGTTTCAGCCGGTCAGTACCTTGAGCGGCGGCGAACGCGGCCGTCTGGCGCTGGCGATCCTGGCTTTGGAAGGGGCGAACTTCCTGCTGCTGGATGAGCCAACCAACCATCTGGACATACCGGCCCAGGAGATGCTCCAGGAGGTCTTGGAGCGGTTTGATGGCACGATCCTGCTGGTGTCACATGATCGCTATTTAGTAGACCGGCTGGCTTCCCAGATATGGTATCTGGAAGACGGCCGCTTGCGCGTCTTTAAGGGTTCGTACCAGGCATACCTGGACGATAGGGATAGGGTGGTGGAAGAAGCGCAAGCAGCAGCAGCGGAGGAAAAAGACGCGGCCAGAATGGCGGCCAAGAGAGCGGCCCAGAAAGGCAATGCTAACGGCAATCTTCAAAAGAAGCGGGCCGAACGGCTGCACGAAATTGAAGGAGAGATCTCGCACCTGGAGACGGCGCTGGATGAATTGAGCCAGCAGCTGCAGCGGGCGGGCGAAAGAGAGGCTTTTGACAAGATGCAAAGCCTGGGCATAGAATATGCCTCAATTGAAGCACAGTTGGAATCTTTAATGAGCGAATGGGAGAATTTAGCGCGTGAGCAAACGTTGGCCTGACAAAGTCATCATCGGACTGACCGGCAATATTGCCACCGGCAAATCGGCCGTGATGAATATGGCGGCCGAGAAGGGGGCGCTGACGCTGGACGCCGATAAAATCGTCCACCAGATTCTTGCTACCGATAAGACGGCTCAAGCGGCCGTTGTCAGGCAGTTTGGGACGGTTGTTTTAGCGTCGGGCGGCCGAATTAATCGCGCCGCGCTGGCCGAAGTGGTCTTTCGGGACGAGTCGGCCCTGCAAGCGTTGGAACAGATTCTCCATCCCATTGTCGGAACCGTTGTGTTGGACCGGATCGGCGGCAGTGAGGCGAATCTGGTTATGATTGAGGCTATCAAACTGCTGGAAGGCAGGCTGGCGGCTGAATGTGACCAGATTTGGGTGACACGCTGCCCGGAAGCCAATCAAATTGAACGGCTGCGAGTTTGCCGGGGAATGGATGCGGAAACGGCCGTGATGCGGGTCGAGGCCCAGTCTTCCCAGGAAGAGAAGGTGGCTATGGCCGATGTGGTTATTGACACCAACGGCACAATGGCCGATACCCGATTGTTGTTTAACATGGCCTGGGAACGCATTGTCCAATCGCTGCCGGGGCCGGTCCGACCGGTGTGGGAAACGGCCGAAGCGCCGGTTGTTGAAAAGCCGGTTGAACCAGCCAAAGCTGCCAAAGCGGCAGCGCCTTCTCCTGATGATGAACCAAAGCCGAAACCCCCGCCGGAACGGTTGAGCGGCTCGAAAGCGGCCGAAATTCGGAAGCGAATGCTGGCAAAGAAGCAGCCTGCCAGCAGTGGCGGTGGGCAGAGCGAACAGGCAGAAGCGGAGTCGGCCGCTGAAGTGGGAAGGCCGTCGGGCGATGGCATTGTTGTTCGGCGGGCACGGCCGTCTGATGTCGCCTCTATTTTGCTGCTTATTAAGCGGGCAACGGATGGGGCGGTTAAGATTAAGCGGAGTGAACTGCTGCTGGCTTTGGGGGATCGAGGCTATCTCATCGGTCAGAAGGGAACGGAGATCAGCACGGTTATTGGCTGGCGCAGTGAAAATCTGATCGCTCGCATTGACCAGATTTTTGTTTATCCGCCGGAAGCGGCCGAGGTTGCCGGCCCGGCGGTCTTGAAGGAGATTGAGGAGACGGCCGTTTCCTTGATGTGTGAGGTGATCCTGGCCTTTCCCTCCAATGAAATTGCCCCACCTGTGTTAGAACTGCTGCTGGACAGGCAGTTTGAAGAGGTGGAACTGGCCCGTTTGCCGGATGTCTGGCAGGCAGCGGTGGTGGACTCCCAACCGGACGACACCTTTATTTTAATGAAAAAGCTGCGTGACACCCGCATTTTGAAGCCGGTATAAATATATTAAGTGACCGCTCGCAAATAAGTTGGCGATTGGGTAATTGGGTAATTACATAATTACTGGACAATGACTGAGAGAATAATAAGAGTCTTCAGAGGGGTTGAATAGTTATATGGATAATATAAAGAATCTAATTCGCACCCATCCTAACCTGACTGCCTGGCTTGTCCTCGCTGTCGGCATGGTAGCGATTTTGCTCTGGGAAGCCAGAGATGTTGGGCTGGAAGGGATGCAGTGGTTTTGGCTAATTCTTGTTACTGTGCTGGTGGCCGGAAGCTGTATCTGGATCATTAGCTGGGGCGATGATGATGACGTCGAAGAAGGCACGGAAGAAACGGCCGAGAAACCTATTGAATAACCAATATTATGGGAGCCTGACGACACCAATCGAGAACGTATGAGAGAAACTAAAGAATATGCCTCTGCCACGCTTGAAGATGTCGCTGCCCTGCGGCAGCAAATGGGTGATATCTTTGTTGTGGACAGTTACACGCTGGATCGGCCGCAAAAAGGGGCCGTTCTTTTCCGGGGCCAGTTTATGGTTGACCTGACGGAAAACTTTGACCGTTTGCGGAGCCGCTTTGAGACGCAGGGCTTTACCCCGATGGTTCGGAAGCAGGACGGCGATATTGTCATCATTGCTCTGCCGATTGTCTTTGAACCGACGAAATCAAACTGGCTCATCAATCTTGGGTTATTCATCGCAACGGTTCTCTCCACCCTTTTTATTGGGGCAGCCAGCGAATTGGGCGCTCTGGAAGTCCAACGCCAGATGACTGCCTCGGACTTGCTGTTGGGGCTGCCGTACTGCTTGAGCCTGCTGCTGATACTGGGCGCTCACGAATTAGGCCATTATTTTGCCGCCCGTTATCACAAAGTCCCTGTTACGCTGCCCTACTTTATTCCTTTGCCCATTCCCCCTATTGGAACATTGGGGGCATTCATCCAGCTTAAAGCGCCGGTAAAGAACCGGCGGGCGTTGTTTGATGTCGGCGCTGCCGGGCCTTTGGCCGGGCTGGTCTTCGCCATTCCTATTCTCCTATACGGCCTCGCCACCTCTCCGATCGAAGCGCTTCCTCCAGGCTCGTATTATCTGGAAGGTAATTCCGTTCTTTATGCCCTGGCGAAGTTTCTGATGAAGGGGCAGTTTTATCCAACGGCCACTCACGATGTCTTTCTCAGCGCTCTTGCCTGGGCCGGTTGGGTCGGTCTGTTGGTGACTGGCCTGAATCTGCTGCCGGTGGGGCAGTTGGATGGCGGCCACGTTTCTTATGTGTTGTTTGGTGACAAAGCCCGTACCTTCTTTTGGCCGGTTATTATTGGCCTGGTCGCCCTGGTGCTGCTGACCGGAACCTTGACCTGGGTGCTTTGGATCGGGCTGCTGTTTGTTTTCGGCCGTCGTCATGCAGAGCCGCTGGATGGGGTCACGGAGCTTGATCCGAAGCGGAAGGCGCTGGCAATCTTTACTCTGCTGCTCTTTTTCCTGGTCTTTGTCCCTGTTCCACTCCAAATTGTTGGTGGGTAAGACGGCCGTACGCCGTTCACTTCACTGCTAGAATAACCCCGCCAAACGCTGGCAGGGTTTATTTTTTTGCAAGTCATAGGGAAGCTGGCTATAATTCTCTTTCTTATTGGCGTCGTAGCTCAGCGGTAGAGCAAGGGACTCATAAGCCCTGGGTCACTGGTTCAAGTCCAGTCGACGCCACTATCAAGAAGATATTAGACCCCTCCCGATGGAGGGGTCTTTTGTTTGTAGCAGGGTAGCAAGGATTTTGTTGGTTCGACGTGGATGAAAAAATCTCCTTTTCCGAAGAAGCGAACAAAGTAAGCCAGCTAAAATCTATACCACCTGCTTTCTTAAAGTGGTTCTTTGTTGGGGGTGCGGCCGTTTTTCTTGTTTGGGCTGTTGTGACTGGCTGGCTGCCGCCG
>JBAPRX010000583.1:0-10062 GCA_049281335.1 Promineifilaceae bacterium (SeqCode)
TGTCCGACCGGGGCGTTAAAACCAAAGCGCCAGGCATTGTTAGAAAGCGGGGTCAATCCCGATGATATTTTCAGGCAGACGCGAGGGGGGAGGAAGAAGCGTGATTCGTAATTGGTTATTGGCGGTAAAGGACACCGCTGGTAATTGGGTAATTGGTCAGTTGATCATGTCGTTGGTTCCGGGTAAGAGCATTACTCAATTACGAATTACTTAATTACTTGATTGAGGATTGGAGGCAAGCAGATGATTACGGCCGATAAAGTAGTGCGAACAACCTGTCCCTATTGTGGGGTAGGCTGCCAGATGAATTTAAGTGTGAAAGATGGCTTTGTCTATCGAGTGGATGCGCCATTTGACGCTGCGCCCAATTATGGGATGCTGTGCGTCAAGGGGCGATTTGGCACAGATTATGTCAAGCATCCGCGCCGGGTAAAACAGCCGCTTATCCGCGCTAACCGGGAAGAGGGGCGGAGTGCCCCGCCTGTCTGGCGCGAAGCTAGTTGGGATGAAGCCTTAGACCTGGTGGCTGATGAGATGGTGCGAATTACCAAAACCTACGGCGGCGACGCCATTGCCAGCTACGCCAGCGCCAAAGCGACCAACGAGGACAACTACGTCTTCCAGAAAATGATGCGGGCCTTGATCACCACCAACAACGTCGATCACTGCGCCCGTCTGTGCCACGCCGGGTCGGTCACGGGGTTGCAGCTTTCCATTGGCTCCAGCGCCATGTCCAACTCGATTGCCGAAATGGAGAATCTGGACGCCTTTATCGTCACCGGCTCTAATACAACCGAGACTCACCCCGTCATCGCCAACTTCCTCAAACGGGCGGTACGGAAAAACGGTGCGCGGCTTATCGTCATTGACCCCCGCCGTATTGAAATGACCGACTTTGCCACCCTCTGGCTCCGGCAGAACCCCGGAACCGATGTGGCCGTTTTCCAGGCGATGGCCCACGTTATTGTTCAGGAAAAGCTGTATGATGAGGAGTTTATCGGCCACCGTACGGAGGGATTCCAGGAGTATATTGAGTCCCTGGAAGAGTGTACCCCGGAGTGGGCGGAGCAAATTACCGGCGTTCCGGCTCAATCTATTCGGGAAGCGGCCCGTCTCTATGCCGGGGCGGAACGGGCCTCCATTTATTGGGGCATGGGCATCAGCCAGAGTACGCACGGAACCGACAACACCCTCTCGCTGGTCAATCTGGCCCTGATGTGTGGTCACGTCGGCAAGGCGGGAACGGGGCTGAATCCGCTGCGAGGCCAGAATAATGTTCAGGGCTGCTCCGACAGCGGGGGACTGCCCAACGTCTTCACCGCTTACCAGCGGGTGGATGCCCCGGACGTGAAGGCTAAATTTGAAGCCTATTGGGGCAGAACGCTGAACCCGAAACCAGGGCTGACGGCAACGGAAATGGTGGATGCTTCCCTGACCGGCGAGGTGCGGGGGATGTTCGTGATGGGCGAGAACCCGATGATGAGCGAACCAAACCAAACGCACGCCCGCCATGCGCTGGAACACCTGGAGTTTATGGTTTGTCAGGACATCTTTATTAATGAAACAGGTGAGATGGCCGATGTGATCCTTCCCGCAACCAGTTTTGCCGAGAAGGATGGAACCTTTACCAATACCGACCGCCGTATTCAACGCTGCCGGGCGGCCGTTTCTCCCGTCGGCAATTCCAGACCGGACTGGGAGATTTTGTCCGATTTGGGCAGGCGAATTGAGGCCAGGTTGGGCGTGAAGTTGTCGGCCGGTTTTGATTACAGCCACCCGGAAGATATTTGGGAAGAGATGCGCGAGGTAACGGCCGATTTTTGGGGGATTGACTATGCCCGGATTGAGCGCGAGGGCGGAGTCCATTGGCCCTGCCCCAGCTTTGACCATCCGGGGACGCCTTTCCTCTTTGCCGAATCATTTCCACGCGGACGAGGTAAATTTTGGGAGGTGTCTGTTGGGACCGAATCGGAGCAGCCAGACGAAGAATATCCCTTTAATCTGAGTACCGGTCGTGTTTTGTATCACTGGAGCGGCAGCACCCTAACTGGAAACTCGCGGCTGGAAGAAATTTACCCCGAAGCTACCTGTGAAGTTCACCCCGATGATGCCGAGGAACTGGGCCTTGAAACGGGTGATTGGGTAGATGTCAGCTCACGACGGGGCAAGATCACCCTGCGGGTGATTGTTACCGCCCGTTCGCCTAAGAAGACTGTTTTTATACCGTTCCACTTTGCAGAAGCGGCCGTAAATCTATTGACCTTAGACCGGATTGATAACCGGGCCAAGATTCCCGATTATAAGAATACGGCCGTGAAAATTGAGAAGAGCACGGCTCCCGAAGGCTGGGATGCCGGGTATCAGAAGCCGCTGTTTGATCGTGGCGCGATTAAAGACCCGGTTCAGGTTCATTAGGGACGGTTTACAGTTAAAAGTGAAAAGTTAACAGTCAACGGTTAATAGTTGACTGGTTGTTTGTTATAAAATACAAATGAAACAAAGTGCCAGGCACTGGCATTCCTTGAATGGATATAGTGCCTGGCACTAGTTCTAAATAAAGGAGAATTGAATCATATGACTACGAGTGGAAAAGGATTGGCCGGGGTTACTGCGGCCGATACATCCTTGAGCCGGGTAGATGGAGAGAAAGGGGAGTTAATCTACCGGGGATATAGCATTGCCGACCTGGGACAAAAAGCCAGTTTTGAGGAAGTGGTCTATTTGCTGTGGAATGGAGACCTGCCGAATAAGAACCAGTTGGAAACCTTCAAAATGGCGCTCGGTGCCAAGCGAGAACTCCCGGCGGCCATGTTACAAACGATGCACACGATTCCTCACGAAGCCCACCCGATGGCTGTGCTGCGAACGATGACCAGCGCCCTGGGCCTGATTGACCCCACAGCCGACGACATCAGCCTGAACGCAGCCCGGAAAAAGGCGTTGAAGATTACGGCCGTCTTCCCGACCATTATCGCTGCCTGGGAACGAATCCGAAACAACAAGGAACCAATTGCCCCGCGCATCGATTTGAGCCATGCGGCCAACTTCCTCTACATGCTGACCGGTGAAGAAGCAGATGCCGATGCCGTCCAGGCTCTGGACGCTTATTTAGTGATGCTGGCCGATCATGGTTTTAACGCTTCGACCTTTGCCTGCCGGGTGACAACCGGAACGCTGGCCGATGTGTATTCGGCCGTTACGAGCGGGATTGGCACCTTGAAAGGGGCTTCTCATGGAGGCGCGAACCAGAAAGCAATGGAACAGTTTATTGATGCTGCCCAACGGGGAGACATTGAAGCCTGGTATCATGAAGCACGAGAATCAGGCCGCCGCATTATGGGTATCGGCCACCGGGTCTATAAAGTGGAAGACCCCCGCGCCAAGATATTACGGCCGATGGCCGAAAAACTGGCCGAAAGTAGCGGTCAGAGCCAGTGGTACGAAATCGCCTCGACGATAGAACGGTTGACCCGCCAGGACGACTACTTTGTCGAGCGTAATCTGTATGCCAATGTGGATTACTACTCCGCCATCGTCCTGTACATGATTCAACTACCCGTTGATCAGTTTACCTGCCTGTTTGCCATGAGCCGCATTGCAGGTTGGACGGCCCACATTTTGGAGCAACTGGCCGATAACCGCCTGATCCGGCCCAAAGCCAACTATATCGGTCCGGAAAGTCGGCTTTTCAAGCCGATAGAGGTGCGTTGAAAAATATTGGTTGATGGCCCATATGCTGCCGTTGCTTCAGAAGTCACTGCTCCTTTTTCTAATCTTCTTGTTGGTTGGCTGCCAGACGGCCGAAGAAAACGGCAATCAGGAAATTGTACCAACGGTAGTTCCCACGCTTCCGTCGGTGGCGACGGTTGAAAGTCAGACGCAGGAAACTGCCGAAACTGCCGCGCCCGTGCCAACGGAAATGGTAGCGACGCCAACGACACCGCCTGAACTGATAGCGACGGAAGTACCTGTACCGCAGGCAGTCGTGGCCATCCAACTGGCACCGGTTGCAAGTGGTTTTGAAAAGCCTACTTTTTTGACCCATGCCGGGGACGGCCGTCTGTTTGTTACGGAGCAGGTCGGCCGTATTCGCATCATCGAAAACGGCCAGCTTTTACCCACGCCCTTTCTGGATATTCAAGCCCAGATAGGTTCTGAATCATCGGAACAGGGCTTGTTGAGTATGGCTTTTCATCCGAACTACCTCCAAAACGGCCGTTTCTTTGTGGACTATACCGACCTCGCTGGAAACACCGTTCTAAGCCGTTTCCAGGTCAATGTGGCCGATCCATATACGGCCGATCCAGCCAGCGAACAGATCCTCCTGACGGTGAATCAACCTTTCCCGAACCATAATGGCGGTCAGTTACAATTTGGGCCGGATGGTTATTTGTACATGGGCATGGGCGACGGCGGCAGCGGCGGCGACCCGCAAAACAACGGCCAGAACCCGGCCACTCTGCTAGGGGCGCTGCTCCGAATTGACGTGGATGGCGGCACTCCTTATGCCATTCCCGGTGATAATCCATTTGCCAACGATCCTGACCGGGCCGCTGAAATCTGGGCCTATGGCCTGCGCAATCCCTGGCGATTTAGCTTTGACCGGCTGACAGGCGATCTGTATGTGGCTGATGTTGGTCAGAATGCCTGGGAGGAGGTCAATTTCCAACCGGCTCAAAGCAATGGGGGACAGAATTACGGTTGGAATATCATGGAAAGCAGTCATTGTTATGAGGCAGTTAACTGCGATTCAGACGGGCTGGTTCTGCCGGTGGCTGAATACAGCCATGATGCAAGTTGTTCTATTACCGGCGGGTATGTTTATCGCGGCAGTCAATATCCGGCTCTGACCGCGAATTACTTCTTCGCCGATTATTGCAGCGGCATTATCTGGAGCCTGTTTCACCAGCAGGATGGGAGTTGGGTACAGGCTGTTGTTTTGGAAAGCGGCCGTACTATTTCCAGCTTTGGTGACGATGCGGCTGGCGAACTGTATGTCGTTGCTCATGGGCGGGGGGAGATTTTGCAGATACAGTCTACAAATTAAAAATTATGGTGAAAAAATGATACAAAAAAAACGAATATTCTATATTATCTTGCCTGCTTTTAGTCTTGTTCTCACGGCCGTTCTGGTGTCGTTGGCCCAGGCCGGAGCGAACGGAGCTGCTGATGGGGGCAGCACACCCAATATTGGCCTGTCCCCCTTTGCTGTCGTTGATTTCAGCCCGACCGACGTGACCAACAGCGGCGTAACGGGCGATGAGCGGCTCTTTGTAACGCTCCAGGACGGCCGAATCAGCGTCATCGAAGCCGATGGAACTGTCCAGGCAACGCCTTTCCTGTCAATCACCGACCGGGTATCCGGTGGCGGCGAGTTGGGACTGCTCAGTCTGACCTTTGACCCTGACTATGACACCAACGGTTATTTTTATGTAAACTACACCCATCAAGAGGACAGTCAAATCTACAGCCGTGTTTCTCGTTTTTCCGTCAGCGGCAACCCGAATGCGGCCGATCCGAACAGCGAATTCATCATTCTCTCGGTGGAACAGCCCGGCCCGGATAATAACGGCGGTGATCTGCTCTTTGGTCCCGATGGATACCTTTACATCGGTCTGGGGGATGGGGAGGACGATCAGGACAACGACAACCGGGCGCAAGACCCCCAGGAGCTTCTGGGGAAGCTGCTTCGCATAGACACAAGCGCCACAACGTCCACGACCAACTACCTGATTCCCAACGACAATCCGTTTGTGGGCGATCCCGGTACATTGGACGAGATTTGGGCGATGGGGCTGCGAAATCCCTGGCGCTTCAGCTTTGATTCAGCTACCGGCGATCTCTATCTGGCCGATGTGGGTTATGAAACCTCGGAAGAGGTCAATTACCAACCGGCTGCCAGTTCAGGCGGGGAAAATTACGGCTGGCGCTGTTATGAAGGGAATAATGCCTTTAACACGGCCGGCTGCGGCCCTATGGGCGACTATGATTTCCCCATCCATACCTATAATCACAACTTGCCCGGCTGTGCCGTTGTTGGCGGCTACGTCTACCGGGGCAGCGACTACCCCGATCTGGTCGGCCATTATTTCTTTGCCGATTATTGTTTTGGTCACGTCTGGAGCCTGGACACCAACAACGGCCAGCAGTTAGCCGTCAATGAAAATTTTGGCAACGTCTTATTCACTTCTTTTGGCGAAGATATAAACGGCGAACTGTATGTAACAGACCTTCTCAACAATACCATTTACCAGATTGTCGAAACGGCCGAGAATAGTTATCTGCCTTTTGTGCGGGCGGATTAAAAACATTGTCAGAATTTAACTGGTATGGTCTGCTTTTGCGTAATCAGTTCAGGATAATATAATCGAAGTGGATATAAATGAGTGTAAAGTATAAAGAGTGGCTCAGACAAGCTGATTATGACATGGATACGGCCGATATCATGTTTAATAGTGGTCGTTATTTCTACGCAGTATTCATGTGTCATTTATCCATTGAAAAAGCATTGAAGGGCCTCTATTCTAAGGTACTTAATGCAGTACCACCCAAAACCCATAACTTACTTTATCTGTTGAGTAAAATTGGTAAAAGGCCGGACCAAAAATTGGAGAAATTTATCATCAAGTTGAATGCGTCAAGCGTTTCTACAAGATACCCCGACGAATTGGCGAAAATTCAGGCGGCTTTTACCAAAGAAGTTACTACCGAGATGCTTACAAGTAGTAAGGAAGTGTTGAAATGGGTCAAGACACAGCTATAGAAACTATCAAACGTTTTAAGAGTGCTTTAGAGTCGGCCGATATTCAGGTTGAAAAACTTATCCTATTTGGCTCTTATGCTACCGATACTGCCCGTGAGGACAGTGATATTGATGTTGTTGTTATCTCGCCAAGTTTTGAGGGCAAAGGATTCTGGGAGCGGATTGAAATTTTGAGCAATGCTATCTATGAGGTTTTTGCACCCATTGAGGCATCAGCCTTTACCCCGGAAGAATGGCGAGCTGGGCAATCTTTGCTCGTTGATTACGCCAGCAACGGGGTCTTAGTCTCGTAAAAGATATAATGGGGAAGGAGTAAGCCGTGACTTATAGATTTCAATCGAAAACGGCCGTTATTTTAATTGGCTTCCTCGGCTGTTTAGCCCTTTTATCGTTGAGTTGTGTAATCCCAGTTGGGCCAGCGATTGGTGGTCCTCAACCTGTCCCACCATCTGGCGTCCCGGCCAGTGCGCTCTTATTAAGTGCTGAACCTTTTCCATCAGGATGGGGAGTAGCTCCTTGTGATCTGGATTGTGATCTTGAGGGTGACAAAGAAGCTTTGCGCTACTTTGGTATAGACGGTCGTCCCGGCCATGTGCTCCAAGAAGTATATTATTATGGTAGTGTAGAGTCTGCGCATACTGTCTTTGAGTCCGATGTCAACTCTTCTCTATCAACGGCAACACCTATTGCTCGCGCCCCATTTGTTCCATTCCAGCCACCAAATGAGATCACATATAGTAGTCCGATAGCTGACGAGCAGTATCTAGGCTGTGGTGTTGACGTTACTCCCACCTGCGTAGCTGAACGACGTTACGGTCAGTATATTGTCTCATTTTATATTATAGTTGACGGCGGGAATGGAGAAGGATTGAAAATAGAAGATATAGAGCCAATATTAAGAGCAATTGACATCCAGGTAAGTAAATTGCTCAATATCCCAATGAAGAACTCAGAATAGTATTTTGAGCAGACTAAATACCTGACAAGTGATGAAAAAGGCTTGAACGATGATTCCGTTCAAGCCTTTTTTGTTATCCGATTGGTTCGTTGATTCGAGTTTTAGT
Source organism: Promineifilaceae bacterium (SeqCode) (assembly GCA_049281335.1). Classification (GTDB taxonomy): domain Bacteria; phylum Chloroflexota; class Anaerolineae; order Promineifilales; family Promineifilaceae; genus JAKEFB01. Next base: position 7,828 of record JBAPRX010000583.1, read on the forward strand.
ACGAAAACGCCCACATTATTTGAGGATCAGGGACAAATCGCAATCTGGCCGCCGCCAGAGATGTGGCAGGTGTCAACCATTTGCCCACTGTTGTTGTCTAACGTGGCGTTGTCGCCATCGTTGTCCCAAATTCCCGACCCAGAATTCCAATAGAGATTCCCGGACTCGTTTGTTCCAGCTTTTGTCCAAACCTTCACAGTTTCATTCGGCTGCAGGATATAGGATGGGAAGGTGAACACATTTGCAACGTCGTTGCTCAATGTCCAGTTCATTAAGTTAACAGGCGTACTGCCCATGTTTTTTAACTCTGCATACTCTCCTGCAGCGCCGTTATCAGGATTGTAGAGAATGGAAGTCAATTGAACGCCTGGGGCGTTAGGCGGGGTAGACGCCCCGTTGACGACGATTGGTTGGTAAGAAGAGTAGAATGATACGACATCAATTTGTTGGTTGGAACTGCTGCTGCCAAAGGCGTTCGTGGCGGTCAAGACCACCGTATACGTACCTGGCGTCGAGTAGTTATAGGTTGGGTTTTCGTCAGTGGACGTTCCAACACCATCGCCAAAGTTCCATTCGTAAGTAATGGGCGAACTACCGGTGGAGGTATTGGTGAAGACGGCCGTTTGTCCGAGCATAACCGGGCCGTTGTGAGTGAAGCTGGCTGTGGCAGGTGTCTCAGCCAAATTGACCGGTACAAACATCGGACCGGTGAAGCAGGGATACGTTACCGGATTTGGTTCGCCTTGAAGCGTCCAGCAGTAATAGCCATCACCACCATCTGTTGCATCTGTCATCATCTGGGGAACGTACCAGAGAACGATGTTGGTGTTGTCTATATCCTCGTTGTTTACATAATTATTTGGCCCCTGAACCTGGTTGTCATTACAGCAGGTTCCAATTGATCCCAAATCTGAATCTCCTTCGGCCGCTTTATGGAGCGTGACATAGATAAAGTTGTCATCACCCCGACTGTTGTCGCCGAAAGTATTGACCTGACTTGGTTCCATATAAAAGCCATTGCCATCCTGGTCCATAACTCGCCAGGCGTAACCGTTGCTATCAAATTCATGGGGGCCGTCTGGTCCGCTGTAAGGCGTCCGATAAAGTTCGGTGGCCTGGTCAACCCATTGACCACTTTGCCAGATAGCGAAGGTGTCGTTGTCATCGCCATCAACGGCAATATCTGTCCGGACAACGGGCCTATAAAGGGCATTCGTGCCACAACCTTTGCCAAAGGCGCCGGTGACGGTACGGAAACGGCCGTCTTGGAAAAATTGGAAATGTTCCTCGTAGCGATAGTTGCAGGAGTTACCCCAACTGTTCATACGGAAATCCTGAACAACTTCAAAACCAATCACCTGACTTTGACCGTCAAGCATGTCCAGAACCTGGGTGTCGCCATAAGGGTAGATGGGGAAGCCGCCGCCGCCGCCACCGCAGCCAGTTGAGTCTACGTAACCGGTAGAGCCATAATCAGCGTGCCACTCAACGAGCTTGATGCTGGTGGCCACGTCCACACCGTTATATTTGACGTTGTAGACCCGCATCGCATCTGTTCCGGTTACTTCATGATCCAATGTCCAGCCATCCCGATCAACACTGCCGCTGGGCGGGCAGCCTTCCGAAATACTGGTGTCGGTGTAGAGATAGTTTTCGCCGGGATTAACGCTGGTCCAGCGATAACCGGCTATAGTTTCGTCTGTCAAATCTACCCAAACCCATAACATTCGATCGTTTTGATCGAAGGTATAAGCGCCACACCCCTGAGCGCCATCACAGGAGGTACCAGGGGCGTTTCCTTCCATGGGAGCCATTTCCATATCGTCCATTGTTGGTTGGAAGCCGAGTAGGTCAGGTAACGCGGTGTCATTGAGCAGCAACTGTTCGGCCACCTCAACAAGACGATGGTTGATCCCTGGATGGGTGCCGGATTGCCGCAGTACATCCAACACGGTTCTGGCATCTACATTTACGATAGCTGAGACGGTGACGTTTTCATCCCAGTTATAAATCAGAACCAGGCGGCAGTCGGCCGAAGCACATTCGCTGGCGTCTTTGGTATATGAATCCCCGACTACCTGGACACCAAACACTTCTGAACGACGCCCGACTGTATAAGCCTGGACCTTAGAATCAGACAGCGCCAGGTCTTGAGCCAACTGCTGTTCCGGCGTCAGGCCGTCACTGAGCTGGGCTGCTGGAGATTTGCCTCGTGCAGAGCGGGTTGTAGTTAGC
>JBAPRX010000584.1:0-1557 GCA_049281335.1 Promineifilaceae bacterium (SeqCode)
TCATCTTTCACCTCACAAAATATCTTACAAGACAAAATCATTATATCACAACAATAGAAGTCGTTAATTCGTTGATAACCCAAATTGCACTTCGGGATACTCGGCCGATGGCCCATCAAACAAATGGGTTTCCTGCCCTCGCATTTTATAATCAAAGAAGGCTTGCATGTAAACCTGGGCAATGTGCAGCCCTCTTCGGCCGTCTATCGTGCCAAACAACCCCTCGACCTTCAACACCGGATTGTAAAACAAGGCAAAATCGGCAAAGTTGAAGTGGCGCATCCCGTTAATCATAATCTGATACCCTTCATGGGGTTGAATTGTTTGGACAGCCTCAGCATCTTTTTGGGCCTGCTGCCAGAGCGGATCATCAGGATCGGGCGGTTGGCTCCAAATAAATAGAAACGGTTGGGGCAGACCGGTCTGGACGACATCGCCGTAGGGATACCCGTCCAGATTTACCCCGGCCTGGCAGCGAGCATCCTGGGAACAAAATTGGGCTGCGGCTGCACCGCCAAAGGAATGGCCCCACACGCCCACTTTGTCCAGGGCCATTCGGCCGTTCAGCAGACCACCCGGATCATGGGCGTTTAATTGGGCCAGTTGATCCAGTACAAAGGCATCGTCCCTCACCCAAATGGGCATGAGGCGGTTAAGAATGTCTCTGGCTCTTTCAGGGGAGGCATTATCAGGCACATTTCCGGCGTCGGAACCGTCTACGATACGGCCGTCCTCAAAAACAACCACATTTGCACTGTAGGTTGGATTACTGCCCACCACAATATACCCGGCGCTGGCTAACCCTTCAACCAGCGTTGAGTAGTCACCAATAGTTGGCCCCAGTCCAGGCTGGAAAAGAAGCACGGGGTAAGTCTGGGATATGGCCGAAAGGGGGGCATTTTCAACTGCGTGAGCCTGAACTGTCTTTAGATTCTGGGTTAGGAGGGAGAAAATACTGATTTCTTTATTACGGCCGTTAATCCAGTCAGAAGGCCAATAGGGTGCAACCGTATCAGGTGTTCCGTCGGTTGGATACCAGACCCAGACGGTGAGTTCGCGGTAGTCATTGGGATCGGCCGTCAGTGTTTCGGGACGAGATGGATCGAGCCAGTCATACTCAACCCGCCCTACCCCATATGGGCCGGTTGGAACGGGCAGGGTCACGGGGCGATTGTGGAGAACCAAGAGCAAGAGGAAGGCTGCAACGGCCGCAATGAATCCGGCTATTACCAGCCATGCTAAATACCGTTTGATGCTTCGGAACAAATACATAGACCTACTAATAATAGTCCTACACAGCCCTGAACATCAACTACGCTTAATTATTTCTTTGCCCAATTTCCTCCTCTTCCGCTAAAATCACTTTATGACAGACGACCCGCTTCACCCCCACGCCCATGATCCTAATCCCGAACCCCCTTCGGCCGATCCCACCATCGTCCTCACCTTGCCAGACGGCCGTACCCACCCCATCACCATCCAACATCTCCAAACTCTCCCTCAACATACCCTCAACGACTGCTACATCGTCAGCACCGGACACGGAACCTCCGGCCC
>JBAPRX010000585.1:0-5661 GCA_049281335.1 Promineifilaceae bacterium (SeqCode)
GCTTTCGGGTGAATATTGACATCCAATTTGAAGAGACAAAAACTGACGGTACGGTTGAAAACGGCCGGATTACCGGAACCGGCGCCCAGGTGGTCGATCCCTTCGCTATGACTTTCGACTTTACCATTGAAGGCACTAGTGTTGATTTTGATTTGGGTGATTCTGCTATTTCCATGACCCAGATTGGCGATGTTATCTATATAAACCTTGGAGAGACCGGCTGCATCTCAACCAGTAACAACGATACTTCCCAATTCCCGTTGAATGATTTTGCTTCCTCTGAAAGCTTTCTCGGTGGCTTGCAAGGCGCAGAATTGGTGGAAGAGAATGTAACCATTAATGGCATTCAAACCAACCACTATCGCTTCGATGATTCTGCCTTATCGCAAGGAGAACAGGCGCTTGGAACGCTTCAAAACGTTGAAGGTCATGTGTATGTTTCGGTGGATGATGGCTATATAGTGCGGATAACCATGGAAGCCGACGGTCAGAACTTGAATCTGGGTGGCGCGGCTACCGGAACCACTGGTGGTCATGTCACTTACCAGATTGACTATTCTGATTTCAATGCGCCTATTGAAATCACAGCCCCAGAGGGCTGTAGCGGTGGAGAGGATTCTGAATTCCCACTTCTGGATGATGCCAGCAACGTCAACTCATTTGGAGACATTCTGACATATAACACCAGTAATGCCTTCGATGATATTGTTGAATTTTACAAAACCGAAATGGTTGCAGCCGGCTACACCCTAACGAACGATTTTTCCTCGCCTCCAACTGCCTTGCTGAGTTTTGAAAAAGATGGGCAAGAGGTGACAGTCAGCGTGGCCGAAAATCCATCAGGCGATGGGTTTGTCGTTAGTATTATTAAAGGCTAATTTTTAGAGAAAGTTAAGGCGATAAGATTGGTTCAATCTCCGAGATTGAACCAATCTTATCTTCTGCTCACTTAACCAGACAAAGAAATTGTTGCGTACCGATAATCCATCTCGTTCCAAGCCAGAATGAACTCATCAATGGACACGATAATTGGTTCTGAAGAGGCTGCTGGATCCAATAACCAAATTCGTATTTCATCACAACTGATTTTCACAACAGCATGTTGAAATGATTCTCCCTGCCATTATGGTACGGGACTGATAATCTTTGTGGCATCAGTGATCATTGTTTTTGCAGCATCTTCGTTTGTTAGAATTTCACCGGTATATGCGTCAACATCTACAAACCCGCCCGTGCCTCGCAGCGGATGACCTTTTGTCGCTAAGAAAGCTTTGAATCGCCACAGTAAACGGCCGTTTTCCTGTATCAACTGTGGCTACTGCGCGATCACGCTGCCTACGTTTGAAACCAGCCAGCCATTCGCTTTGCGCCGTGCGATGTGGGGGTCTATAAGCGCCGATTCATCCCATTTTTCGGCCGATAGAATAACCACCTGACTTCCCTCTGGGAGTTCAGTAGCAGCTGATGATTGTATTTGCCCTTGTTTAACTACCCCAGGATATGTTGATACAGTTGTCATATAACATTCCTTATATATCAAACCCCGGATTACAATCTATAGACAACATTATAGGAGAAGAATAATGACTCACTAACGCTTTCGCAGGCGGAAGACGACGAGGAAAGCGAGGGCGGCGATGACGGCCGAAATTAAAAAGGTCTCGGTCAATACCATGACAGTTGTATTGGTTAATGCTTCGGTCACCGCCGATGGATAGCCGGGGTCGGTGAAAGGGGGGAGTTCAATCTGCATTCGCAAAATGTCAAAACGATAAAGTCCCCAGGCTGTCAGCCCTGACAGTCCGACGCTCATTCCCATTAACCGTAGCACAATCACGAGACTGGCCGCAATCCCCCTTTGATCCCCCGGTGCGGCATTGATGACGGCCGTACCGATTGGGGCTGTCACCAGGCCGAACCCGGCTCCCAGGACAGCTAACTGCCAGGCCATCTGGAGGTAAGGGGTTGTTGGTTCCCAGGACAACCCCATGAGGCCAAAGCCGATGACACAGGCTCCAAGCCCCAGCCAGGTCACGGGCCGATAGTGCCAGCGTTCTGTCAGTCGGCCGCCGAGATAGGCCGTTATTGCCATTGCGGCCGTCATGGCACTTAGCAGGAGGCCGCTGGTCAGGGCGGCCGATTCGAGGTCGAATTCGAGGACGTTGATAAGGAGGGGGACGTTGATCATGGCGATGATCAGTACCATTCCGACCAGGAAGTTGATGATAATCGCGGGGCTGAAATTCGGCCGTTGAAACAGACTTGGATCAATCAGGGGTGGGGCAGCGGCCGTTTTCCCGGTTCCTTCGGCCGAAGGTTGGTATTGCCGTTTTGCCAATCGTCGTTCGATGATGATGAAGGCAATAATCCCGACTGCGGCCAAAATGTATAAGGGCCAGGTCAGCGGTGGATCGCTGTCTGATAGCTGGTTGAGGGTGCTGACGCTTTGGATATTGCCGCTGTTGAGCAGGGCGATGTTGAGGGCGATGAGGGTGATGGTGAGGACGGCCGTTCCTAACCAGTCCAGTCCGGCCCGGCGCTGTGGTTTGGGCAGGTCTTGCAGCGCCCACCATGCGGCGGCAATGCCGATGATGCTCAAGGGGATGTTCAGGTAGAACTGCCAGCGCCAGCTTAGAAAGCTGACGAGCAGCGCACCATAAAGTGGCCCCCAGACCCAACCGGCGGTGTCAATTGCGCCTAAGATGCCGAGGGCGGACGGCCGTTTTTCCGGGGGAAAGATGTCGCCGATGACGGCCATGCCGACGGGAACCATTGCACCGCCGCCGAGGGCGGTCAGAACGCGCCCGGCGATGAAGGTTGGCAGGTCGGGGGCGTTGGGCAGCCAAATGGAACCGATCAGAAATAAAGTCAGGGAGGTGATGAAGACGGGACGACGGCCGATTATGTCGCTAAGACGGCCGACGAAGGGCATTATGACGACGTAGGCGATTAGATAGGAATTGACGATCCAGGCGGCGTCGTTGAGGCCAGCCGGTAGGGGAATTTCCAGGTCGAAGATGATCTGTCGCAGCATGGTTGAGACGACGGTGAGGTCGTCGGCGGCGACGAAGACGCCGAAGGCGATGACGGCGAGGATGATTTTGGGAGAGGGACGGCGCATGGGGTGGTTTATGAGGCCGTAATGAATAATGAATGGCGAAGGAGAAGCGACTTCTGAATTCGAACTTTGTTGTTCATTATTCTTTATTTTAGAGGAAGAAGTCTTTTAGGACGGCCGTTACTTCGGCGACGATGATGTGCCAGGGGACTTCGAGACTGCGGCGGATGGTTAACTGGTGTTCGTTAATTTCCAGGTGTTCTATACCGTCTATGAAGGAGAGGGATTGGGCAACGGCCGAGCCTTCTTCCATTTCTTCCAGTGAACGATAGGTTTCTACCTCCCCAACTGCCAGGGGCAGATTTGTATGGATGTGCATAACGGCCGGATTGTCGGTCATTTCACTTTCTATTTCGATATATTCAGACATCGTGTATTATTGTACCCAAGTTGGGGAGGAAGTTGAAGGATTTAAGAGATGCGAAATAACTAAAGTCTTGAGTGAGTACGAGTATTGAGTTATTGGAGATATATATGAACAAATTTTTCAATTTTTTAGCAGGCGCTCTTTGTGGTGCGATTGTCGGGGCAACGGCCGCTTTACTCCTGACCCCCTCTTCCGGCCAACAACTGCGGGAAGATGCGGTTCAACGAATTGAAATGGCTGTAGCAGAAGCCCGTCAGGCTATGGAAGAGACCAGCCGCGAGCTTCAGGCGCAATTGGAGCAAATGCAGAAGGGGACTCAGTAACGAGCCAGTTATTCGACAACCAGCCAGTAAGCGGTTGGTTGTTCTGTGAATGGTGTGATGGCGGTAATCATCAACACGCCGCCATCATGGCCTAAGTCTACCGTCCACTGCCCTTGATTTTGTTCGTTGAGGGGCAGGGGAACCACTTCTATTCCGCCAATGGTGTCGGTTCGCATCAGGCGGATCTCCCATTCCTGCGGCAGCAGCCAACCGGTTTGGACAAATCCCTCGGCCTGCCAGCCGTCCGGCCCATTTTCTACGTCAGAGGTATAATTGAGTTCGGGGATGCGAATGTCGTCAATGGCGAATCCGCGTCCGGTTACGGCCGGATCGGTCATGACGTCGAAGCGCAACCAGACCTCTCGGCCGGTGTAGCTGTTGAGGGAGATAGACTCCTCTACCCAACCACCCTCGTTGTCGCGTTCATCCCGGCTACGGCCGTTATAGGACGGCCCATATTCCCCTGGTGTGGCATGGTCGGGAACCAGGAGCCGCCAGCTTGCGCCGCTATCAGTTGAGATGCTGAGATAGGCGAAGTCATAATCTTCTTCCAGGTCGTACCAGGCCCAAAAAGAGAGGGTGGCCGTGCTTAAACCTGTCAGGTCAAAGACGCCGGTTAGACGAGCGTTCATATCGTCTATTGGCGGTACAAACCACATCTGTTCGCCGCTGTGGGGCGGGGCATCGGTGAGCGCCAGGCGTGAATCCCCGGCGAAGGAGACGGTCGCCTCTCCCTGGAGGTTCATTTCAACGTAATCGACGCCGAACTGGTTGATCTGGTTGACGACTTCATATGGTTTTTCTTTCAGTTCAACCGTGTGGGCGGGTCTGCTCAGACGTACATTTTCATAGTGGTAACGCGGATCGGCCGAACTGTTGTCCAGATAGTTGGCGACTGCCCAATTGGCAAAAAAGTCTTCAAAAGAGAGGTCTGGCTGGTAATCGTGCAGGACTGATGCGACTGATTCCATTCCATTGCCTGGGGCGTGGGCCAGAGCGGAAACGGCCGCATCTCCCAACTGCTCCCAAAGGTAGACATTAAAGAGGTATGCACCACCGTAATGGGCGAAGACAAGGTCGTCGTCCTCGTATTCCCAACTGGTCAGTTGAATACCGGGATTTGCCAAATAATCTATGACTGTGTCTACCGTGTCCAGACCGGAATAGAGTTCTGTTAGCTGTGATAACCCTTCGTTTAGCCAGATTGTCTCATTGGCGTCGTTGTTCCACTGGATGAGATGTTGGGTTTCGTGAACCAGGGTTCCAAAATACAGGTCCTCGCCCAGCCGCAGATTTTCCATATTGAGGTAAATGATTTCCTGTTGATTTGATTTGCTGCGAATGGTGCGGGGATATTCGTCGTCACTATCAAAGAAGCCGAGTTCGCCTCCTTCGGCAAAGCCGTCGAGGTGCAAAATGCTGAAATGGGGGTCGTTGTCTATGCCGGGCCGCCATTCTTCGCCAAAAAGGGCGACGATAGATGGATAGTATTCGGTTTCAAAGCGGTTGGCGGCGGCTTCAACGGCCGATTGGTTGTAATTGAGGCTGGTTTCTACCCAGAAATAGGCGTGTTCTGTGACGGCCATTAACTGTGCTTCGAGACGGCCGTCGTCGGTTGTGAAGGTCTGGATTGCGCCAAGCGAGTATGGCCCGGCTGTGACGGTTCGTTCGCCGATGTCAAAGTTAGTCAGGCGAGCGGCCGTTTCGTAATAGTCGCGGGATGGGTAATCGGCGCTTATGAGTGAATTTAAGTAGAGGGGAGAGTTTTCCTGGTACGGCCGTTGTTCAATAGAGCTAGGCGGGTTCAGGACAAAGACGCCATCTGGTTTTGGCGTTTCGGTTGGAGCTGGGAC
>JBAPRX010000586.1:0-8520 GCA_049281335.1 Promineifilaceae bacterium (SeqCode)
GCCCAGAAGGGGGAAAGCGCGGCGGAAGAGGTTGAGCAGGCAGATAAGGCGATTGCATTGTTGGGTGGGGGGAATGTGATGCTAACCGAAATTGACCTGCCTGAGGTCGAGAGCAAGCATTATTTGGTGGTGGTGGAGAAAATACGGCCGACGCCGGAGAAGTATCCGAGGCGGGTGGGGGTTCCGGGGAAACGGCCGATTGAATAATGTGGGCAGAGAAACCGGGTTTTTCTAAAAAACCCGGTTTCCAGTTTGTTTACATAAGAAGATGGCAAGAAAAATAGAGTTTTGTTTTATCCGTTGTTTATTCTGAAATGTTGGTGGTTTGTTTGGGGCCATCGAGCAGTACACGAAGCCGGTTTAATATATCTCGGCCAAGTATGACTTCGTTCGTTTGATCATCGCCTACTTCCTCAATTCCGGGCAGTCTGATTTCCCCAACTTGCACATCTACCAAATATAATAGAACCTTTCTTCTTTCTCCCCACTGACTCCGTATCATCATATCAACTGTTGGGGCTGCTCTAATTTCATTCAAAAAATTTAGCGGCACAATTGTCCCATCGGCTCCGCTATCTACCACCGCGAGGAAAGGTCCGGCCCTTAAGGATTCTGCAACTGTGATAAACGTAACTTCGGCTACTGGTACAGGTGGAAAGTAGTCGTCGTTGTATCTGAATCTCACTGTTCCACCTTTTCTAAACGGGGGCTGCGAAAAATTAATTCTCGTTTTGGATCATCTATCACCTGTTTAAGCAACACTGGCGTATGACCTAATCGTTCAAAGATCCTCAAATGCAATGTACGCAAGTTGATGTCGTGATCAATAACTTTCCCTTGGTGCATAGCAATATACTGTCCCCTATATTTTGGGAAGAGTTGTTCAAATTGAGCATTAAAAAATTCTGTTTCAGCTTGAATTTTTTCTTGCTGTGCTTGAAGAAGATAAGCACGCACTGCTTTATCAACAAGCATTTCTGCATCAAGTTCGGCCGTTGCCGCGAGGTTCTCAATTTGCTTAACTAACTCTGGGGCTAAATTAATTGCTGTCATTTGATACTTGCTCCATATTGATTCTGCTTATGCTTATTGTACTTGAAATCAATGTCAAATTGTAGTGTTGGGGTTTGCGTTGATACTTCCAGGGGAACCAATCTTTTCCAATACAAGAAAATGGGAGATGCCGAGGATGGCGAAGGGGGTCTTTTCAAGGGTGTAGAGGAGTTTTTTGAGGAGTCGGCCGAATCTGGGCCACTTGTATTCGATGTTGTCGTAGCCGCCGAAGATGCGGCCGTGATGAACCTCCCGCACCGGTAAATCGCGGTAGAGGCGGCGCAGGGCAGCCGCCGAATAGGTGCGGACGTGGGGAGCGAGGCGGTTGCGGAGGGGGCTGGGCAGGTAGTTGACCAGAGGGATGTTGCCGAATTTGTAACGACCGCGCCAGAAAATGCCGTGCTGCTCCACCGGATACCAGCGGTTGGGGCAGAAAATGACAATTCGGCCGCCCGGTTTTACCAATCTAACCATTTCGCGGAGCGCCTGCTGATCATTCTCGACGTGTTCGATGACTTCGTTGCTGAGAATCAAGTCGAAGGTGTTGTCGGGGAAGGGGACGGCTTCGCCAACGGCCTGGACGATGCCCTGGGCAGTTGGCACGGCTTTTATGGCCCGATCCAGTTCAACTTCGAGGCCAAAGCGGTGGGGGGTGAAGGGGGAAAGGGCATCCAGGTAGGTTCCCAGGCCGCAGCCGTCGTCCAGAATGTAACCGGAGAGGTTGGCCCACTGCCGGATCATGTTGAGGCGGCGATCCTGCCCGGAGCGCCAGACATAACCGGGTTCCCCCCGTGTGGCAGCTTTATCAGAATGGGTGGCAGCCACCGTCTAGCCCATCAACTCGTCGTATTTGCGGCGGACTTCTCGAATGTCGTCCCAGGTCAACGCTTTGGGCGAACCGGGCTGCTTGGAGGGGTTACGCAGGAGGTAGGCGGGGTGGAAGATAGGCATGACCCAACGGCCGTCCCACTCAAACCACTGACCGCGCAGTTTGGTGATCCCGACTTTGCCAAGAATGGACTCTGTGGAAACGTTGCCGGTTAGCAGCATAATAGCGGGATCAATGAGCCGAATAATCTCCAACAGATATGGTTTATAGTAGGCGATTTCGTCGGAAGTCGGTTTGCGAAGGGGCTTGCCGCCATCACCAGGCGGGAGACGAAAGACGGCGTTGGTGATGAACACGTCTTTTTCGGGGTCAAAATCAACGGCTTCCAATATCTGGTCCAGCAGTTGGCCGGAACGGCCGACAAAAGGCTTGCCCAACCGGTCTTCTTCGGTTCCGGGGGCTTCGCCGACGATCATCAGCTTCGCTTCCGGGTTGCCCCGGTAGATAACCATATTGGTTCCTGCCGGAAAGAGGGGGTCGTCTTCCATTTTCATCATCGTCTCAACCAACTGGTCGAGCGACTCAAATTGTGGTGGCCTTTCGTCAAATAAACCGAACTGCATGGGGGAATCCTTTTTGGTGACTGGCGGCAGAAAATGCCGCTTGTAACTGGGTAATTGGGTTATAAGCGGTGTCCTTTACCGCCAATTACCCAATTACCCAGTTACGTACTTTCTTTTACAGGTAGCTGTCCATCAACTCCGTCAACGCCTCGCGGGTCGGCCGTATTTTTTCTGCCGGGAGGTGGGCCAGGGGCGTCTCACCGATGTTGCTGAGGTCGGCCAGCGACGAGCGTGATTCGTCGTAGTAGACGAGGCCGGTGATAAATTCATTGTGCTGCCGCGCCCATTCCAGCCGGTGCAGCGCACCCATCCGGTCTGTCGGGTCGTAATCCTCTTCCAACTTGTGGAGTTGAATAATGGAACCATCGTGCATCTCAACCTGGCGTATATCGCCCGGATCATAATCTTCAATGACAATCTCTTCCATCTTGGGGACGAAGTTGATGTCGTGGAGCGGTTCTTCGTGTTCTTTGCCCCAACTGTAGCTCTTGGTGGAGTCGTCGTTATTGTTGAAGGTGACGCAGGGGCTGATGATGTCGAGGACGGCCGTTCCATTATGACTCAAAGCAGCTTTGAGCAGTTCGCGCACTTGCTTCGGATCGCCGGAGAAGGAACGGGCCACAAAACCACATCCGCTAACGATCGCTTCAATACAGAGGTCTTCCGGTGGGAAGTCATTTGTTCCTGCATATTTTAACTTCTGCCCCTGTTCGGCCGTTGCTGAGAACTGCCCTTTGGTCAGGCCGTAGACACCGTTGTTTTCAATAATATAGACCATCCGAACGTTGCGGCGCATCAGGTGTTTGAATTGGCCCATGCCGATGCTGGCGGTGTCGCCGTCGCCGCTGACGCCGATGGCGTGCAGGCTGTGGTTAGCCATTAATGCCCCCGTTCCAACAGAGGGCATACGGCCGTGCAGGGCGTTGAAACCATGAGAACGGCCGAGGAAGTATGCCGGGGATTTGCTGGAGCAGCCAATCCCGCTCAATTTGACGATCTCGTTGGGCTTGATATTCAACTCATACGCCACCGTGATAATCTGGCTGGAAATAGAGTCATGGCCGCACCCCTTACATAATGTTGAAGGGCGGCCTTTGTAGTCAGTATAGGTTAAACCAAGTGCGTTTGTTCGGTCAGCACTGCGCGTTGTCATTTTGAACGCTCCTTTTCGTTAATCGCATCTACTATCCAGCGGGCCGTCAGCGGCATACCGTCCAGATGAGAAATAGAGATGAGTTGGGTTGCCAGATCAGGCATTTCTGTTTGCAAAATAGCGTGAAGTTGGCCGTCTCGATTCATTTCAATGACGTAAGTACGTTTATGGCTTTCCACATACGCTCGCACTTCGCCGTTGATGGGCAATGCACGCAGCCGCATGAAACTGGTTTCGACGCCTTGAGCAGAGAGCCGGGTACGGGCCTCTTCAATCGGATAAAGGGTCGTGCCGACGGCAATGATGCCAATCTCGGCCTTTTCGTTGTTGTCGGTGATAGGGGCGGGGACAAGCGTCCGGGCAGTATCGAATTTGCGGTTCAGCCGATCCATATTGTCTAACCAATCTTCCGGCTTCTCGCTGTAAATGGCATATTCGTTGTGGCCCGTTCCCCTGGCGAACCAGGCTCCTTTGGGGTGTTCGTTACCGGGGAGGGTGCGATAGCCAACGCCATCGCCGTCAACGTCCTTGTAGCGGGCGAAGCCTTTTGTCTCCACCTCTTCGGCCGATAAGACCTTGCCCCGTTTGATTTCCTCTTCAGGGTACTCAAACGGTTTCGTCATCCAGGTATTCATACCCAAATCAAGGTCGCTCAGGACAAAGACCGGCGTCTGGAGCTGCTCCGCCAGATTGAACGAAGTTGTTCCCATTTCAAAGCACTCGGCCACAGAGGCGGGGAAGAGGAGGATGTTCTTGGTATCACCATGTCCGATGTAATAAGCAAAAGTAATGTCTCCCTGACCGGTACGAGTGGGCAGGCCGGTGCTGGGACCGACTCGCTGAATGTCCCAGAAAACGGCCGGAATTTCTGCGAAGTAGCCAAGCCCGGCAAATTCGGCCATCAGAGACAGTCCGGGGCCAGAGGTCGCCGTCATTGATCTGGCTCCGGCCCAACCGGCTCCCAGGATCATCCCTGCTGCCGCCAGTTCGTCCTCGGCTTGAATTACCACGCAGGTTTCTTCGCCCGTTTCCGGATCGCGCCGCAGTTTGGGCAGGTGGTCGATCAGGGCGTCAACGAGGCTGGTGGAAGGGGTGATGGGATACCAGGCGGCGACGGTGATGCCGCCAAAGATTGCGCCCAAAGCGGCCGCTTCGTTGCCGGTAATCAACATCTGGTTGTCGGTCAGCGACAGCGGCTCGACCCGGTAGGGGTCTACCTTTTCGATGTTTTCGGCCGTCCAGTCATAGGCCATCTTGATGACGTTCATATTCTGGTCAACCAGCTTTTGGCGACGGCCGAAATGGAAGGAGAGGGCTTCTTCGATCTTGTCCATCTCGATACCTAAGAGTTGGGAGACAGCGCCAACGTATACCATGTTGGCGATATAATCCCGAATCTTGCCTCTGACACCAGCTTCCCGCAGGAATTGGTTAACAGGGATGGCGTAGTTGGTGACATCATCGCGCAGCGGCACATTCCGCCAGTCGGCCGAATAGATGCAGACGCCGCCCGCCGGTAAGGTCGCAATATCATCCTCTACTGTCGCCTCATTAAAAGCGACCAGTACCTCGGAAGTCTGTCGTCGCGCCACGAACCCTTCATAGCTGACCCGGATGTGATACCAGGTTGGCAGTCCTTGAATGTTCGAGGGGAAGATGTTTTTCCCGTTTACGGGAATTCCCATCTTGAACAACGCTCGCAGCAGGGTCAGATTGGAGGTCTGGCTCCCGGTGCCGTTGGCGGTTGCTACGACAAATGAAAAATCATTGATAACAGGTTCCCGTCCATTTTTAGATTGATCCGTGGTGGACGGGGCAGTTTGAAGCGAATCGGCTTCAATCACACGCATAAGTTGTTTCTCCTAGCTCATTATTGGTGATGGAAAAAAATTAATCTTGATTCTTCCATCGCCAATTGTTAATTAAGTCGTTCCTTCAAATGGTGAACGACGTCGCGGAAAGAGATGACCCCTTCCGGCTTAAAGTCGTCATCTACCAGGGGTAGATGGCGGAATTCGTGTACTGACATTAAATGCAGGGCATGTTTGATGGGTGTGTCTGACCTCAAAGCAATCGGGTCTGGGGTCATATAGTCTACGATGTGGGCCTGGGTCAGATCGTTAACCTGGCAGGCGACCCGATTAAGGACGTCCCGTTCTGTGAAGACGCCCACTAATAGGCCGTTTTCGTCGGTAACGAGCAGGCAGCCGATGTTGTGGCTGGTCATGATGCGGATGCTGTTTGCCAGCGAGGTCTGCTGCTCAACCGTGATCGGTACCTTTGGTTCCAGGATCGAAATCTGGGCGTTATCCAGGTGGTCCTGCATCTTACTAGGCGCTTCTCGTGTTCTGTCCAGTTCATCTACATACTCTTCGTCCAGCTCCAGTGAGAGCGTCCCGGCCACTTTAGATTCAACTTCCTGTGTGCCGCCAACTTCCCACAGGTCGGCCGTTTGATAGAGCTTGTTCAAATCGCCCTTGCCACGTTTGGCCTGGGCCGTTGCAACCTGTTCCATCAGGACTTCGGTGTAAGTCGGCCGTTGAACGTTTCGGAAAACACCCATGATGGAAGGATGCTCGACCCGGCTTAATAGATAAGCCAGGTGGGAGGATTCAGTGTGGGCATCGTGAACGAGCAAGTCCTCTTCTTTGGTGCCGTTGCCCAATGGAACAACCTCTGGAACAAACCCATTTCGCAGGGCGATGCCCTTGTCTTTGTTTTTCCCAAAGATCAATGGTTCGCCATGTTCCAAAAACAGCAAATTGTCATCCCGCACCTTGCGGTCGCTGATGTCGTCCCATTCAGTGGGGTTGAAGATGACACAGTTTTGGTAGACCTCCACGAAAGAAGTCCCTTTGTGGGCTGCGGCCTGGGCCAGGGTGTCGGCCAGATGCCGGACGTTGGAGTCCATTGATCGGGCCACGAAGGTAGCTTCGGCACTCAGGGCAACGGACAGCGGATTCAAAGGCTGTTCGATGGAACCCATTGGGGAGGATTTCGACCGGTGTCCCTGGCGGGAGGTGGGCGAGTATTGGCCTTTTGTCAGACCGTAAATGCGGTTGTTAAACAGGATGATGTTGAGGTTCACATTGCGGCGGCAGGCATGGAGCAGGTGGTTGCCGCCAATGGACAGCCCGTCGCCGTCCCCGGTGACGACCCAGATGCTCAGGTCTGGATTGGCAATTGCCAGACCGGATGCCAGAGTTGGCGCACGACCGTGTATACTGTGAATACCATAGGTGTCCATGTAGTAGGGAAAGCGGCTGGAGCAGCCGATTCCTGAAATGAAGACGATGTTCTCTTTCGGAACGCCAAGTTCCGGCATGACCTTTTGGATTTGGGCCAGGATAGCGTAGTCGCCGCAGCCGGGACACCAACGGACTTCCTGATCGGATACAAAGTCTTTTCTGGTTAAGGTAACGGGAATGCTTTCTGTTGCTGTTAACATGAATAACTCCTCGGAAAATAACTCACGCAAAGGCGCAAGGGCCGCAAAGGATTGACGTAGGATGTTGTTTGGATAAGCTGTGTCATGCGTCTTTTGCTTGTTAGCCTAGTATCTCGTTGATTTTATCGCTTATTTCGCGGATGGTGAACGGCCGAGCGTGAATCTTGGGGAACGCCTGAATGTTCAAGGCGTATCGTCCGCGCAGCAAGAAAGTAAGCTGTCCACTATTCAGTTCTGGAACAACCACATGATTGTAGCGGCTCAAAACATCCCTCAAATTGTGGGGGAATGGATTCAAATATTGAAGATGGGCATGGGCAACAGATTTGCCCTCGGCGAGCGCCTGACGAACGGCCGAACGCACAGCCCCATACGTGCCGCCCCAACTGAGGAGCAGCAAATCACCCGCTTTTGGCCCGTAAACCTCTAATTCTGGGATAACGTCGGCCAGCCGGGCCACCTTTTCTGCCCGGTCAGCGACCATTTTTTCGTGATCCTGTGGGGCGTAGGAAACATTGCCGGTTAGTGGGGCTTTGCTTAAGCCGCCCAGGCGGTGTTCCAATCCGGCCGTTCCTGGTATCGCCCAGGGCCGCGCCAGGGAGTCTTCATCCCGGCGGTAAGGCAGGAACGGTTCTGAGTCGCCGTTGCCATTTCGGGGGGCAGGGTGAGATACCGGAATCTCAGGAATGTCGTCGGCATTGGGCAGCCGCCAGGGTTCGGAGCTGTTTGCCAGGAACCCTTCCGACAGCAACATGACCGGTGTCATTGCCCGAATCGCCAGTCTGACCGCCTCATAAGCCATATAGAAGCAGTCAGCCGGGCTGCGGGGAGCCAGAATTGGAATGGGACTTTCACCATTTCGGCCGAACATCGCCTGTAATAGATCCGACTGTTCTGTCTTGGTCGGCAGGCCGGTACTGGGGCCGCCGCGCTGGACATTCACAATGACCATCGGCAGCTCCAGAACGAGGGCCAGATTGATGGCTTCGCTCTTGAGGGCGACACCAGGACCGCTGGTTCCGGTAACGGCCACTGCGCCGCCAAAGGCCGCCCCGATGACAGAACCCATCGCTGCGATTTCATCTTCCGCCTGGAAGGTGCGGACATCGAAGTGGCGCAGCCCTGCCAGGAAGTGGAGGATGTCGCTGGCCGGGGTAATGGGATAGCTGCCGTAGAAGAGGGGTTTTCCGGCTTTCTGTGCGGCCGTTACCAGTCCCATTGCCGTCGCTTCGTTTCCTGTCACTTTGCGGTAGGTTCCGGGCGGCAGAGAAGCCGGTCGAACCCGGAATCGCTGCCGGAAAATTTCGGTATTTTCTCCGAAATAATAGCCCATTCGCAGTGCCTTGGTATTGGCCTCAACTATGGAATCTTTCCCGGCAAACTTCTTGTTAATCCAGGCCAGAGAAGTATCCAT
>JBAPRX010000587.1:0-2447 GCA_049281335.1 Promineifilaceae bacterium (SeqCode)
TGCTGATAATGGAAGGGTTGGGCTATGGGACAAAAGACAATGGTCTTTTATTCGCTTTGAACGCCCAAATGTGGAGCGTCCAGCACCCAATTTTGGCTTTTGGAACCGATGCCCAAAAAGAAAAATACTTGCCCGATCTGTGCAGCGGGAAAATAATCGGCGCTCATGGCATGTCCGAACCCGATTCCGGTTCCGACGCCTACAGTTTGCGAACCAGAGCAACCAAAGCTGACGGCGGTTACATTTTGAACGGAACTAAAATGTTTGTGACCAATGCCCCAATAGCGGATGTTTTTGTGGTCTTTGCCACCGTCAACCCGGCCCACAAGATGATGGGTGTCACCACCTTCTTGGTAGAGAAGGGAACACCAGGATGCAGCGTCGGTCGTGATTTGGAAAAGATGGGTCTGCGTACCTCGCCAATGGGCGAAATCATTCTCGAAGACTGTTTTGTGCCAGACGAAGCCCGCCTCGGCCGTGTTGGGACCGGTGGCATGGTCTTTAACAGCTCAATGGAATGGGAAAGGGGCTGTATTCTGGCCGGTCATATTGGGGCAATGGAACGCCAGTTAGAAGAGACGATCCAATACGCCCGCGACCGCAAACAGTTCGGTCAATCTATCGGCAAATTCCAGGCTGTTTCCAATCGCATTGCTGAGATGAAAGTCCGGCTTGAAACCGCCCGGCTCATTCTCTACAAAGTTGGCTGGCTCAAGAATGCGGGTAAATCGGCCATTATGGAAGCGGCAATGGCAAAACTATATCTAAGCGAAGCCTTTGTCCAGTCCAGTATGGATGCCATTCGCGTTCGCGGCGGCTACGGTTACATGACTGAGTTTGAAGTCGAGCGCGATTTCCGCGACGCCTTTGGCGGTACCCTTTACTCAGGCACATCTGACATTCAACGTAATATAATTGCCCGTTTGTTAGGGTTATAATAAATATGGCTTATTTACTTCACCACTTACTCACCGAAACGACAAAAAAGTTCCCCGATAAAGAAGCACTCCGTTTCCAGACCCAGACATTAACCTACCGCGAACTGGATCAATATACCAACCAGGTAGCCCATTTGCTGCGACAGGTTGGCGTCAAACGCGGGGATCGGGTCGGCTTTTTCCTCCACAAATCGCTGGCTTCCGTTATTAGCATCTTTGGGATTTTGAAGGCTGGCGGCGTCTACGTTCCGCTTGACCCCTCGGCCCCTGCCCGACGACAGGCTTATATCACCCGAAACTGCCAGATTCAAGTGCTCCTGACTTCGGCCGAAAAACTATCGGCCGTTTCTGAATTCTTCGACGAAGGAACCCCCCTGGAAACCATCATTTTGATGGACGATAGTCCGGCCAACGAGCAGTCAGCGATACCGGAAGCGGTTTCTATCTGTTCCTGGGAAGACTGCCTCAATCAGCCAGGTAGCCCCGTTCCGCCAGCCGGAACTATCGAAACTGACCTGGCCTATATCCTCTACACCTCCGGATCCACCGGCGATCCCAAGGGCGTTATGATTGCCCACCGCACCATTTTTACCTTCATCAATTGGTGCTTTGACCGCTTCGAGATGACGCCCCAGGATCGCGTCACCAGCCACGCCCCCTTCCACTTCGACCTCTCCACCTTCGACCTCTTTGTGACGGTCAAGGTCGGAGGCACAGTGGTGCTGGTTCCAGAGAAGCTCTCTATTTTCCCGGTTCAACTGGTGCGGCTGCTGCAAGATGAGAAGATTACCGTTACCTATATGGTTCCTTCGATTTTGACGATGATGGTCAACTACGGCCGTCTCAACAAACACGATCTATCGCATTTGCGGACAGTTCTCTTTGCCGGGGAAGTGTTTCCAATTAAATATCTCAGACAATTGGTGGAACAGGTTCCCGGAGCCAGCTACTTCAATCTCTACGGCCCAACAGAGACAAACGTCTGCACCTATTATGAAGTCCAACCCCACGATCTGGAAGAAGATCGGACAGAAGCTGTGCCAATAGGGGTTGCCTGTGACAACATCGACGTCTTTGTTGTTGATGAAGATGGGATACTCGTCACTGAGCCAGGCCCGGAAGGGGAACTGTGGGTTCGCGGCTCCTGCGTCGCGCAAGGGTATTGGGGCGACCCGGAAAAGACGGCTAAAGGATTTGTTGAGAATGTCCATAATCCCCATTACCGGGAAATGGCCTACCGCACCGGCGACATTGTAACGCTCGATGCAGACGGCCGAAACTGGCGCTATATCGGCCGTCGTGACCACATGATCAAGAGCCGGGGCTATCGCATCGAATTGGGCGAGATAGAAACCGCCCTATATAGTCATCCCAATGTCGTTGAAGCAGTTGTCGTTCCACTGCCGGACGAGATCGTTGGCAACCGGATTAAAGCCTTTATCGTTATGAACAATGGCGCTCAACCGGATGCCAGAACAGTCAAAGCCTTCTGTCTCCAACATCTACCTA
>JBAPRX010000588.1:0-18678 GCA_049281335.1 Promineifilaceae bacterium (SeqCode)
GTGACACCCAGTTCGATACCTTGCTGCTGTTCGGCGTTGATGTCTGCTTCGTGCTTATGGGTTTGCAAACATTGCGTATATTCGGCCGTATCCAGACCAAGTTCGCTGGCGTAAGAAGAAAAGACCGGGATCGGGTCAGAAATGCCCCATTCGCTTTGGCGATCAAATAAGATGTCGTGCATTTCCCAAAAAGCGCCCTGATCCTCGGCACAAGCCGCAGCTTCAGCCGCTATTGCTGCCTGGGGGTGGATACTCTTCAGCGGAAAATCTTTGACAACGTAGAGGATAACCCCTTTCTCGATGTACTCCTGAATAAGTTGGGGGTAGGCGTCGCGGAAATGCTGGGCGCAGTATGGACATTGAAAATCGGTGAACTCAACCATCACAATGGGCGCATTGGGATCGCCCATTTGGGGGGCATCTCCCAAGACGACGTCCAGGGGATAGCTTTGCTCAGGAGCCTGCTGCTGGGTTGTGTCTTCGGCCGGTTGGGTGAAGGCTTCGGCCAGACGACCTTCTTCAGCCAACCCAACCGCCAGGTCAAAATGTTCATAAGGTCTGGCTCCACTCAGGGGATAGCCATCCACAAAGAAATGGGGCGTGCCAGAGATACCAAGCGCACGTCCTTCTTGGACATTGGTTTCAATAGCATCATTAAATCGGCCGCTTTGCAGGCAGGCCGTAAAATCACGAGTGTCTAAGTCGAGGCTGTCGGCTATTTCGATGAGAGCCGTCGTTGCTGCCTCTTCACCGCTGCCAGACCAAACGGACTGCTGGCTGAAGAGCGCATCGTGCATTTCCCAATAGGCGTCCTGCGCTCCGGCACAGCGGGCGGCAAGCGCCCCGATACGGGCGTCGGGGTGAATCTGATCTAGGGGGAAGTCTTTCAGAATGTAATAAACACGGCCGGTTTGGACCATATCCTCAACGACCTGGGGCAATACCTGGGTGGCGTGTTGGGAGCAGTAGGGACATTGGTAGTCGGTAAATTCGACGATGGTCACAGGCGCATTGGGATCGCCCATTGCGGCGGCATAGTCTGCGGTGAAAACGGCCGGGGTCGGGGCAACGGCTGGCTGCTGATCGGCCGATCCGGTGGCACTGTCGCTGCTTGTTCCGGCAATCTCTTCACCATTCGCAACGGCGACGATGGCGCTTTCAAAGACGGTTAACGGCTGGGCGCCGATCAATAGCTGTCCATTCACCAGAAAACTAGGGGTGCCACTGATGCCAAAAGAAGCTCCCGTGTTCACGTCGGTCCGAATCGCATCCTGATGGGCGGATTCTTCAAGGCAGGCTTGAAAAGCATCGGCGTCCAGATTCAATTCCCTTGCCAGGCTGATGAAGAAAGTGTCGGGTTCGCTGTTTGACCAACTATTTACTGTGCCAAAAAGCTGGTCATGATAATCCCAAAAAGCAGCTGCGCCTTGTGCAGCCGCACAACGTCCTGCATTAGCGGCGGCGTTGGCCTGGGGGTGGAGGGTAGTCAAAGGGAAGTCGTAATAAACCAGGACAGCGTCACCATTGGCAATTTGGTTATCTTCTAAGGCAGGCAGCGTCTGGTTGTAGAAGTGGGCGCAGTAGGGACATTGAAAATCAGAAAATTCCTGAATAACGACCGGGGCTTCGGGATCGCCTCGAAAAGCGTGTCCGTCTTTGGTGAAACCAACAGTCAAGCCCTTTCTGTCAGTTTCAACAGAGTCGGGGGCGATTGCCAGTTCGTTATCGGCCGTATTGGCATTTGGCTCAGAATCTTCGGTTGAACCCGCCCCGCCTGCTTCCTCTTCCGTTGGGCCACAAGCAACGCCAATGACTGCCAGCAGCGTGATGAGGAATATTAAAATGGCGAACTTATTGCGCGATTTTGAAACGGTCATCTTCTTCTCCGAGTTACGTATAAGGATTATGACTGTATATGAGACGGTGTGCAAATCATGTATTTATTTCTCAGGAGTCCTTTAAGAAATATGGGCTATTTTTTCGCAACTGGTTGGCGTTTGTGTTAGACTTACCTATTGGTTTGATGAAATTTTCTTTAAGAATGAAGAACCTTGAATTTGACTTTCGGGATAGACGAAGTAGACGGTGGTTGTTCGGTTCGTCTTTGGTATTTTGTTTATTTATCAGCCTAAGCGTTTTGTTTTCCTTCGCTGAGGCGCAGGCACAGAATGGCTTTGTCCAACCAGCATCAGGTGATGTTCTATCGGGGATCGTTATTGTGCAGGGGACGGCAACGGACGGCAGCTTTTTACGTTATGAGTTGGCTTTCCGAAATGAATCTGGGCCAAACAGCGATTGGATTGTCTTTGCACAGGGTGATCGACCGGTAATTGATGGCACGCTGGCCGTTTGGGACACGACGGTTGGAACCGGTTCAACGCCGGTGTTTCCAGACGGCCGTTATCAGTTACGGCTCCGGGTTGTCCGTCAGGATTTCAATTACGACGAGTATTTCGTATCCGACCTGACCATTGCGAATGAAGACGTAACACCAAGCCCGACTGCCACCTTGACAACAACCGATCAGTTGGAGACAGGAACACCACAAGCTGTAGAAACTATCTTGCCGCAGTTGACCCAGCAAGCGCCGAATGTGCTGCCATCCTTAACCCCATTCCCAACCCCGACTCCCCAGGCGACACCGGTAAATGCCCCATTGGGGCCGGGAAGCGAGGAGGATGGGACAGGAGCGGCGGGTGGACAAGGCGTATTTGACCAGATTGCCAATATTGATACTGGACAATTTGGGGCAGCTTTCTGGCAGGGCGTTCGAGTTGTGGTGATTGTCTTTGTTGTTCTGGCTGCCTATCTGTTACTACGAGGCGTTTTTCGCCGCCTATGGCGGCTTCTTATGAATAGATTGTTACGATGAGCCAAAACGAACAGTTGGAAAGCACCAATCAGAAATATCTAATTGCCGGTTTGGGCAATCTTGGCCGGGAACATAAGGGGAACCGGCACAACATCGGCTTTATGATGATTGATCGGCTGGCAGAGAAGTATGACATTCAACTCGGCCGTGTTCAGCTTAAAGCCATCACCGGTGAAGGGCGGATTAAAGAACGGCCGGTTATCCTGGCGAAACCCCAGACGTATATGAATCTCAGCGGGGATGCTATCGGGCCGCTGGTTCATTATTACAAAATTCCGTTGGAGAATGTTCTGGTTGTCTATGATGAGATTGATCTACCTTTTGGGACGCTTCGGCTGCGTTCTAAAGGAGGGTCGGGGGGACACAATGGGATGAAATCCGTAATTCAACATTTGGGCCAGGATTTTCCGAGATTGCGGCTTGGTGTCGGGCGACCGGCGGGACGAATGCCCCCTGCTGCCTATGTGCTGCGTGATTTTGATAAGGATGAGCAGCCGGTTTTGGTTGAGTTGTTAGACTCTGCGGTGGAGGCTGTGGAAACCTTCTTGATAGAGACTGTTGATCTGGCAATGACCCGCCATAATGGAGTGATCGGTCAGGAATGAATCTCTCTGGCATACTGAAAATTTACGATGACCTGCCAGCCTACGAGCAGTTCATTGAGCAATTAGGTCAAAATGGCGATCCATTGGGGCTAAATGCGGCTGCCCGCCCGCCGCTGCTGGCGCGACTTTTCACAGCCTGCCAACGGCCGATTTTGTTCGTTACCGGGCGGGTCGAAAATGTACCGATATGGCAGCAGTCGCTTGAATCGTGGCTGCCCAACGGGAATTCTATTCTTCGTTTTCCAGAGCCAACGCCGCTGCCCTATGAACGCGGCCCCTGGAGTGAGCTTTCACGCCAGAACCGTCTGGCGGTATTCTCGGCTTTGATGGCCGGACAGCACCCGCTTATTCCTGAGTCTGGTCAACCCCATCTCATCCTGACATCTATGCGGGCATTGATGCAGAAAACTTTGCCCCGCCGCCGTTTTCTGGCTGCGACCCGCGTAATCCGGGTGGGCCAGATTGTTAATCTTGACAAGCTGATTAATAGCTGGCTGGACGCCGGATATGAGGCAGTCAGCGTCGTTGAGTCTCCAGGCCAGTTCAGCCGGCGTGGCGGGATTATGGACATTTATCCTGTTGGGGCGAGTTATCCGGTTCGGGTTGAGTTGTTTGGGGATGAGATTGAAACGATCCGGGCCTTTAATCCGGCGACTCAACGCTCGTTGGACGAAAATAATGGGCCAATAACGCGGACACTGATTCCGCCTGCCAGGGAGGTTATTCTGGCTGATGTGCCGGATTTGGGACAGAGTCTGTCAGAAAGTTCCCTGCCTAAACCAAACGATCTACCAGACTGGCACGACGATATCCCAGACCTGGCAGCAGGACGGCCGACGCCGAATCTGGAATATTACCTGCCACTGGCCTACGCCCAGCCTTCTTCTCTGCTGGATTACCTGCCGGATGAGGCGCTGGTTGTTGTGGATGATCTAGGAGAGGCCAGAAACCGAGCGGAGGAGTTGAGCGATAAGGCGGCCCAACTGGCGACGGAACAGCCATCGCTGCCCCTGGATTTTCCGTCGCCGCTTTTTGAGTGGGAAGCGTTGTGGAGCCGGATTGATAGGAAGCGAGTGGTTGTTTTGGGGAATGGAGATGACCCGGACAACCCGGTCCGTTCCCCGTTGGCAGAGGCTTTTCAGCCGGGGCCGCGCTATGGTGGGCAGGTTCGGCCGTTTCTAATGCAGCTGCGGCTGGCCCAAACGGAAGGGGAGCGAACCATTGTGGTCAGCCGTCAGATTCAACGGTTGGCCGAGTTGTGGCACCAGGAGAATAAGGACTCATCTTTCCTGGGGAATGGGAACATGCCGATTGTAGAATCGCTTGATAAGCTGCCACCGGCCGGAAGTATCACCTTTGTTCAGGGCAGTTTGACCGGCGGCTTTTTGGTCGAGAGACAAGAAGATATGTCCCGAAACGGCAGTGATTTTCGGGATAAGGTGCTGCTTAATCTATTAACCGATGCGGAGATATTTGGTTGGAACCGTCCGGCTCCGCGCCGCCGCAGCTTGGCCCGGCCGACTGCGCCGGAGACATTTTACTCGGATATTGAACCGGGTGATTTTGTCGTTCACCTGGAGTTTGGCGTTGGCCTATTCACAGGATTGGTGGTGCGAAATATCGGCGGCATGGAGCGGGAGTATCTCCAGGTTCAATTTGCCAACAGTGACGTTCTATATGTCCCCGTTCACCATGCCGACCGGCTGAGTAAGTGGATTGGGCCGGAGGAAAGACGGCCGGAACTGCACCGTCTGGGTGAAAAGACCTGGAAACGGACCAAAGCCAAAGCACAAGAGGCGGCAGCAGAACTGGCAGAAGAACTCTTGGAACTGTATGCGGTTCGTGAAACCATTCATGGTCACAGCTTTGCGCCTGATACCCAATGGCAGGCCGAGATGGAGGCCAGCTTTCCGTACCAGGAGACAGAAGACCAGCTTCGTACCATCGCGGAAGTTAAGACGGATATGGAACGGCCGAATCCAATGGATCGGCTGATATGCGGCGATGTGGGCTACGGTAAGACGGAGGTGGCTCTACGAGCGGCCTTCAAGGCGGTGATGGACAACAAGCAGGTGGCGGTTCTGGTTCCGACAACGGTTTTGGCCCAACAGCATTACAACACATTTACCCAACGATTGAAAGCCTACCCGGTTAACGTAGAGATGTTGTCTCGATTCCGAACAGCCTCCCAACAAGAGCGGATTGTTCGGGATTTACGGGCGGGGCAAGTTGACATCATCATCGGCACCCACCGGCTGCTGTCAGACGACATTTCGTTTAAGGACTTAGGACTCCTGATTATTGATGAAGAACAGCGTTTTGGGGTTAGTCACAAAGAGACTTTGAAGCAGATGCGGAAAGAGGTGGATGTGTTGACGATGACGGCCACCCCGATTCCGCGAACACTGTATATGAGCCTGACCGGTGTACGTGACATTAGCCAGATTGACACAGCCCCGGCCGACCGGCTGCCGGTCCAGACCTACGTAGGGGAAGGAGAGGATTTTCTGCTGCGTCGGGCGATTCTGCGGGAACTGGATCGCGGTGGTCAGATTTTTTACGTTCATAATCGTGTGCAGTCCATTAATAACGTTCAGATGAAATTAAGTAAGCTGGTTCCAGAAGCCCGTTTTGCCATTGGGCATGGGCAGATGAGCGAACGAGAACTGGAAGATGTGATGGTTCGCTTTGTGAATCAAGAGATTGATGTGTTGGTTTGCACGACGATTATTGAGAGCGGGCTGGACATTCCAAATGCCAACACCTTGATAGTTGATCATGCCGATTGGTTTGGGCTGGCTCAATTATATCAACTGCGCGGCCGTGTTGGGCGAGGGGCGCGACGGGCTTATGCTTATTTCTTCCATCCTACCTGGCGGACATTAACGGCCGATGCCAAAGCCCGGCTGGAAGCAATTGGGTCACAGACAGAACTGGGGGCAGGATATAACATAGCCATGCGTGACCTGGAAATTCGGGGAGCAGGGGACTTGTTGGGAACGCGGCAAAGCGGTTTTATTGCGGCCGTTGGGTTTGACCTTTATACCCGGCTGTTGGCCCAGGCTGTGCGGGCCAGAAAGGCTCAGAAAGAGGGAGAGCAGGAGGACAAGAAACTGTTGGCCGACCTGCCGGAGCCTGTCCTCATTGACCTGCCATTACCGGCCTATGTTCCAACGGACTACGTCCCGGATGGCTCCTTACGACTGCGCCTTTATCGCCGGATGGCTGTGCTGGAAACGATGCAAGAGATAGACGGCATGGCAGTGGAATTAGCCGACCGTTTTGGGCCGATTCCTGATCCGGTTGATAACCTTCTCTATCAGCTTCGGATCAAGTCCCTGGCAATGAAAGCCGGTATCCTGGCGGTGACGACGGAGAGCGGCCAGATTCAAATCCGGCTGCCGGAAGAGAGCAGCGCCAACCGTTTGCATCTCCAGCGGTATCTGGGGCAAAAGGTGCGGGTCAGCAGAAAAGCTATCTGGTTGACTCGTGATATGTCCACCCACGAATGGCAGGTTGTACTCGTCCAGGTATTAGAAAAATTACAATCCTTAAGGGAAAACGACCCTTTTTATTCCCTCACAGCGACTAATGTTTCAGAAAAGGGTTAATGCTGCGCGTGATGACGGGTTGCCGGGTGATTCCGAGTTGATCCGGAGAATCGTGCGAGGCCAATTAGATGCCTTTACAATGTTGTACGAACGTCACTTGCCATCAGTTTATAATCGCGTGCGCTACCGGATTCCAGAGTCGGATGTCGAAGATGTCACTCAGGAGGTGTTCATTACGGCGCTCCGATCCTTGAAACATTTTAAGGGTACCGCTCAATTTAGCACCTGGCTTCGGACGTTGACAAACCGGCGAGTGGCTGATTTTTACCGGAACAAAGAGATTTCTAATAGGCATAGCGAACCATTTTCAAGTGAAAGCGAAAGGTTTAGGATGGAAGAGTTGTCAGTTCCCAGTAAAAACGCTGCTTCGGATGACAGGATTGTCCTGCGGGAAGCGTTGTTAAGATTACCCGATCATTATCAGGAGATTCTGCTGCTGCGTTTTGCAGATGGGATGAAATTTAAGGAGATTGCGAAAGATATGGGGCAATCTCTTGAGGCAACCAAATCACTTTATCGTCGGGCCTTACAAGCACTACGCGAGACGGTTGGAGAAATTAATGTCTGAGATTGAAAAACCAATAAATGGTTCTGAGGAAGACTCCGAGAAGCTGGATGATGAACTGGCAGCGTTTACTGACGAGCTGTTAGAAGGGAATATTAAGCCAGAAGAGGCTGAAACGAACCTCTCGGAGGACGAAGCACTGCGGGATATGCAGAAGATGGTGCTGCGGATGCACCAGGCTTTTGGTTCCGAAGAGCCTGATCCGGCCGTTTCCAGCAGAATGAAGTTGGAGTTGGTGACAGAGATGAGGAAAATGGCGGCCGAGGAGGCTGAGAAATCGGCTTCTATTGGAACGCGAATGCTTGCTTTCTTCAGCGGCTTTGGCAGAGGGCGTCAGTTTAATGCCTTGCTGCCGATTGCGGCTGTCGCGGCCGTTTTTCTGTTTGTCTTTATTTTTGTCGTCTCAGATGGAAAGCTCGATAATTTGTTGGGATCGTCTCTTGAAGGGTACCCCATACCGAACCGGATGGAAGAAGTGACACCCTTATTTGGCCTCAGTATGCGGGTCAGTGTGAATTCCAATGGGGTGGAAGTTGACAATGATAGCTGGTATTCGGCAATTTCAGCCGACGGCCGTTATGTTGCTTTTGTCTCCGCTTCCGATAATCTGGTTGAGAATGATACCAATGGGATGCGGGATATTTTTGTTCACGATCAGAATACAGGGTATACGGAACGGATCAGTCTTGGAACGAACGGACAAGAGGCCAATGGGGACAGTCTGAATCCTGCCATTTCGGCCGACGGCCGTTTTGTTGCTTTCGAATCTCAAGCCGACAATCTGGCGAATAGCGATACAAATAATACCCGTGACATTTTTGTACGGGATCGGCAGTTGGAGACAACTGAACTGATCAGTATTGTTGACGGCCAGGCAGCTAATGCAGAGAGCCGCCATCCGGCTATCTCGGCCGACGGCCGTTTTGTTGCCTTTTACTCAACCGCCTCCGACCTGGCGGCGAATGATAACAATGGGGTTGGGGACGTTTTTCTCTTTGACCGTCAGGGTGGGGTGATGACAACCGTCAGCCTGACGAGCAGTGGACAGACAGGGGATGGGGAAAGTCGCAGTCCGGCCGTTTCAGAAGATGGGCAATACGTCGCTTTTGAATCGGTAGCGACTGATCTGGCGGCAAATGATCACAATAATGCCAGTGATATTTTCCTCTATTCTCGGCAAGATGGTTCTTTACAGCGGATCAGCGTCAATGCCGCTAATGAGGAAGGGGATGGGCCTAGCTATGACCCCGATCTGTCGGCCGACGGCCGATATGTTGCTTTCGAGTCTCAGGCAGAGAATCTGTGGGAGAATGACAGCAACCACAAGAGCGATATTTTTGTCTATTTCAGGGGGGATAACAGTCAGGTGCAGATTGAACGAGCCAGTGTTGCCGACGGTGGAGGACAGGCGAATGATAACAGCGGTTCCCCTTCGATTTCGAGCGACGGCCGTTATGTGACCTACAGTTCTTTCGCCAATAACCTGACCGGGGGCGAAGTTTTCGGCACGTACCTGGATGTTTATGTCTTTGACCGTGATTCGAATGTAACTGAACGGATCAGTGCAGATGAATTAGGACAGGAGCCGGAAGGGGCCAGTGTGAACCCGGATATTTCGGCCGACGGCCGATTCATCTCTTTTGACTCGACTGCCAATAATCTGGTCAGCGATGATTTTAACGGCCGAGTTGATGTTTTTATTAGAGACAGAATGCCACCGGTCAATATGAGCATCAACTATCAAAGCGGCTCTCCCGGCAGCTACTTTACTATTTCAGGGACCCACTTTCAACCGGACAGCATTGTCTCATTGGTTGTCAATGGCGTTGAGTTGGGGACCGTTCCCAGCGATGCCGCTGGGAACTTTACTGCCTTGCTGGCAACGGAGAGTGCCGATGCGGGCGGTTATGTCCTTCGAGCAGCAACAGGAACGCTGAATGGGAGTGTGGCTTTCATGCTGGATCCAAATTCGGCCGAACGGATTCAGGAGACAGACGGAACCATCTTCAATATTCCTGCGGGCATTGCTTATACCCATTTCAACTCGATGCCGGCGGTGCTTGCGAATTAGCTGGTCCGCGATTCAAAACAATTGATGGGGATTTGGGAAAGCCTTTCGGATTTTGACGGCCGTACTTAACGGCCGTCAATTGCTTCTATCAGGCTATACGAGTTATAATCACTCTATGCACGTTCATTTTTATGACGAGCCAAATGGCGGACCAAAGGCGAAAGATGAGGTTCGTTTTAACCGTCTTGGCTTGTATATGTACCCAGAAAAGCGACAGGTGGCTGTCGGATTTGACATTACACCTTTCTTTGAAAAACCGTCCATCGAAGTTACGATAACGAATGACCAAGGGGAGCGGGCGGCAAGTCTATCTGTAATAGAGGCTATGCAGCCTAATTTTAGCCTGATTATGCATTTAAGAGATCAGGTTTCAACTGATACATACCAGGTTGAGGCAATTTTATACTACCCATCCGTTGAAGCTGGGCGGCAGGTTGTCCATCAGATTGAAAAAGGCCTGGATGCAACACAAGAAGGTGAACAGTAAAGAATGAGCAGCCCGCAACGACTCATTGGTAGTACAGTTGGAAAGTATAAAATTGTCGAAATGTTGGGCAGAGGGGGAATGGCCGAGGTCTATAAGGCCTATCAAGAACTGCTCGATAGATATGTCGCTATCAAATTGATGCATGCTTTCCTGGCTGATGAGGAAGATTTCCTTTCGAGATTTCAGCGGGAAGCGAGAGCAATGGCGGCTTTAAGTCACCCCAATATTGTCAGTGTCTATGACTTTGATGTTCAAAATGGCATCTATTACATTGTCATGGAGTATGTCAGCGGGGGGACACTGAAACAAAGCCTGGAAGGATTAGCAAGCGTGGGAGAGCGGCTGCCACTTTCTCACACGGTTCAAATCGTGCTGGAGATTGCAGATGCGCTGGCTTATGCTCACAGCCGGGGGATGGTTCACCGGGATATTAAACCGGCCAATATTATGCTGAACGAGGACGGCCGTGCAGTTCTGACCGATTTTGGGATTGCTAAAATTTTGAGTGGCCCATCATTCACGGCAACAGGGGCGATGATCGGCACACCGGCTTATATGTCTCCAGAACAGGGTTTGGGACAGCCAGGAGACGAACGGAGCGATCTGTATGCGCTGGGTGTTTTATTTTTCCAGATGGCGACAGGCCGCCTTCCATATGATGCGGATACACCATTAGCCGTTATTTTGAAGCACGTCAATGAACCGATCCCGGAACCAACCAGATTTGATGTGACGTTGCCGGAAGCGATTCATAAAGTCATCCTGAAGGCGATGGCGAAAAACCCGGAAGAGCGGTATCAGACGGCAAACGCATTGGCGAACGACCTGCGAGCGGCCGTTCGGGTTAGTGATATGGAAACGGGGGTGGTGATTCCATCGGACCTGTTAAAAGATAAGCCGACGCCACCGCCAATGCGGACGGTTCCTTCTGCGACGCCAAGCGGCATTGCGGCGACTATCTTGCCATCTGCTTCTGCCACGCCAGCAGGGGCAGAGTTGACCCGTGTTGGCTCGGCCAATTTGATAGATCAGACGGATATTGCTTCGCCGCCTGCACCACCAAAGAAGCGGAGCCGGGTTCCGTTGGTCATTGGCGGTGTTGTGTTGTTGTTCCTCATTGCTGCGGTTGCTGTTGGCGGTATTGTGCTGGCAAGTCGTGGAAAGGGAGAGGAAACGCCTACCTCTCAGCCTGTTGTTGTGGCGGCGACTGACACGCCGGAAGCGACGGAAGCGGTGGCAACGGCAGCGGAAAGCGAGGAAGCGACCCCGCAGTCCACAGTTGACATTGGCGCAACGGCTGCGGCCGTTGTGGCCCAGGCTTTAACGGCCGCACCGACTGACACCCCACTGCCTACGCCAACTATTGCTCCTACATTTACACCGACTCCCAACTTGACGGCAACTTTTATTGCCTCGTGCGAGGTAGCGGTAGATGTTGTGAAAGTCTATACTTACCAGAATGAGAATGTTAAAGCGGCCCCGGTGGGCAGTAATTTCCCGGTGAGTTGGGTGTTACATAACAGCGGAGATTGCCCGATTGCGGCCGATAATTCCTGGGAATACGTGGAAGGCGAGACGTTTGAGCAGGATGCTCCAATTGCCTTGACGGATATTTTGGAACCCGGTGATGAAGTGACCTTGAAGAGTACATTTGCCGCTCCTGATCAGCCGGGGGATTATGAGAGTACCTGGCAGTTGGTTGACGCCGACGGCAATCCTTTGGGTTCGCCGTTTACGTTTGAGATTACGATTTATATTCCGGCAACGCCAACGCCAGTTCTCCCGACGCTGACGCCGACTCCTGAAGTTTCGGCAACGCCAACCGCAGCCGCAGAGGCGTTAGACTTTAATTACAGTGTCTCTAATTGTGAATATACGGGCATTGAATGGCGCTGCCAGATGACCATCAATGTTTATGGCGGCACACCACCTTATACAGTTTTTGTGTTTGATGAAGACCAACCGGCCGAATATCGTGGCACTGGGCCATTCACCCACTTTATTCATGCTCGCCGCTGTTCTCCCTGGAACCACGAAATTAGAGCACAGGACGAAGGGGGCGGTAACGTGAGCCAGGGGACGTATCTTGTCCCAGACAATTACTTCCCTGGGGGTTGCACGTTACCGTAGGATTCAGTAGACAGAAAGCAGTAATAGGTAACAGTAACCAGAAGGGTTCTGATAGTTCGGCTGTTTGTTATCCACTGTTCGCTTATTCGTAGGAGGGGTTATGTTTGGTGAACTTCAGTTAAAATCATTCCAGGTGGAAGTTATCCTGGGGGAATATCTTATTCGGGCAAAGTTCCAACCACGAGGGGCGATATTGATCTATTTGAGTGATAGACAACGGCCGTTTCTCCCTTTTAGTGATGTGGAGATTTACCCTTTAGCAGCAGATCGGCAGGTCCATTGTATTAAACAGCCGTCTATCATTCTCAATAAGAGTTACTTAAAAATGCTAAATTTAATGAGTGATGAGGATGCGCAGGGAGAACAACTGCTGGCTTCAAAACGGCCGACTGCGTTTTATGTCGGCACGTTTGTGATCCAGGGACAGCTTCATGTGAACCAGGATGCCAGGGACCAGGATTTGCTAGACGAAACGAAGGATTTCTTCGCCATTAGTGAGGCGTCCGTTTATCCCATCAATAAAGTCATGACGACGCCGACCCGCCGTGTGCCGCTGTTATACTTGAGCCGGACGATGGTTCAGGGGTATCACGTGGTGGAGGAATAGGCATTGACGCCTGGGTGTCAGGCGGCGAGGGCTTCGTCCCGCTGCTTGACCAACAGTTTTTCGAGCTTTGATTTTGTTTCCCGCCAGGTTATTTTGGATAAACCGAGGCGCTGTCTGATTTTGTCATGGCTTACGCCATTTTTGTAATCTCGGAGGGCGGAAGCCCAGCGAAGATTCTCGAAGGATAGTTTACCTTTATCTAGTTGCAGAGAGTCGGCGATGTCAGTCAGGATATATTCGAGATTGCGGGCGGTGCAGGTGAAGAGGGTGGTTGTTGGCTGGTATTGGGCCAGATATTCGTCCAGCACGTTGAGCCATTCCGGTTCCAGCTCGATTTTTCTTTCTTTGTATCGCTGGTTGGGGTTTTTGTAACGCACGAATAGAAAAGGTGCGTCGGGGGTTTCTCGATCGATGTGGTTGGGGACAATTCCCATTGCTTCGCTTTTCTTAATGCCTGTTTGCAGCAATAGGGTTAGTAAAAGATGGGGGCGGGCGTCCGGCTTTTCTTCTTCATTTCCAGTTCGCATAAAGGCGGTTACGGCTAATGCCTGCTCAATTTCTTCGTCAGTGGGGACGTTGGGCAGGGGGCTGGTGACACTGATCTGTATAACCTCTGAAGCGGGATTCATAACCAGGACATCTGTCTCTTGCAGCCAGCCGAAGAAGACTTTGAGCGTTGTGACACGCCGGGCATATGATTTGTTGCTGCATGGAACACCCCGTTCATAAACCAGCCAGTTGAGGAAGTCGTCGAGATTTTTCTTACCGATTTTGCCGATAGGTTGGCCGATGCCGAGGTATTTACCAAGCAGCCGTATATCACCGGCGAAGGCTTTCCGGGTGTTCAGGGCAAACCCTTCTTCTTCCATATGCTGCTCGAAGGCACCAAGCGCGGCCTGGATGGAGGCATTAGTCGTCAGGCGGGGTGGGCCAGCTTCTGGCAGGGTTCCTGGTGGAAATAGGGAGGATTGTTGGTCGTCGGTCACAGTTTACTCCTTAGTAATCGCGCTCCATTTTTTATAGGTAGTAGCGTTTCGTATAGAGACTAGGGGAGGATAAACGATTAGACGACCATTGTCAAGTCAGGCTGGTCAGGGCAATTGGAATTGGAGGGCTGGATCGCCGAGTAAATTAAAGGTGTGAATGACGTCGTGCTGTCTGACATTGCTTGCTTCGGCCGTTTTTGCCAATAACAACGCTTCTCCAAGCGTTTGAGCGTCCCCATTAAACAAACTCTGGAAGAATACCTCGGCCAATGGTTCCTGCTGGGAGGTAAGCGAACGGCCGGAGGGGGCAACGGAGGCAGCCACACCACCATCTTCGGCCCACAGAAGGGTTTCTGCCATTGCATTAGCCTCTGGATGGTTGAAGTAGCCGTTCAGGCAGGTGAAAGTGGTGAAGATTGGCAAACGTTGGCCGT
Source organism: Promineifilaceae bacterium (SeqCode) (assembly GCA_049281335.1). Lineage (GTDB taxonomy): Bacteria > Chloroflexota > Anaerolineae > Promineifilales > Promineifilaceae > JAKEFB01. The sequence continues at coordinate 14,369 of JBAPRX010000588.1, forward strand.
TTATCAGGATATTGGCATCGTCAGCCACCAGGACGCTTTCATCTCCCCAGACCTGAATACTGCCATGACCAATATAATTAACAATGCCGACCCCCTGATTTAAGGCGCTGACAATCTCGTCGTGAATATCCTCATTTTCACTCATATAAAGTTTTTCTGTGTCATAGCCGACAAGGTTTAGCTCGCCGGCCAAATCTTCAGAGGCTGTGTCAAAGGCGGGTTCGTCATCAGCCACCAGCAACGCCCGATTGATCCAATCCTGACCGCCTGACTCTTCGTAGGTAATGGTTTTGTTGACGAGTGTTTTAAGCTGTTCGACATTCTGAACGGGGAAACGGCCGATGGCGATTTCCGGTATTAATGTTTCGTCGTCAAAGATAGTGAACCAGGTGTCGCTGGCGACGTAGCCTGCAAACTCGGTAAAGACCAGGTGCGTGGGGAAGATGTTCTTGTTGGGGCCATCGGTAAAGTTATAGATGTCATAAGAGGCGTCGCCTACCAACAGAACGTACCTGGGGGTAGGCTGCCACGCGGCGACGGCATAAGCCAGAAAATCTCTAATTGCTTCGGTAGATTGACGGCCGTAGCCAAATTCATCAAAAACCTGACTGAGTGGAACGGCCGCGACCGACATACCTTGTTCTTCGCGGTAGTCGAGCAGGGGCGTGATGGCTTCGTCAAAGCCTTCAACATCTGCCACGATGGCAATGTAGTCTGCGCCACGTCCTTCGGCCGTTAGTGGTTCTCGCAAGGGAACGAGCGAAATCTCAGGCTGGATGATTTGGTCGGCATCTGCCACCATATAGTGCCGATTTCGGCCACTGCCGGAAAATTTCAGCAGTTTGCCCTCTGATTCAGTATTGGTGAGGATCATTGGAGCAGCCGGGTCTGTAACATCAAATACAAGCGATTTTTCTGGGAATCCGGTTACTTGAAGCGCGTCAGCATCACTCCAAAAAGCGAGTTCTCCTTGATTGGACTCTAATGCCCCCTCATATTGTAAGTCAACCCAATCAATATAGAGGGCTTCTCCGGCAGCGCCGGTGTCATTGGGGGCGTTAATGGTTAAGACATTATCGGTGGGCAGCAACATTCCGGCTTCCAGGGTGATGGTAATCGTTTCTTGTTTGATTCCCTCCCAATAAGTGTCCAACAGTTTTTCGCCGTTTAGCAACAATTCGACGTGATGGTCGGGGTTTTCTTGAGCGCGGTTATTTGACCAAATTTGAACGGTCAGGAGGCCGGAGTCACCTGTTGGTTGGATGTCGTCAAGGGGAACGTCCAAAGAACCGGGGGCGAAAAGGAGTTTTCCCAACCAGACATCATCGCCATCTGCCTGGGCGAGAAAGATTTCATTTTCTTCCCACCTGTTTCGCCGTTGACCGGTCGTTGTCGCCTCCGCACCGTCAACGGTGGCATCCACCTGAACCATTTGCTGGCCTTCGCCAGGAGCGAGCCAATATACGGCAGGGGCTTCTAAAGTATTTGTAACGGCCTGGGCGTAGAAATAGAGGGCGGCCTCGCCGTTTTCGTCCTGCGAGATGTAATAGGGGACAGGCTCCCCATCGCGGGTTAATTGGAGCGTTTCGGCCGAAATCGTTTCAATGGGCAGTGTTGTCTGGCTCAACTGTTTTTCGGTAATGGCGGCGATACCGGTCTTGAGGACTGTCAGACGTATGGCCTGGGGTGCTTCTCCCAATGGTAAAGGAGAAACTTCTAACGATTCGGAACGCCCCGGTGTTAAGACGAAGAAGAAATAGGCGGCTGCGGCCAGGAATATGACAGCCAGAGCAGCCAGACCGATCAGGAGAAAATTGCGTTGTTTTTTTTGCCGTTGAATTCCTGTCGTCTCTTCAGTATTATTCACTTAAATCCTCGTTTCTCTTGCCCGTTTTAGAAGAAGCACGATTATTCCACCACCCCCTATAAAAAACAATACGATACTGATGATAAGCGCCATGGTCAACAGGGTTGAACGATTTGAACTGTCGCTGTTGGCGTCAATATTTGTGTTTGCCTCAGCCACTTGCCTTTCCTGGGGTTCTTGACCACCTTGTCCGATTTGCTGGGCCGTCAGACCGTTGGTCTCGTCTGACGCTGTTTGGGCGAGAGACTGCGGAGTGGCAGTTGGTTGGGGAGCGGCAGGACTGGTTTCCGCCTCTAAAATTGGAACGGCGTTTTCAGAGGGGGCCAGGGTCGGGTTTTCGACTTCCGATAGGGGCGTCGCGGTTGCCGCCGTCTGAGAGACTATCGTTGGAGAAGTGTTGTTGGGAACGGCCGTTGCCTGGGTTTGGGGTATTGGGGTATTCGTCGGGTTGAAAATTGTCGGCGAAGGAGCCGGAGTTCTAGTTGGTGTTCGGCTTGGGGTTGGCGTCGTTCCAGATTGGGTCGTAGGATTTGGAGTTGGGGTTCTGGTCGGTGTACTGGTTGGAGTTGGTGTTGCGGTATTATTATTGCCACCAGGTGGAGGAGCGGTTGGGATTGCCCCTCCGGTACTCAGTGAGGAAACGACCGGATCGTGGACATGGGAGGCACCATGTATATCAATATCTTCCAACCAGTAGGTATATTGGACGCCAGCCTGGACATCGTTGTCGGGCCATTCATAATAAGCCCCTGTTGGGCCGTTTGATTGGCTTGGAATTAGGCCGGTGTTATTTAGTTTTTGAGCATCATTGAAGTCCCCTGTTAGTCCTCGATAAAGGTTAAAACCGAAGTTGTCCAGTTCCTGGGCTGTTTCCCATTCCAGCGTAATAGTGCTAATACCGGAGCGGGCGCGAAAGTACAATAAGCTGACGCTGGCCTGCGCGATATACAGCGGGATGGCTGTCAGGAAAGTTAAGAGAATGAGGACAAATACCAGACGTTTTCTTGCATGATTGAGTTTCATAAACAGCATATACTAATCCTCTATATCTTTACTAAAAGCAAGGGCGATGACAGAGATTATTACGGTTAGAATGATAGCCCAACTATATAAAAACCGTCGAATGAGTCGGGTGAGAATGCCATTAGAGGAGCGAGAAAGTGGCCCACCACCAGCAGGTGGGGCAGCTATTTTGACTTTGTCTACCGGCAGTTGGTAAACCTGTGAAGCGGTTGAGAGAGCCAGCGGAGCGGAGAAAAGACGAATTTCCAATCTGGCAAGGTTTGCAAGTTGGTTGTTAAGCCATTTTCCCACGCCGGACGCCAGATTTAGAACGTGTTGCTTGCGGCGACGGCCGATAACCTGTCCAACAAGACTGCCGGACGTGAAAGGCCGGTCAAAATGTTGAGGTCGATCTCCTCTTGTCACCAGCCAGGTTTCGCCTTTTTCCAGAAGGCGACCCCAATAACGGTGGGTAATGAGATTGGCAGGGCCGAGATAAACGATGATGTCACCTGGTTGCAGTTGTTCGGCCGATGTGGGTGCAAGCCGAATCTGATCACCACGTCGGATGAGGGGGGACATACTATTACTGACAACTGTTAAGAATGGTAGTTTGCCTTCTCTCATGGCTTCCCGCAGTAGTTCGGCCAACGTTGCCGGATCAATCTCGGACATGATGAAATCAGACATGGAATCCACTGGTTATTCCTTGCATTGCAATGAATACAACCGCCGGGGTTTTCCAATCGTTCCTATTTCTTTAGAGTTACAGGTAAGAAGTTAAGCGTTGCTCTGGGGATATTCAACCGCATGGACGGATCACCTAAGAGCATATAGGTGTCATGCAAATCGTCATAGGCGATTGGGCCAGATTCCAACGATACTTTGGCCTGGTACACGGCTTCTCCTAATGTCTGGACATTGTTGGTAAAGATACCAGTATAAAAGCCTTCGATCAGGTAATTGTGACCGTGTTGAACCTGGAAACCGGTCGGCGCGTAGCTTGCAACGGCGCCACCACCAACTCTTTTGACCAGCGTCTCAGATAACCCTGTAGTTGTTCCAATGAAGTCGTACCAGCCTTCCAGACAGGTCATCGGTAACATGATGGGCGTCCGGCTGCCGTTATTCAGATCGGCTACCGAAGTTGTGTCAAAGTAATACTCATGGCCCCAGTTTTGGGTTCCGCTGTGACCGGTATAAGACACAATCTGGTTACCAGTGTCAAACTGGGAAAGCAGCCTATCATGCATATCATCCACTGATGGAGCATAGTAGCCATAGTAGGTGGTATAAGGTCCACTATTGTTGGGGAAACAAGTGTCGGGGGCATAAAAAAGTCGTTTCAGTGTTTGGTTGGTGGGGAAGTTGTTCTCGATAAAGTTGTTTACTGTTGCAAAAAAGTCGCCTGCCGGATCCAAATCGCAGCTTGATGGGACAT
>JBAPRX010000589.1:0-8218 GCA_049281335.1 Promineifilaceae bacterium (SeqCode)
ACGCCGGGCGCTTCGGTGGCAAAGAAGACGAAGTCTCGAATGGTAAGCTGGGTGGCGGAGATGAATTCAACGGTGCCTTCAATACCAACGGCGTCGGTGGTGGCAGTCCAGTCGGCCGTTGAGCCAATGGGAAACAGCGGTTGGTAATCAATTGTTGGGGTTGGGCGGGGTATCTGGGTTGGGGCAGGTGTGGCGGTCGGCGGCACGGCCGTCTCTGTCGGCGCCGGTTCAGGCGTGTCGGTTGGCGAGACTGTTGCAGTGGGAACTGCCGTCTCTAACACGGCCGTTACTTCAACCTGGGCCGACTCCGTTGGCTGGCCGCTGCCCGTAGAACAGCCAGCCATAGAAAACAGACAAACAACCACAAAAATCCAAATGATAGCGCTTCCTTTCTTCATCTTTTCACTCCTTATTTATGCCTGATAGAACGTAAAAAAATCTGGTTCTGTGGTTCTTTTCATAATAACGGCTACAATAGAGGGGTATGCTTGACCCAATTCGTGCGGCTTTGGTTGACATTAGCCAAAAATTTAACGATAACCGAACAGAACGTTGCCAGGTTGAGGCCATCTCCCTGGAGAAAAGTCGCTGCCTGTTATCCGGCAATGTGCTTGATAAGGCAACCCTGGATTCTGTAACGGCCGACCTATCAAACCTTTTCCCCCGCCTTGTCTTTGACACCAACAAAGTTCAAATACTGCGCCAGGCCACGCCCAAACACCTGATCGTCGCTACCAACGTGACCGGCCTTCACGCCCGGCCAGATTTTCGTTCCGAGATGATGGATCAACTATTGGTCGGTTCAGTCGTCGAACTGCTGGATTCAGAGGGAGGCTGGCATTTTGTGCGGCTGCCAGACGGCTACCTCGGTTGGGTATATAAAAACTACCTCCAAAACGCCGCGCCATCCCAATCAACGCACTACGTCAGCGAACCGGTCAGCCTGCTTCGCATGTCGCCGGATGAGGATGCTCTTATTTCCGGCCGCCTGATGGCTGGAACGGCCGTTTGTGTCAACGGCACAAAAAATGGCTTTCTCAACGTCTCTTCAGGTGTACAGATGGAAGGCTGGCTGCCTGCCAGCCATTTGCGGGCGCAAGAAAGCCTGCCCAGCACACCGGCCAGGCAGCGAGCGCAAATGATGCAAGACTGTCAGGGATTTGTTGGGATTCCTTACTTATGGGGAGGCTCAACCATTTCTGGCATTGACTGTTCCGGCTATGTACGGCTGCTGCACAAACTGTCCGGTATTCTCATTCCGCGTGATGCCGACATGCAGTTTGCGGCCGGGAAGCCGGTTGAACCACCCTTCCAACCGGGCGATCTCCTCTTCTTTGGCAGCGCAGGCGGCCATCGCAGCATCTCCCATGTTGGAATGAGCATCGGCGGCTGGAAGATTATCCATTCTTCTCGGCCGAATAACGGCGTTTACGAAAACGACGTGGAAAATACGAGCTGGTTAAACGATATTTTCGTAGGAGCCAGAACCTTTATTTTGTAGCCTTTGACGGTTGGGAGCCAGCCGCTTCAATTCCCATTTGCCTCAACGCACCGATCCAACTCAATCACACTTTGTTGATGGAACCAACATTCGATAGCATAGTCACTGTTGGGTGATTCAGCCCGCATCAAGGTGTATGTCCCCCACTGGGCCACCTTGCTCATTTGAGGTTCGGAGCCGAGATTGTCCTTTCGAGCGGCCAACCAGGACTGCCAGCTTCCATCTATTCGGATAATGCACCCACTACAGGTATCCGGTAAGGGATGGCCGGTTATCAAAGTAGAAAAACCGGTGGTGTAGGGAGGGGAAGCGTCGGAACAAAAGCCCAGTTGGTCATTGACAACCCGACATTGTATCCAGGCGCCATTGTCGAAATCGGCCGAAACCAGAATCGTTGAACTGGCAGGGTTATAGCCAGAAATCGTGAGGGTATAATTTTCGCTCATCATCTCCCGAATCCCCTTGATAGCATTGTAGTTTATGCCCGCTTCTCGGCTCAATTCGAAGAGATCGCCCTCGTAGGTTCGGCCGGTTTGAATGACTTCGTTGACCAGTTGGATGGCGGCCGATTCGGCCGAGCCGCCAAGCATACTATTCGTAATAAAACCGGTCAGGATCACAATCGGCAGCGGCAGGCAGAGAAACAGGACGGCCGCAAAGGTCAAAGTATTGTTCTCGCTTAAGCGATTGTAACTCCCATCCAGGCGGTAATCTTGTAACACGGCCAGGACGCCAAAGATAAGGAATACAAAAAAACCTGCTATAACAATTGTCAACGATGTTCCAACGGTCAAAGGGTAGATCGGCAGCCCCAGAAAGCGTCGGTCGGCTATCCAGACAAGCCAGGTGCGGATATAGCTGGTTTCATAGCCAATGATCAGGGAAACAAACCCGGCGACAAAAAGCCAGGCAAGGCCGGTGAACCAGCCTTTGGCGAACCGGGCAGTCAACCAACCGGCGGCTCCAGTCAGCGCTAAAACCAAAATGCTGCCTAAAACATATCCGGCAAATGGCATTCGAGTGGGCAGGGAAGCGCGTATAACGGCCGTGATGCCCCAGGCTCCAATGACCAGCGCCAGACCAATCAGCAGACCATTGATCAAGCCCAACAAGCGGTACATACCAGAGTCATGTATTTCTTCCCCAAAAATTGATTTACGGCCGGTTTCTGCCATTATTACAACCTCACTCCAATTTTTTTAATGCAGAGAGTTAGGTGGTTTTTATTCATTGGTGATGAATGCCAGGTGGCATATATAGTGTATACGTTCTTCATATCGCTTGAGTTGTAGCTGGTTTTGCTGTGTCATGTGCGGCGTTTGATCAGCAAAACAATCAAGACCAGGCTGCCAATCACACCGGCTGCAATGCCGCCAATAAAGGGGTTGAATGGTGCGGCATTTCCTTGCCCTTCGCCGCCTTCCTGAGAAGTGACAGGGGAAGCGGCAGGTTCCGGGGTTTCGGTCGCTGCTGCCGGACGCAGCCGGAAGTTACCGATATTGTCACTGGTAAGCGTTGTGCCGTCCCAGGCATCATGGGAGCGGGCCAAAAAAGCGGCTATTGCCAGATATTCTTCTTGGGTTAAGTGGCCGGGGTCCTGGAATGGCATCGCAGACGACATGAAGCCGTAGACCTGTCCCATCGTCTCAAAACGTTCCAGGCTGTTCCCTCCGATAACGGCCGGAACGGCCGTTGGCAGCGTGAAGCCATTTTCATACGGCCGTTTCCCGTGACAACCGGACATCCAACAGTCCTGGTCTTCCGGCGGGTACTGATGCCGCCAATCTTCAGTCAAGCCCTGACCCACATCCCCATGACAGGGCTGGCAGTGAAGCCAAAAAAGCTGTGCGCCTTCGTCAGCCTGGGTTGGATTTTCGGCCGTTGGCGGCGCAGCAAGCCGGTCAATAGTTGGAGTTACCGTGATAGCTGGTGTAGCCTCCGGGATTGGCGTGAACGTTGCCGTCATCAGGTCTGTACCGGGTGTCTGATTTGCTGCCCCCTGGACTGTCCGGGTAAAAAAACATCCCAAAAAGAGAAAGATGAGGAGAGGTAAGAGCCGGTTTCGCATTTGTGTGGACAAAAAAAGCGGGCCACCAGAGTGCGGCCCGCTCTATGTTAGATTATTTCAACCGCTATGGTTGAACCTATCCACCATAAGAATCGTTTCAAAAGATAACTAACGACTGCGCATTTTCGGATCAAGAATGTCGCGCAAAGCATCACCAACCAGGTTCCAGGACAGGCCATAGAGAAGCAGGGCAATGCCAGGATAAAGGATAATGTACCAGTAATCACTTAAGCTGAAGATCCAGTTGCGGGCAAAACTGACGATCTGGCCCCAATCAGCATATCCCTCAGGTGTACCAATACCGAGGAAGCTGAGAGCGGCAAAGCTGAGGACGATGGACCCCATATCCAGGGACAAAACGACCAGGGTGGGATAGATAGCGTTGGGCAGAATATGGCGCAAAATGAGGTGAATATCTTTTGCCCCGGCAGCTCGTGCAGCCTGGACATATTCCCTTTCCTTGGTCGAGAGAATATCCCCCCGCAGGAGACGGGCATACCCCGTCCAACCAAAGGCAATAAGCGCAATGGAGGCAGGCCAGATACTTCGCCCCATCATCGGAACCAACAAAGAAGCAAGAATAAGAGCCGCTACCAGGAAGGGGAAAGCGATGAATATTTCAACAACCCGCATGAGAATTTCATCTACCCATCCCCCATAAAAACCAGCGATGGCTCCAATGAGGATACCAATAATAGCCGAGGAAGCGACAACAACCCCACCAATGAAAAGGGCGATTCTTGTACCCCAAATGACCCCATAGAAAACATCATATTGTCCACTGGCGGTTCCCATCAAATGTACCCATTCGTCATTACCGGTCAAGGCTTTATACCAGGCAGGGACTTCCAAAGGTGCATTTCTTTCCCAGGGAGTCCCCGGTGGTTTAGGTTCGGCAAGAAACCCATCCCGTGGGATCAGGTACGGACTCCCATTCTCCGACGCAGGCGGAACCAGGACTGGAGCAAAGGCCGCCACAAGGATAAACAGAACAATGATCAGGATTCCTACGACCGATAAGGGATTTGTAACCAGCCCTTTTACCAGCCTATATCCCTCTGGGCCAAGCGCCTTTTCAAATCGGTTACGTTCCTTTACTGTAACTTCTTCTATAGTGACCGGCATGGTGCCGCTGACTGGATCGGCTGTCGTCATAACAAACCCCTTCTCTAACTAAGCCGGACGCGGGGGTCCAGCAAACCGTACATTACATCAACGACCAGATTCACCAATACAAATAGAAGCGCGGTGAAAAGCGCATAACCTAACATGGTTAGTACATCCAGATTTAGGGCAGCATCTGCGGCTGCTTTTCCCAGACCATTCCAATTAAAGATTGTTTCGGTGAGGACAACCCCATTTAACAACCCTGCCACCGTCGTACCGGCAATTGTCGCAACCGGAATCAACGCATTCTTGAGAACGTGGCGGCTAATAACTGTCCTTTCAGTCAACCCCTTAGAACGGGCAGTGGTCACGTAATCCTGGCGCAGCGCTTCTAACATGGAAGAGCGGGTGACTTTAAGCAGCAGTGCCCAGGAAAGGTAGGACAGTGTAATAACAGGCAAAATAAGGTGGCGCAGGGCATCGAGAAAGATGTCAAACCGGAGATTGAGCAGCGCATCAAACGTATTCATCTCCGTTATCCGGTTAAAACCGGGCTGCAAAATTGCCTGACTATATTCAGTTGAAAGTCGTCCTGGTGGGAACCACCCCAGTTTGGCATAAAAAATGAGCAGTACCAAAAGCCCAAAGACGAATGTTGGGAATGAATATCCCAAGATGGCAAAGACGCGAGCGACCTGGTCAATAAATTTATTGTGATGGAGAGCAGCCTGAATACCAAGCCAGACACCAACAACAATGATGGGTATCGCACTCCACAGAGCAAGTTCGGCCGTTACCGGCAGCCGCCTCCGGAGCAAATCAATCACTGGTTCGCGGCCAGTTCTGGAGAAACCAAAGTCACCCCGCAAGATACCGCCAACCGTATCCCCCGTTACCGGGTCCTCACGCCCAACAAGCCAATGCCAGTATTGTAATGGCAGTGGATCATCAAGGCCGTACCGGGTAATGATATTTTCAATAGCGCTTTCCGTTTTAGGAAAATCCTTGACATATAAGGCAGACCGCTCAATAGGAGACAGCAACTGCAACATGGAAAAGATAAGTATGCTGACACCAAAAAGGATAACCGGTAGAACTAATAAGCGACGTATGATAAATGCTGACATAATTACCCCCGCTCATGCAGGAACTGGGGGGGTCAAGGAGAATTCGTTCCCCTTGACCCCTTATCAGAATCAAAGTCGAGATTCAGGAGCCTGGCTTTGCGAAACCATGCTCCTGAAATCGCTATTAAATCACCCGGTTTATTACTCCAGGTGTAAGGCGTAGTAGTAAGTACCGAAAGCACCAACGCGATTGAACCAGTCTTTTACCCACAACTGCTCGTACCGGTTGGCTGTAGCCTGCGACAAGGTAATCTGGATGGCCTCGTCGTGGTGAAGCTGTTGTAACTGATAATAGATCTGCTCACGTTCAGCCGGATCGGCAGCCAGTACACCGGCAGTCACCAGCTCTTGGAATTGATTGATCAAATCCTCTGGCAGATTCTGGCGACCGGCATAGGTACCAACGGTGAACGGCTGCACCCAGTTGTGCGGATCGTGAATGTCTTCAACCCAGCCGCTGGCTGTCAGAGGCAGCTGACCGGCGCGGAAGGCACGGAGCATTGTCGGCCAGGGCAAACCAAGTGCTTCAATCTGGTAATTGGGGTTAATCGAAGCCAGGCTTGATTGCAGGATTTCAATGATGGTCTGGCGGGTCGTGTTACCGGTGTTGTAGGCGCCTTGCAGACGGAAGCCAACTTCTGGTAACTGGCCATCCCATGCTTCAGCCAATTCGGCCGCACATTGTTCCACATCGTACTCGTAGTATTCGCCATCTTCATTGTAACCCAACATATCACGGATAATCGGGCCATTATTACGAACACCGGTACCATTCAGAACTTCCGTGTTATAGGTGTCGTAATCGAAACAGTGGTTGAATGCCTTGCGAACATTGATGTCGGAGAAGAAATTCGGCGGAATACCATTGCCGTCTAACTGACCGCTGCCAATGTAAGGATTGCTGCCACCTTCATCGGTGCTGACATCAAAGTTCATGAAAACATCGGTACGGCTAACGCTTGGGAGATCACCCCATTTACGGAGGAATGCACCTTCATTACCGGTTGGGGTACATTCAAAGGTTTGCCAGTCGCACTCTTCAGCAACAAGCGGATCAACCTGGCTGTAGTTTTCCAGATTGATCGAGACATTCTCTGCATCCCCAGCCTGTAAGGCAGCAAAGCGGGTACCCCACTCGTCTACATTTCGGACGATGATGGTTTTAATCTGAGCCTCACCTGAAGGACCACCTTCCCAAATCGGATTGCCGTCTTCACGCCAGTAGTTGGGGTTGGCAACCAGGACATACTCTTCACCGGGGGTCCAGTGGTCGAGCATGTAGGGGCCAGTACCGTTGATAACAGCGCCAAGTTCGTCATTTTCCGCACCAGGAGCGTACCAGTTCTGCCAGGTAGCGCAGTCATTGTCCCAGGCACCGTTAGACATAGCCCATTCCATATCCATAGAAGCGCCCCAAGACTGAGCCAAAGTAGCCAGGAACGGCCCCCAAGGCTGGGACAGATTAAAGGTAACAGTACCAGCGTCGTCATCAGCCACGATAGCTGATTTGACCTTTTCACAGGTAGCAGCCATTTCGTCGGCCGAAGCGCCTTCGATCAGACCAGCCGGATCACCAGCGAAATCGCCGCCACTGATTTCCTCAGTAACATCGCCACTGGTATATCCCAGGATTGGTTCAAGCAGCAGCCACTGTGGACCATTTGGATCAGATTGCAGCAAACCACGTTGGAAGCTGTAAGCAACATCATGCGGTTCCAGGGTGCCACCATCATGGAAGGTCACGCCCTCACGAATGTGGAAGGTGTAAGTCAAACCATCTGCAGAGATGCCACCATTTTCAGTCGTGGGAACTTCAGTTGCCAGTTGGGGAACATAGCTCGTACCATCAGTGTGGTTGTAGTAAATCAGTGTTTCCATGACATTCTCGATCAACGAGCCGCTGGCTGTGTCATAAGCCAGAGCCGGATCCATCGTGTCAATATCGCCAAAGGTTAAGTTGGTATAGGTTGTCGGGTCGGGAGCGTTATGGCTCATTTCCTCAACCGGTTCCGGGGTAGCTGTCACAATCATTTCTTCCGTGACAACACGGGTAACCTCAACACTCTGGCCTTCTTCCGTAATCGTCTCGGTGACAACACGGGTAACCTCAACAGGAACCTCTTTAACAACCTCTTCCGGTTGGCAGGCAACCAGTAAAAGTCCCAAGAGCAGAATGATAGCCACTAAACGGCTATACTTTTTGGTAATCATATTTAGAAAACCTCCTCCAGTTTTGTAAATAATATAGGTAAGCCAATTACTAAAAGTTAATCCTCTCTGTCAATGATCCAGACATCACCTCCTTTACAGTCTGAACACGCCATTCAATTTTCTGTTGTTAACACCTCTGAAAATAATCGTTACAAAAACTTTTCAGCGTGGTGGCAAGCGACATGATGGGGAGCACTATCAGAC
>JBAPRX010000590.1:0-2310 GCA_049281335.1 Promineifilaceae bacterium (SeqCode)
GCTGTGCCCGCTGGCGCTTCTGGCCGTGCGCGAGCAGCCGGAGCACCTGATGATCTACTGGGGACTGCCGACCATCTCGTTGCTGGTGCTGTCGCGGGCCAGCAGCGGGCTGGACCAGCTGATCGAACGCTTTCTGCAGATCTCACGCGGCAATACCGACCTGGTGAAGAACCTGGCCAAAACCCGTGACCAGGCGCTTGCGGCACAACAGGCAGCGGAACAGGCACACCTGGCCATCCAGGAGGAAATTGCCGAAAGGGAAAAGGCCGAGAGCCGCATCAAGGCGTCCGAACGGGAGTTGAGCCGGATCCTGGACGACATGGTGGACACCTACTTCCAGGTGGCGCCCGACGGTACCCTGACACGCATTTCCCCGTCGATCGAATTCATGCTGGGCTACCGGCCCGAGGACGCCTGTCAGCGACCCTGGAAAGAGCTGTTTGCAGATCCACGCGACCACGCCGCCTTCCACAGTGCCATCCAGGACAGTTTCGGCACGCTGCACAACTATGAAGCGCGCCTGCAGCACCGTGAAGGCCACGACGTCTGGGTTACCCTGAACGCCCACTACCGAGAGAACGCCCAGGGCCGCCACGAAGGCTTCGAGGGTATCGCCCGCGACACCACCCAGGCGCGCATCGACAAGGAATCCCTGCACCAGGAAAAAGAGCTGTGGCGCGTTACGTTACAGTCCATCGGCGACGGGGTTATCACCACCGACCTCAACGGCCACGTCAACTACCTCAACCCGGTCGCGGAGAAAATGACCGGCTGGAGCAACGCCGAAGCACAACGCCAGCCTCTCCCGGATGTCATGCAGCTGCTCGACGAAGCCAGCGAAGAACCGGTGACGGTGCCCATGCAGGACTGGCTGGTTGAAGGGCGTGAAGCCGCACTGGCCGAGCCGGCCCTGCTGATCCAGAAAGACACCAGGGTGGAGGCCGCCATTGAGCTGAGCGGTTCACCGATACGTGACTCGCAGAAACTGATCATCGGTTCGGTGATGGTATTTCACGACGTCACCCGGCTGCACACCCTGGCGCGGCAGCTGTCGTTTCAGGCCACTCATGATAGCCTCACCGGCCTGATCAACCGCGTCGAGTTCGACACGCGCGTGGAACAGGCAATTCACAGCGCCAAGCAGTCGGAAATGCAACATGCGCTGTGCTATATCGATCTCGACCAGTTCAAGATAGTCAATGACACCTGCGGCCACCCGGCCGGTGACGAACTGCTGAGACAGATCACCCACCTGCTGCGCGGTGTGCTGCGTGAGTCGGACGTACTGGCACGTCTGGGCGGTGACGAGTTCGGCGTGCTGTTGCTGGGCTGCCAGCTCGACAAGGCCGAGGAGTTCGCCGAAAAACTGCGGCGACAGGTCGAGGAGTATCGGTTCCATTACGAAAATCTGGTGTTCCGCATCGGCACCAGCATCGGCGTCGTGCCTATCGGCGGCGACCACACGGCTATCACCGACGTGATGAAGTCCGCCGACTCGGCCTGTTACGTTGCCAAGGAAAAGGGGCGCAACCGGGTGCACGTTTCGCGTCCGGACGACCAGGAGATCGCCCTTCAGCACGGCCAGATGCAATGGATGCAGCGTATCCAGCACGCCGTAGACCAGGACGAACTGGCGCTATACATGCAGCCTATCGTCTCGATCGAGGGAAGCCTGGAACAACGCCAGCACGCCGAGCTACTGTTGCGCATGGTCGAAAACAAGGGCACGGAGAACGAATGCATTATTCCGCCCAGCGCCTTCCTGCCGGCCGCCGAACGCTATCACCTCATGCCCATTATCGATCGCTGGGTGCTGAACAAGGCGCTCAACAAGCTGGCGTGCAACGACGGGGACGTCGCGCGGCTGGCAACCTGTGCGATCAACCTGTCAGGACAGTCTCTGAATGATCTGCGGCTGTATGACTATATCCTCGAATTGCTCAAAGACACCGGTGTCAACCCGAAGCGTCTATGTTTCGAAATCACTGAAAGCGCGGTCATCGCCAATATGGACATCGCCGGGCAGTTCGTGGACGGGCTGCGCAAGCTGGGCTGCCGCTTTGCGCTGGACGACTTCGGCTCCGGCCTCAGCACGTTCGATTACCTGAAACAGCTGAACGTTGACTACGTCAAACTGGACGGCTCGCTGGTGCGCGATGTAGCCACCAGCCGTGTTAGTCAGGCGATGGTGCACGCCGTCAACTATGTCGCCCACGTCATGGGCATGAAATCCATCGCGGAATTCGTCGAATCGGATGATATTTTACAGGCCCTGCGCAAGCTGTCGGTCGATTATGCGCAGGGCTACGC
>JBAPRX010000591.1:0-16101 GCA_049281335.1 Promineifilaceae bacterium (SeqCode)
CCGCTGCACTGGTTGACTGCCATTTTTCCGGGACCGAGATAAGAATCCGGCACATCAATCGTACCAACGGCCGTATAAGTGGCAGTGTCAACGATCACAATATCATCTACCGTATCGCGGTTACTGACGTAAGCGACGTTACCATCTCGGCCGAAAATGACATCCACCGGATAACCGCCCAAGTTCGGAATACGGTGAAGGATAGTATTGCTGATTGTCTCCACCACAATCACCCCCTCTCCCGAAGCCCCTGCAATCCAAACTTCGCTCCCATCCCCGTTCATTGTAACATCGTAAGGATAATTTCCTTCCTGCAGCAAATCAATGTCCGGCGGCACAACATCATTGCTGCTTAAATCAAAGACTATCAGGTCATCACCGGTTGACGTTGCCACATAACCATACAGAGGGCCGCCCCGCTGAACGGCCGAACCAGCGCCAACCGCCGCCCAAACCAAAGTCGTCATCACCAATGCCAGGACAAAAGAAACCAGAACAGGATACCGACGTTTCATCTTTCCCTCCTTTGTAAATCGAATTGGTAATTCGATACGCGGTTTAACAAATCGCGCTACAGCTTCGCGTCTCTGCGCGAATTATTTTATTGTGGGCGTTGTATGATATTGATTGCAGCGTTCGTTTTAGATTATAGCACAGGTGAATTACTTAGACTTTCGAGGGTTGAGTGCAACGTTGAGGCCGTCCCCCAAAAGGTTCCAGGCCAGGGCAAAAATAGTGAGAGCCAGGGCAACAGGGATAAACGTCCACCAATAGACAAAAGGATTGCCGCTCAGGCCCAGCACAAATTCGCGGGCGCTGACCAGCATAATCGCCCAGGCAATGTCCCCGCCAAAGCCAATGAAGGTCAGGGCCGAGGCAATAACGACCACCCCACCGATGTCTCGCGCCAGGTAAACAACAGCCGGAGAGATGGCATTTGGCAGCAGGTGGCGAAAGATAATACGGAATTCGCTGGCCCCCAAAGCCCTGGCGGCTGTCACGAACTCGGCCGTTCTCAACTGGGCAACGGTCGTATTCACCAGCCGGGCATAGGGCATCCACGAAAAGAGGATCAGGGCGATCATAATCGGGTTGAGTTTCAAATCATATAGGACTGTTTCAAAGCCGTTCAGGGTGGTTGGGTCCAAATAGGGATTATAAATGTTGGCAAACCAGGTTCGCTGAATGAGCCAGGCGACAGCGATGACAGGAAAGGCAAGGAAGGAGTCGGTCGCAAAGAGCAGCAACCTGTCCACTCGACCACCGAAATACGCCCCAACTGCCCCAACTAGAACCCCCAATACGGCCGCCGTCACACTAACCACCAGCCCAAATCGAAAGGCGGAGCGTGTCCCCCAAATAAGCGTATAAAGCACATCCCATTGGTAATGCGCATCCTGCCCCGGCGCAATACCAAATTGAGGCAAACTTGTAATCTGCGGAATCGTACCGAGCAGACTTTCCTGAGTTGGCGCATAAGGAAGACGGCTAAATTTCTGGTCGGTTATCTTAAACGGCAGAGGATTTTCCGGGTCATCCGGGGGAGCCAGAACAGGGGCAGCCAGGGCCACAAAAGCAAAGACGAGAACGAGGATGATCGCCAGCCAGTTCTGGCGTTGTTGAAAGAATGTCCGCCAGTTAATCACTTTAGCTCCTCACGGATGCGTGGGTCTACGGCCGCTTTTGCCACATCAAGCAGCAGCATAATCGGCACAACTAACAGACAACTATAAATCGCAAAACCAAGAGCCAGCGGAGTATCCGGTATGTTGATGGAACCAATATAGGTTGACCCGCTGATTCCTTTCGTGATCAACTCTGAAACGCCTTTATAGTTAAAGATAATTTCGATGACAAATACACCGGTAATCAGGGTCGTGATAGAGAGGTAACTGGTGGTTAAGGCTGGCGCCAACACGTTACGAAAGGCGTGGCGCCAGATAATCGAACGCCGTCGCAGCCCCCGGGCCTTTGCTGCCAGCAGATACTCCTTCCCTGTTTCATTCATAATGGAAACCCGCGTAACCCGGCCCAACGTGGCCCAGTGGGCCAGACTCAAGGTGAATACCGGCAGAACCAGATGACGAAAGGCATCCAGGGTGATGTCAAGACGGCCGTTCAACAATCCATCCACCGTCAGAAATCCCGTAAAATGCTTGAAGGTTGAGGTACTCATCGAAAGTTCGTAGAAACCAGTTCGCCCTGGCGAAAACCAGCCCAGGCCGACATAGAAGATGGACAAGAGAAATAGGCCAAAAATGAACGGAGGTATCGAAGTTGCAAAAAAGGCGGTTAATCGAAAGGTATTATCAACTGAACCACCTGGTCGCCAGCCAGAAACGACGCCGCTAATTAAGCCCAATGGAATCAGTGTCAGCAATGCGTAAAATGTCAGCTCCAGGGTCGCACCGGTTCGCAGCAGCAGCAGGTCTAAAACCGGGGCATTGAAAGTCGGACTCCAACCCCAGTCCCCTCGGATAATTCCTGAAACCCAGGTCAAATACTGCTTCGGAAAAGGATCATTCAACCCCTTCTCCTCGATGATGCCCTTGATGAAATTGTCAATTTGTGTCTGACTAATCGTTCGCGGAACAACAGGTGGAAAATAAAGCGACGCCCGTTCCTCGGCCGGAATACTGTAAATGAAACTGTAAAGAACGGCCGTGACAATAATTAGCGTCAGGGGGATCAAAGCCAGTCGTTTAAGAAAAAAGAAAAAGAAAGAAGCCATTACCAATCCTTGTGTCACCAAAAAGACAGCAATAATCACCCTATTTTACACGAAAACTTCTTGACACCACACTACAAAAAGATCATACTCGTTTACCTTATTGGATAAGAAAAGAAAAAAAATTTATTGGAGACTGATAATGAAAGTAAAAGCGGCCGTATTCTACGAACCAGGTGTCCCCTTCACCGTCGAGACCCTCGACCTCGAAGCCCCAAAAGCGGGCGAAGTCCTGATCAAGGTTGCCGCCGCCGGTGTTTGCCACAGCGACTGGCATCTAATGACAGGCGCGACCAAACATCCTTTGCCCGTCGTCCCCGGCCATGAAGGCGCGGGCGTGGTCAAGGCCATTGGCGAGGGTGTGAGCCGTGTTCAGCCAGGGGATCATGTCGCTCTAAACTGGGCGCCCAGTTGTGGAAGCTGCTTCTACTGCCTGCGTGACAAACCAAGCCTGTGCAATACCTACGTCGGGCCAATCTGGGCCGGAACGATGATGGACGGCACAACCCGCCTCTCCAAAGACGGCCGACCCGTTTACCATTTCAGCGCCCTGGCCTGCTTCGCCGACTACGCCGTCGTTCCCCAGGAGTGCTGTGTTCCCATCTCCAAAGAAATTCCTATGGAAGTCGCCGCTCTCATCGGCTGCGCTGTAACAACCGGCGTCGGCGCGGTGCTAAACACCGCCAGGGTCGAACCGGGCAGCACCGTCGCCGTATTCGGTGCCGGTGGCGTTGGTCTGAGCATCATCATGGGAGCGCAGTTAGCGGGAGCGGCCCGCATAATCGCCGTTGACACCAACGAAGCCAAGGGCGATCTGGCCCAGGAAATTGGCGCGACCGACATACTGATGGCCCGGCCCGACACCAACGATTCGATCCGCAGCCTGACCGCCGGACGTGGGGCCGATTACGTCTTTGAAGCGATTGGCATTCCGGCGGTTCAGGAGCAGTGCCTCGATGCCGTTCGGCCGGGCGGCACGGTGGTGCTGGTTGGCGTCTCGCCAATGGGCAGCGGAACCAACTTGCCCGGCGCGATCATCACCCGCCAGGAAAAGACCGTTACCGGGTCTTACTATGGCTCTGCCAACACTGCCCGCGATTTCCCCTTGTACGCCGATCTATACACTCAGGGGAAACTGGACCTCGGCCGTCTTATCTCCCGGACCTATCCCCTGGAACAGATCAACGAAGCCTACCAGGAAATGCTGAGTGGGGAAATTGCCAGAGGGGTCATTGTTTTCTGACCCCAAAAACCTCTTTGAACAAATCTGTTCCATAACTCGTTTGCAGCGGTTCGCATTCGATCAATTTATACGTCCGAACACCATCGGCCCGCCTCTCTGCCCGGAGAAAGAGGACATTGCTCATCTCTTTCTCGTAAAAACCATGGGCAAATTCATATAAGTGAGTGACGAAAAAGACCTTGATGCCCTTTTCCAACAAGGCTTTGACGACCTGCCCGGCAATCTCCGAGCCTTCTCGTTCATTGGTGGCGGCGAATGATTCATTGAAGAGGATCATTGAATTGGGCGTTAACTGATCCACAATGCCACTCATTCGGCCGAGTTCCTCATCCAGTTTCCCACTTTCCATCGTCGTGTCCTCTTCCCGCTTAAAGTGCGTGAACATACCACTACAAAGATTGGCGCTGAAAGAGGCAGCCGGGACAAACATACCGCATTGCATCATCAGTTGAGCTAGACCGATACTTCGTAAAAAGGTAGACTTCCCACCCTGATTCGCCCCGGTAATGATCACCATCTCTTTCTGATCGGCCGTCCCATCATTACTGACAACTTTCTGTTTCACCGTTAAGGCCAGGCAAACGTCGTACAACTCTTGGAATGTATGGCTGCGTTTATTGGCCGCCACCGGCACAGGAAAGGTGGTGGGAGCGTCCAAACGGCCGAGTTGTTCATACAGATTCATACAGCCAATGTAAAAAGCCAGCTCAACCCGCAGCATATGTAAAAAGCTCTCAATATGATCGGCCGATTGAGCAACCGCATTCGCCACCAAATTAATCCCCTGGTTCTTCAAATCAGACACAGCCCTGGCGCCAGCATCGTCACGGGGATGGATGTGGAACGAATAGACCGGCGGGCTTGGGGACAAAATGCGCTCCAGCCAACCCCGGTTATCATCATTTGGTTTCCGCAAGACGTAATCAGTCCCCACATTGCCTTTTCCCAGAACCGCGCTGAGTAAAACGCCATCCCTAAATTTCAATTCCTGAAGATGGTTCTGAACGACGGCAAAATAAGCATCATCCAGCTCTTCCTGAATCATCGTGAAAAATCTGGTAAAACCCTCCGACTTGAACTGTCCGGCGTGGTCGTCGGCAATCTGCTTTAGCTTTTTTAGCATTCCCATAAACATCTCCAACAAATCCACCGCGCCGCTGAGGATGCCGCTGGGATAGGTGCTGAAAATGCCGCGCCAATGCTTTTTCTTGTTTTCAATGGCTTCAATAGGAATTTGGTAGATTTCTCGGATAACGGCCGTATTCTGCAAACAATCCCGCAAAATATTCTGACGATAACGAATGGCGTCCAAATCGCTCAAACTCGACAGGACTGCTCTTTCAGCCACTTCAAATAAAAAGTCATCACCGAGGGCCATCGTTTGGAACAGGGTGTCCAACGCCAGGTCTTGCACCAATGTTTGTTCATGCACCGATAAAGGCGGTTTCTGTCGTTCTCGCCGCCAGGGATTGTTATTCACTGGCAGTGATGGCAGATCAAGGTCCCGGTCTTTGTATAAGAGGAAGGCTTTCATGATGGGATGCGCTCCTTCATTTCTTCATAAGTAAGACGATGCTTCCGGGCAATAAACATCGCATAAGCCAACCCATCAGCCGGTTTACGTAGAATCTTATAGGTCCGTAAAGTCGGGTTCTCCGGGACAATCGAGCTAACCATACTCACCGATTTCTCGCTGGCGGAAGACAGTTCATCAACGAATGTGACCCACACGCACAATAAATCCAGTTCGATAATCCGCGCCATTACCTCTTTGCTCAGAAAAATCTCGTCTTTCAAGGTCGTAGATGAGAAAATTTCATTCAAAATGAAAATACTGTCAGATGTCGCCTGGTCTAAGATAGTGTGAATACGAACCAGATCGTCTTGCAACTTACCACGCAAATTCTGGAGGTTTTCCTCTTTTTCAAAATGGCTAAACAGCCGGTCGAACAGAAAAAGTCGCGCTTCTCGACCAGGAACCGGGCAGCCCAAATTTGCCAGGTAATGCAGTTGGCCGAAGGTACGGGCAAAGGTTGTCTTGCCGCCCTGGTTTGGGCCGGAGACAACCAATATACGTTCCTGCCCTTTCAGGTAGAAATCATTCCCAACGACAGACCCGCCTTCGGATACGAGCTTATGGGCCAGCGCCAGATCGAATCCATCCGTATCGTAAATTTCCTTGCTCTTTTGTGAAACCTGGGGGTAACAAAATGCCAACCCGGCTCGTCTAATGACGGCAATATGTTCCAGATAGGCCATATAGAACTGGACTTCTCGGTCGAAAATGCGAATCGTTTCATCCAGAAATTGACTGTGCTGCGTGCAAAACCTGTCAAGATTCGAGAAGATGTCTGGATACAGTTTTGCCACCAGAGATAGAATTTTCGCTTCGATGTGGTTCATGCCCGCCCCCTCAAAAAGCTTGACCCGATAATCTTTCACAGCACCTTGTTTGAACTTGGCGAATGTATTTTCCACATCCGTGCTGTAATCAATTTCAGCGTCGTATTTGCGGACCTTGACAGTGCTGTCCTTGAAGATGACGCAGTAGGCAACGGTGGACAACTCGGCTTTGAGATGCTTTATTTCGGCAAGGAGCGACACAAAAGCGTTGGCGTTCGTATAATTCGTCAGATATTCGCGGAAAGCTAACAGGCCGCGTGAGCGCAAGCTGGCATGGGTCAAATCGGCCGTCAGACAGATAACAGCCTCGCAGTAGGCATCTACCGTCTCTAAAAACCACCCCTCCAGATGGTATTGATTATCGAGCTTTTCGGTCAGGGCGAGATAGCGGCGCATAACGCGCATTTTTTCGGAAAAGACGTTTATCTTCTCTTGGAGTGCCTCGTCTTCCAGATCACGTGCAATTTCCTGGCGGTATTGGACAGCAGCGACCCGGTTCAAAGAGGTATAGAAGAACGGTTCCAGGTTATATTCTTGTCTGCCAGATGTGACCGCCTCAATTATCTGATCCAGATTCAAATCAACAAAGAAATCCGGCGCGACTGCGGTTTCTGCCGCCAAACGGCCGTCATCGTTTTCAAACAGGATGCTGTGGAAAGTCATTAGAAATCTTCCTCAAACCTTGCCAATCCAGCCTCCACCACTGTGGCGCAAGACGTCTATTAATTCGTCCAAGTTGCTCAGTGCGGCCGAACTGGCGGCTGTTTTTTGTTGGCGTTGGGTCACGGCTGTTTCCAACACTTCCTCCGTTGCCTCAATCGTCTCCTGCCAGCGAGCATCCAGATGCGCCCGAAACTGGCGCATCACCTGCTGCGTATTTTGCACCACTGTCCAGCGAAGTTGTTCCGTGTTGTTCAGCGCCAGCCGTTCAGCCAACGGCCGTAATCGGTTCAGAATACGCTGTCGTCTTTTCGCAGGCGGCAGCAGCCTTTCCCACAAACTAGGGGGAATAGGCAGCCCCAACCCGCCAACAAATGCCGACCGCGACCAGTAAGGGGTTTGCAGCCGGGTGGGAGGCTCATCGGGGTGAAGCGGGACAAACGTAAAAGCAAAGAGGTCGGCCGTCTGGCGGCGCAGGTCATCCACCAGAGCCTCGGCCTGATCGGCATATGTCTGGAGCAGCGCCGTCAAATCCGCCTGAACCTCCTGGTTAAATGGCTCGTACCGGGTCGAAAAGAAGCTCTCGGCTTCATCGGCCAGACGCTTTCTGGCAATGGCTTCGGCCTGGTCCAGATTGTGAGTAGAAACGGCTGTCTCCACCACCGCCTCAAAGTGAATGTCAGCCTCTTTGTGCAGCGCTTCCGCCCGGCTGCTGATACGCTCAACCAGCCGGTTCTGGTCGCCCCGCAGCAAATCGGCCGACTGCTGCCGCTGCCGCCGAGCCACCGTCAAAGTATTGTGGAAAGCCTCCCGCTTTCGCTGTAGCTCGTCCAGGGGAATGGTCAACGCCCGCCGTTCAGTCTCCAACAACTGCAATGCCTCAGCGACGACATCGGCCGTTTTGGCAGCAACAGCCGTTTGCAGCGACGCCCGTTTTTCAACCGCTAAGAACTGGTTCAGCCGGTCTTCAATAGCCGCCATGCCGCTTTCCGTCCAACCGGCTGCATCCTGGCGTGTCCGCGCTTCCAGCGCCAGCCGGGCCGATACCGGAAAGAGTTGCAAATCGCCGTCCAAGCCAGCCTGTTGGCGCAGCGTCGTCTCCAAAAAACGAAGCGCCTCCTGCTGTTCGTCCGGCGCCAGGTAATCCACTTTGTTCAGCAAGAAAAACAACCGGCCCACACGCTGCCGCACGACCTGAAGAAAATCAAGTTCAACGGCCGTCAGAGGCGGATCGGCCGAAACCAGAAAAAAGGCAGCGTCCACCTCTCCCAGAAAGTCAAGGGCTGTTGCTGTGTTGTGGGTCAACGTGGAACCAATCCCAGGCGTATCAATCAGCACCAGACCACGCGCCAGCAAAGGGGACGGGTGTTCCACCTCTACCCGAACAACACCCAACTTGTTGTGCGGGTTGGCCGTCTCTGTCACGTAGCCTGCCAGCTCATCCAGGCCAACCAGCCGGTTTGCACCTTCATTAAAAATAATACGGGCCTGGCGCGTTGGGCCATAGGCCATCAGTGTGGGAATGGCCGTAACGGGAACCACACCGGTCGGCAATAATCGTTCACCCAGCAGCGCATTGAGCAGCGTACTTTTGCCCCGCTTGAACTGACCCAGCACAGCCAGATGAAAACGGCCGCTGTTCAAACGGCCGCGCAAGGTTTCCACCCGATCCGCCAACGACCGGGTAGCCGAATGTTCCTCCAACAACGCGGTCAGTAAATCATAAGACTGCCCGGTATCAATATATTGTCGATCCATAAAATCTGTCCACCGCTCACAATTTAGACAACAAAAAAGCCTCTACCAACGAACCACGTCGTTGATAGAGGCTATCAGCCGGTCAACCGGCAATTATCTCAGAAAGCGAGCTGGCGAGCCTCATCGCCTGTTGATTTATCGCTAAATTGTATCAGAGAGAATAAGGCCCAGGCAAATTATCATCATCGGCCGTCACTTCCGTCATTCTCAGCAAAGCCTTTCTCCTGGCCGAAGACAATAAGGTAACCGACCCGACGATTACCAGGCAAATTGGGAGACTGACCTACAAATGGGTACCATTGCATATGCCTTATCGTTATGCTACTGAGAATCAGGATTATTCTGATTATGCAAGCGGCCGTTTTTTCTACGCTGCGCCAGGCCACCCTGCCTTACCTGTCCGGCTGGGAAGCGAGATATTCCAACGATCTCTGGCACATTTGAGGGAAAACGGCCGTAATACCCCCCTCACTCTCTACGATCCCTGCTGTGGCAGTGCCTACCATCTGTGTACACTGACATATTTACATTGGCGAAATATTGGAACTATCATTGCCTCCGATATTGATCCCAATATTGTAGCCGTTGCAGAACGTAATCTGAATCTGTTATCCTCAGCAGGGGCGAAGCAGCGCACCAATGAAATTTTGGGAATGATTGAACGCTATGGAAAGACTTCCCACACGGCCGCTTTGGAAAGCGCCCATTATTTTACTCGCCAGCTAAATGACTACACGAAGTTACACCGTGTAGAGACATACACTTTTACGGCCGATGCCACGATTCCCCATCAACTCACTCCACACTTAGTCAATCAACAGATTGACCTGGTCTTTACGGATGTCCCGTACGGGCAACGCTCAAGCTGGCAGCACAATGGCGAGGACCCTGAACCCTTGACCCGGATACTGGAGGGATTACGGCCGTTTCTTTCGGCCGTTTCCGTGGTTGCCATTGTCCTGAACAAAAGCCAATCTTTTTCTGAGAACAACTATCGTCGGATTGAAAAGTTCCAAATTGGCAAACGCCGGGTTGTCCTGTTGCAGCTTTAAGAAACCCCTGTCACTGTGCCGGGAGAGGAGCCGAAAATTTCTCCCAAATGACTCTCTATTTTTCTCGGAAGCGTTTTGGAAGCGTTTCAATTGTATAGTGGTGATAGTCCTGATTGCCAGACCATTGATTGGAAAAAAAGATGGCAAAACGGGAGGTTGAACTCGATCACTCTACACAAGGAGAAATAAATCATAATGGAACGAAAATTTAAGCACATCTCAGTTGGAAAAGACGGCAGCGTCTGGACCGTTGGCAAAACGGATGGAACAGTCTACCGTCTATTTGGCGACGCCGGGGCTGTCGGTTTTGTGCCGGATAAGGTTGGCAAAGCTGAGGTCATTGCCGCTGTTGACTGGGGCAATGCCTGGTGTATCAACAAAGACCACGAAATCTGGCATCTAACAAATGCCGAGAGTTTGGACAAAGGCGGCACGTGGACAATGGTGTCCACCCATAGCGGCCGGGCAGACGCCAAAACAATCTCCGTCGGTAACGATGGCAGTGTCTGGTATGCCCAAACGGATGGAACCCTCTTCCATTCTGCTCAACCTGGCAATGGAACAGGCCGGTTCTGGGTAAAAGACAAGGTCGGCAAGGCAGAGGTTATTGCTGCGATTGATGCAACGAGTTTGTACTGTATCAATAAGGATAACGAAATATGGTTTGGGCAAAACGGCGCATGGAGCCAGCTCACAACACACAGTGATCGGGATAAAGCAAAATCCATTGCCGTCAATCCAGACGGCTACGCCTGGTACAGCAGTACAGACGGCGCTGTCTTCCGTAGTGTCCGGCCCGGCGACGGTGTCGGTTTACCCCCCTGGGGGACCACCTGGAATCGAAAGGAGATGGGGAAGGCAGATATCATCGCCGTTGGGCCTGATGACCTCGTCTGGTGTATCAATACGAAGGGGGAGGTATGGCGTGCTTTTGACGACAAATGGCAGCAGCTTACAGAACATGGGCCAGATGGAACATTTTGGACATACAAGATAAAGCCAGGTGACGGACTGTTGGCGATTGTACGTAAGGAGTTCAATCTCCATGACCCGAAGGATACCCAGGAGATCGGCCGTTTGGTCAACCTCATCGTCGCGCAAAACGGGATCGCCAATTCCGACAGCATTAACCATGGCGAGACGCTCAGACTGCACTATTAACCCACTGTTGGGCTAAAAAACCACCGGGTTCCTCACAATCTTGCCGGACAACGGCCGAAAATTGATGAGGAACCCGTTTTAAGGAGGTAAAAACCCAACGATTATTGATTCCCTAAATAATGACCATGAAGAACGGCCGTATAATGCACAGCCTGCTGTGTTTCCAAATTAATCCCGGTCAAGACCACGGTCCCGGCAATTTCCCCGCCCTTTAACAGATCCAGATGGACATCGCCAACGTTGATCTTGGACAAAGTCTCAAAGGTCAGGCCGTTAAAGCTGAAAGCATTGGGGTTTGGGATCACCTCTTCATCGAAATGGGCGTCAATGGCGAAATTCAAATTATGTGTCGACGCAAAGTCAACCTGGGAATCGTTGATATAAAACTGGCTGCTGGTTGCCAACATAATCGCCCCCTGCTCACCTCGTTTTCTGGGGTCGCTTGAAACCAGCCAAAAATTGATGCGATTCAGGCCCTGCGCCTGTTCTCCGGCTTTTGCACTCACCAGAAACAACGACCCTTCCCTGCTGAACGGCACATTGCCAACCGACCCCTCAATTGTCACCTGGTACACCTGACGATTCGCAGTTTTGGGTGGGGCAGCGCTCTCCCCGGTGTTTTCAATGTCAAGCGCTGTGATTAGAAGTCCGATAGATACTACCAGATAAATGAAAACTCGTGCCTTCATTGCGCACCTCCTTGTTTTCCCACTATTTAAGGTATCGCTTTATGACCGTAGTCGCCCAACGTTTTATCGACTTCTTTCGACCTGTTTGGCAACGATAAGTCGGAAGCATCGGGCTGTTGATACAAATAGGTATAACATTTCCCTCTAAGAACCGCTTGACTTTTCTGTTACAAAAGCCTGACAAATGATTTCAGTTTTAGGAAGGTTCCGGTATTTCTCATACATTAATTTGACGGTTGAAAATGGGTATTTGTTCCCCCCAAATTTTGAGGTTCGTTTCCATCTGCCGATTTGACCCTATCTTGTAGTACAATGTAGCCTAAGATGGTCAACCAACAGGTATCCCAGGAACGACTGCTAGAGGAGCTGGATAGCTTGCGATGTCACACGGCCGAACTAGAGGCCGTCATCGCCGATTACAAACGAAACGAAATGAAGTTAATGCGTCTGGCAACCTTCCCAGAGCAGAACCCCAATCTCGTTGTCGAAACCGACATGAACGGCCAGGTAACCTACTTAAATCCAGAAGCTCAAGTTCGCTTCCCCAAACTGGCCCAGACCGGTCCCCGCCATCCCATCCTCAAGGGATTGAAAACCATCATTGCCGAACTCCAACACAGCGAACAAGATTATCTTGCCAGGGAGATCGACATCGGAAATGCCGTCTTCGAGCAAAAAATCTGCTACACCAGCGACGGCAACATGGCCTTTATCCGTATTTACGCCCATGACGTCACAGCCCGACGGCGAGCAGAAGCGGCCATCCAGAAACTTGCCAAGCGGGTCGTTGCCGCCCAGGAAGAAGAACGGCAGCGTATTTCCCGCGAACTGCACGATGAAGCGGGCCAGGCGTTGACGGCGCTCAAGATTGGGCTGGAACTGGTTCAGGATGAAATTGTCGGTGATGAATCCATTCAAGCCAGCCTAAACGAAATAATCGCTCTGGCCGACCAGACCCGCGACCGCATTCGCCAACTGGCACGCGGGCTGCGCCCCCCGGCGTTGGACACCTTGGGCCTCAGCCTGACGCTGGAAGATTTCTGCCAGACCTTCGCCCGCCAGACTCAACTGCAAATTAGCTACCGCAGCACAACTTCCCCTTCCCTGTCCGACGCCCAAAAAATCTGCCTCTATCGCTGCCTCCAAGAAGCATTAACCAACGTCGCCAGACATGCCAGAGCGAGTCAAGTCACCGTGACGCTTTGGTCCGAAGAAACGGCCGTTCATCTCTCCGTCAAAGATGATGGCATAGGCTTCAACACAGAAATGTCGGCCGCTTCCCCGAATCGGCCGTCCGGGCTTGGGCTGCTCGGTATGCAGGAACGGCTCGAACTATTAGGGGGCTGGCTTGAAATTAAATCTAAATCAGGTGTGGGGACGGCCGTAACCGCCCACCTGCCCCTGGTCTCTGTTGTCAGAAGTCAGTAAGCCATTCAGGAAAGTAAGATGATTCGCGTCATTATCGCCGACGACCACAATTTGGTGAGAGAAGGGATTTGCGCCTTGCTAGAAAAAGCGGGGGGCTTTGAAATCGTGGGCGAGGCCGAAGATGGGCGAGATGCAGTCGAGATGACCCAGCGGATGAAACCAGACGTCGTTGTCATGGATATCGCCATGCCCCGGCTAAATGGTATCCAGGCCTTAGAACAGATTCGATTTGCCGGGCTGCCAACCAAAACCGTTATCCTTTCCATGTATTCCGACGACGTGTTGGTTCGTCAGGCGCTCCAACACGGGGCCAGGGGCTTCCTACTAAAAGGCTCCTTCAAAGAAGAACTCCTGCTGGCAATCCAGGCCGTTTATCGTGGGGCCACCTACCTTAGTCCGGCCGTTTCCGATACCATTCTCTCCGACGTTGCTTATCCCGCTGCCAGCCCCTTACAAACCCTCAACACGCCTCTGACCCCCCGCGAACACGAAGTCCTACAGCTCATTAGCGAAGGACACACCAATTCTGAAATCGCCGAACTGCTCGACGTAAGCATCAAGACCATCGAACGACACCGAACCAGCCTCATGGCAAAACTAGAAGTTCGCAATGTGGTCGAACTCATCCGGGTCGCCCTCAAACACCGTCTGATTGTCTTTGACGATTAGTTTTCTCCACATTTTTCAGCAAAAACATCCTCAAGTGAGGGTATCACCCCATAAAAACGGGGATAAAACCTCATTGAGAGGAGCTGTTTTTCCAGTCATAATATATAGAATTGGGCAATTGTTGTCTTGCGTTTCTCTCAGGAAGGTTTTTTGAAAAACAACAAATGTCTTTCGTGGGAAAGTCGAATGTGGGAATGAGCAAACCTGTATTACAGGAAAGGAGTTAAAAAATGGAATTAAGAGCTGAAGCTGTAGAGCGCCCTCAAGTCACGACAATCAGGGAAGCATGGAACATATTCGTGGATGTCCTCAATGGTCCGGCCCATGAACGAGCATTGTATCTCTATATGGTCCTTGTCCTGGCCCATTGGGCCGAACACCTTTTCCAGGCATACCAGATATTTGTTTTGCATTGGCCTCGGCCAGAAGCGCTGGGCCTTTTAGGGTTATGGTTGCCCTGGTTGGTACAGACGGAGACGCTCCATTGGGGCTATGCCTTCTTTATGCTGCTTGGATTATTTCTCTTACGGCCCGGATTCCAGGGGCGTTCCCGCTTGTTTTGGAACATTTCCCTGGTGATTCAGATATGGCACTTTATTGAACATACACTACTCCAGGGACAGGCCATTGTCGGCCAATACCTTTTTGGCTCCAAGGTTCCCATCAGCATCGTCCAGTTATGGGTCCCCCGGCCAGAGCTTCATCTGATTTATAATGGCCTGGTCTTTATTCCAATGGTCATTGCGATGTACTATCACTTGTACCCGCCCCAAAGTGAAGCGCCAGTGGCCTGCACCTGCTCCCGCCGTTCGCCCCTTCACGCCAAGCAGGCAAAACCAGCCTGATTTTGAGTTATCCAAAATACAAGGAGAGTCGGGTGAAATCATATCGTTCCTTTCGGCCGCTCTCCTTACTTCTTCTGCTCCTGGCAATCCTGCTGGTCGTTCGCCCTGCGTCTGCTCATGGTGGGGATGGAGCTATCCTCCGCCTCTCCAACACCCAGGCCGGGCCTTTTAATCTGAACGTCTGGACCTATCCCAGCCTCCTTCTGCCAGGGACAGTCCATTTCTCTGTCTCAGTTCTCGATAATGACAGCGGCGATCCCATGCCTGCAACGGCCGTCTTAGTCCAGGTCACTCCTCTTGATGAGGAAAACCAAACAGCCCCCATCAACAGTCGCGCCATGTTGGATTTCCAAAGCCTGCTCCACGAAACTTATCTGGACATTCCCCAACCGGGACGCTATCAGGTTACGGTTCAGGTTGCCGCTTCGACTGAACAACAAGGCACCGCCACCTTTGAAATCAAAGTTGTCTCAGGAACAGGCTACCGGCTTATGATCATTGGTTTCATGGGAATCACCATCGTGTCAACAGTCTGGCTGGCAAGAGAAGGGCTGCGAACGTGGGGGATCGAACGGTGGTTTAGGCGGCAGAGAAAAAAAGCAGAGAGGAAATTGGTTAATTCGTGAATGATTAAATTTCTCGTCTGAAAAAAGTTGTCTGGCCCTTAAACTTTTTTCGACATCCCCCCTTCCGAATCATGACTAAAAATCAGTCGTCCCTTATTCTCTACGGCCGTCTCCAGATGAACAGGACGCCCCCATACCGTAAAGAGATTTCGCAGTGTCTCAGTGGCATAAGGCACATCCAGATCAACCCCTTCGTGCCGGTGGACAAGGTATAGTTCCCCCCGATTGTCATAATTGCCATCTTCCACATCAATCACCGGCTGGCCGAAATTGGTTAGCTGAAACAACAGACGGCGTTTAATCTCCTGAAATTTGCGGCTGGCAATGTCGTATGTGTCCATCTCCTCGTTATAGTCGAAGGCAAACATCTTGTGTTCGCGGGCGAACTCTTCCGTCAGGAAAGTGTCTATAAAGCCGACATCGTTGTAGATACGCCGGACTTCAAACAACTTTTTCCGGCCCAGCCCCACCTTCCTGTCCCAATTGCGCCGGGCAGCCATATCGTCGCAGGCGTCATACTCCGCCCCAAACGCACCCCTGTTCCAGCGATCCTCAATGTCTCGCAGCAGTTCCAGACCGAGTTTGTAGGGGTTAAGTCGGCCGTTATGCACCGCCATCGTCCCTGAGTGATGATCCGCATAATCAATCACCTCATCCGGCTCCAGGGCGCGTTGGGTCATAATGTTGCTGTGAGTGTAGCTCGCCCAACCCTCATTCATAATCTTCGTCTGGCGTTGGGGGCCAAAGTAATAAGCCTCTTCTCGAATAATGTCCAGCACATCCCGCTGCCAGTTTTCCAGCGGCGCATATTCCAACAAAAACAGCAAAATATCCCGCCT
>JBAPRX010000592.1:0-2947 GCA_049281335.1 Promineifilaceae bacterium (SeqCode)
GTCCGGCGTACTCGTCTATCCAGCTTCTTTTCCATCCTTCGTACCTCATTAATAGACGACTGTCGTTTAATCAACATCACATCAAAACTGGATATTGACTTCCATTCAAATTAGGATTATTTTATAGTCAAATTGACGCTTTATCAACACTTTGTCAATTAACTAAACCTTTGCACTGTTTACGGCTAACTTTTTACTGTTAACTTCGATCCTCCTCAGGAGTAACCATGACTCACAAACCCATCCCTGGCCCGGAGCGCTCCTTTCCTTTTGGCAGCGCAGCGGAATTTTCTAAAAACCCCCCGGTGTTCTTGAATCGTTTGGCAAATGAATACGGCGAAATGGCTCGTTTTTACATTTTCGGCCGTTCTCTTTACGTTGTTAGCAACCCGGATTATGTTCGGGAGATTCTTGTCTCTAAAGCCGATATTTTTCCCAAAGCCGAGCGAGACAAAGCGATTCTCGGTAAGTTTCTGGGCAATGGTCTGCTGACCAGCGGAGGCGATTTCCATAAACAGCAGCGCAAACTGGTCCAACCCGCCTTTCACAGACAGCGCATTCAAAATTATGCCGAAACAATGGTTAACTACACCGAAAATGTTCTTGACGGTTGGCGTGACGGAGAAACTCGTCATATTGATGACGATATGATGACCCTGACCATGTTCATTGTTGCCAAAACGCTCTTTGACGCGGACATGGATGAGATGGCCGGTTCGACCGAACGCATCGGTCATGCCATTGAAGACCTACAAATGACCTCCAACGCCGAATATAAAAGACCGTTTAACTGGCCCGAATGGGTTCCAACACCAAATAATCGGCTGAGAAAGAAAGGCAGAGCCATCGTTTATGGAGCTATTGATAAGTTGATTGCCGAGCGGCGAGCAACGGCCGTAAACGGCCGTGTTGCCGACACAGGCGACCTCCTTTCGATGCTCTTATTGGCCCAGGACGAAGACGGCCAATTGATGCCCGACAATCAGGTGCGGGATGAACTGGTCACGCTCTTTGCTGCCGGTCATGAAACGACTTCCAACGCCCTGGCCTGGACGTGGTACCTGCTTTCCCAGCATCCCGAAGTCGAGGCCAAGCTCCACCGCGAAGTAGATGAGGTCTTGAACGGCCGTTCCCCCACGCTGGCCGACCTGCCCAAACTACCCTATACCGAAATGGTCCTCAAAGAGTCCATGCGCCTTTACCCTCCGGCCTGGATAGTAAGCGCCCGTCAGGCAGTTGAAGATGTAGAACTTGGTGATTACCTGATTCCAAAAGACAAACTGGTCATGGTTTCCCCCTATGTCATTCACCGCCG
This sequence comes from Promineifilaceae bacterium (SeqCode), assembly GCA_049281335.1. Taxonomy (GTDB): domain Bacteria; phylum Chloroflexota; class Anaerolineae; order Promineifilales; family Promineifilaceae; genus JAKEFB01. Next base: position 1,316 of record JBAPRX010000592.1, read on the forward strand.
GCCCGAATATTTCCCGGACCCCGAACAGTTTGATCCGGAACGCTTTAGCCCGGAAAACGAGAAAAATCTACCGCGCTACGCTTACATACCCTTTGGGGCCGGCCCCCGTGTTTGCATTGGTAACTCCTTTGCCATGATGGAAGGCCACCTGATTCTGGCGGCTATTGCCCAACGCTTCCGTCTTGAATTAGACCCCAACCAGGAAATCGAACTCAACCCCCTCATCACCCTCTCCCCGAAATATGGCCTGAAAATGCGGGTTATCAAACGGGAACCGGCGACTGGCTCAGAACCAATGGAGACCCCTGGCGAGACCCATTACCAGGATAAAGTGGCCTTACCAGCCTAGCCGGTTCCGGTTCCTCATCCATACTTGCCTAATATAATTGTGGCATTATGCCCGCCCAGCCCAAAGCCATTTGACAACACTGTTCGGATGGGGGCCTTACGGGCTGTGTTGGGGACATAATCGAGGTCGCATTCCGGATCGGCCGTTTCATAGTTAATCGTCGGCGGCAAATATCCGTCCCCGATTGCCTTAAGGCTGATCAACGCTTCTAACGCGCCTGCCGCTCCCAATAGGTGGCCGTGTATGGACTTCGTGGAACTGATTGGCCGATCATAAGCTACCTCCCCCAATACTTTCTTGACCGCCAGTGTCTCGCTTTTGTCGTTTAGCTTCGTTCCTGTTCCATGCGCGTTAATGTAGTCTATCTCAGCCGGTTCCATGCCTGCATCGGCCAGGGCATTCCGCATGGAGAGGATCGCCCCCGCGCCATCATCAGCCGGAGCCGACACGTGAAAGGCGTCGGCGCTGGTTCCGTATCCTAGAAGTTCCCCATAAATCCGCGCTCCACGTGCCAGGGCATGTTCCAGCGATTCCAATACCAAAACGGCCGCTCCTTCCCCGGTTACAAAGCCATCCCGATCCGCGTCGAACGGCCGAGACGCCCTGGTCGGATCGCCATCGTAGGTCGAGAGCGCACCCGTTGCATTAAAACCAGCAATGATCACCGGCAGCAGCGGCGCTTCTGCGCCCCCTGCCAGCATTATGTCGGCCGCGCCGCGCTGGATCATCTTGGCCGCTTCCCCCAGGGCATTGTTTCCTGCCGCACAGGCTGTTGCAATGGCCATATTCGGCCCTTGCAGCCCATTGGCAATCGAGATCGTTGCCGCCGGAGAATCGGCCAGCATCATCGGAATCGTAAAAGGACTCATTCGCAGGGGGCCTTTCTCCTGGAAAACCTGGAAGCCTTCCAGGGCCGAGGCGACATTGCCCATGCCGCAGCCCAACACAACACCGGTCATCTGGCAGGTGTCGGCATCCAGTGTCAGATTGGCATCGGCAATGGCCTGGTTAGCGGCTGCCAGCCCCAGTTGGGTGACGCGATCCATGCGGCGGGCGTCTTTTCGGCCGAATAGATCAACCGGATCGAACCCTTTTACCTCCCCACCAAATTGGGTTTTTAGTTCAAAGTTTTTGAGTTCTTCAATCGGCCCAATACCGCTTTCCCCGGCCAAGACTTTTTGCCAGGTGATGTCTGGGTTGTTTCCAAGCGGGTTGTACGTTCCCAACCCGGTAATTACTACACGTTTTTTCATATATGCCTCCGTTACTCAATTCATTATAAC
>JBAPRX010000593.1:0-13118 GCA_049281335.1 Promineifilaceae bacterium (SeqCode)
GTGTCTCCCCGCGCCAGCCGAATTTGGGTTTCTTGCTGATAGACTGTGGTGCTGATGATACCAAAAGCCATGATCAGAACACCCAGGTGAATGATGTAGCCTCCATATCGGCGGCGATCACGGCCGATAAGGGCCGAGAAGGCAGCAAGGGGGTTCTCTTTCTTGGTGCGCACTCTGGCAGAGATTCCTTTCCAAAACTCAAGCAGGGTTAAAGACAGGGAAAAGGTAACGATGAAGTAACCTAACAGGGCAATCCAGTTTGTAACATCAAGGACAAAGAGGGCAACAGACACAAGAATAGAGAAAAGAGCCGGTTTCCAGATCATGCGCCCCAAACGCTTGATCTGGGTACGGTGCCACATTGTCAGTGGAGCAACACCCATCAAGAGGACCAACACAGCAAACAATGGGCCGTTAACTTTCTCATAAAAAGGCGGGCCGACAGTTACTTTTTGATTGGTGAACAGTTCAGAAAAGATGGGGAAGTATGTTCCCCAGAAAGTGGCAGCCAGGATACCCAAAATGACAAAGTTATTTAGTAGGAAAGCAGCTTCCCTGGAAAGAAAGGAATCAAGCCGATTTTCAGTTTTCAGGCTGTCCCATCGCTTTGTTAACCAGAAAAGGGACAACAGCAGCATGAAAATAATGAAGCCAAAGAAAGGAAGGCCAATTCCTGATTGGGCAAATGAGTGAACGGAAGAAATAACACCGGTACGGACAATGAACGTCCCTAAGATGACCAGACAATAGGTAATGATTATCAGGAAGATATTCCAGGCTTTGAACATTTTCCGCTTTTCCTGGATCATGACTGAATGGAGGAAAGCAGTTCCGGCCAACCAGGGCATGAAGGAGGAATTTTCAACGGGGTCCCAGGCCCAGTATCCACCCCAACCTAGGACATCATAGGCCCAACGGCCACCCAAGATTAGCCCCAGGCTCAAGAAAAGCCAGGCAGTCAAGGTCCAACGGCGGGTGGTGCGAATCCAGCCATCATCCAGCTTATTCGCAATGAGGGCAGCAATGGCAAAGGTGAAGGGGATGGTAAAGCCTGTAAAGCCGAGGTAAAGCATCGGCGGATGGATGATCATCCCCGGATGGCGCAGAAGTGGGTTCAGGCCGTTGCCTTCGGCGGGAATGACAGCCAGACGGGTGAAAGGATTCTCAACAAAGGCAACCAGGCCGAGGAAGAATATCTGGGTCAGGCTGCCGACGAGAATGGCGTAGGGCATCAATTTGCGCTGGTCGCCCCATTTGCGGGCCATTGCTGCGGCCGTAAAACCGGCCAGGAGCAGGTTCCAGAAGAGGAGGGAACCGGCCTGCCCGCCCCACAAGGCGGTCACTTTCAGGTAGGCAGGCATGTCTCGGCTGGAGACACGCCAGACGTATTCAATTGAAAAATCACTTCGCAGTAAGGAAACGATGAGCAACAAACACGCCAGAATGACCAGAGGGAAAATCGCCATACTTGCATTTCGGGCGCTTTCCACCCATTTTTGCTGTTTGGTTCGGCCACCGTAATAAGCAGCCGCGCCAGCATAAATGGCGGTCGCAAAGGCAATGAGAATAGCGGCAAATCCGAGATCAGGAATCATGATGTTTTTGTCAAATTATGATATGCAAAGGTTTGGGTGACGTAATTGGCTTACCTGCGGTAAGCTTCATAATTGGGTAACTGGCGGTAAAAAACACCGCTAGTAATTAACTTGCAATGTCTCCCAATTACGACTCGCTAACTACTTTTTACTAATCACTAATTACTTCATTATCCGGCTGTTTCCGGAACGCCCTCTTCATAGCGGGTGGGGCACTTGAGAAGGAGACCACCGGGGACGGCATTGAAAGCACCATTGTCGGCATGGCCTTCAACTAAAGCCTGGGCTTTGTTTTGAAGCAGGTCGGGCATCGGTTCGTTCATGGCAACGATGTGCAGAGTCTGGCCTGGGTTCTCAAAGTCGTCCACAATGTCGAATTCCAGGCGGGAGGTCTGATTGTCAATTTGGGTATATTGGATTGTGTCACCCAAAACCCAACCGGAAACGCGCAAATCACGGCCGGCAAGCTGGCTCTGTTGTTGGTGGAATTCCTCAACAGTCAGATAAAGTTGGGTGGTTCCGCTCATGGCGTTTACGACCAAAAAGATAACGGCCGCTAATATAACCAGACCGCCAATCACAAATTTGGTTCGATTGGGTCTGGATTCGGTAAGAACCGCATCACTATTTGTCCATGTCGCTTGAGTCATTATCCTCTCCTTGTCTAATTAGTAAGCGGTCAGCAACAAAATATCTGATCAGGAGGCCGCTTACGTCTAAACCGTCCGCTCAATTCCGCAGCGCATGAATGCGCCCGTATTTGCGGACGGTCACTTATTACCGGTAATATTATAGACGATTATTGCTTCGTTTTCTTAATTGATTAAGCCTTATCAAAAGATTTGCACCAACTTTCTGCAAATTACAGGTTCAAAGTTGGTGTCATTCGCTGCTTTTTGCCCAGAAATCTCTTTTGAACTACATATAATAGTCGGTTGAGGTCAAGATTAGTTACGGTTTTCCCCTATTCTTAATAAAAGCGAGACTGTTTCCAAGTGACAAACCTCGGTATTACGATGACAAATGTCACCTATTAATACACTTCAGGTTTGATGATAACTATACAGAGTTCAATAATGCAGCCCATCTATTCAATTATTATAGATGATAAGTTCTTTTGTGTTAATAAGCAATGGGGCATAGTTAGCAACTATTATTCTTCCTCATCAAACTCTTCGGCCAGCAGCGCTTGGGCCTGTTCCAGAAAAGCTTCGGGAACCATGACATAACCGTTGCCGAGCAAGCCAACTGTCAGGCCATATGCTTGACCTGCCCCTTCCTGCCAGGCGCGGGCGGGAATGCCATTGGCTTGCAGGCGACCGGCGATGATCGTTGCGGGGGTGATTCCGGCCGTTTTGGTGGCAACTTTCCATTGGATTGAGTGTTCGCCGCCGGGAGTAGTGGTTTGTTCGGCCGTTTCGGCTTCCTTATCCTGATTGTCGTTATTTTCGTTGTAGGGCAGTAAGTCAGAGGCAAACGTACTCATCGTTTCAACCTTATTAATTTGTTCCTGCGGAAAAGGTCTATTATGCCAATCCTCGGAAGATTAACGGCCGTTTTCATACTTACCCAAAACCAGACAGGCATTTTGGCCGCCTAATCCAAAAGAGTTTGACAATGTTACCTTCACATCCGCCTCACGGGGATTGTTGGGAACGTAATCCAGGTCACAATCGGGATCAGGGGTCTCATAATTCCAGGTAGGAGGAATGACCCCTTCTTTCAGGGCATAGGCGCAGAAAATCGCTTCAATCGCCCCTGCTCCACCCATTGCATGACCGGTGACAGATTTGGTGCTGGTGACAGGAATATTGTAAGCTTGTTCGCCAAACAACTTCTTGATTGCCAGCGTCTCAGTGGCATCGTTGATCGGGGTAGACGTGCCATGTGCATTAATGTAGCTAACTTCATCCAGATTGATCCCGGCATCTGCTACAGACCATTTCATGGCACGAATGGCTCCTGCCCCATCGGGGTCGGGGGCGGCGACGTGAAAGGCATCGGAGGAGGAAGCGTGGCCTCGAAATTCAGCATAAATCTGAGCGCCTCGCTCAATGGCTTTATCCAGGCGCTCCAAAATGACAATACCAGCGCCTTCACTAAGAATAAAGCCATCCCGATCCCGATCAAAAGGGCGGCAGGCTTTCTCTGGGTTGTCGTTAAAGGAAATACTCAAAGCACGCATGGCAGAAAAACCAGCAATGGCTGCTTCATGGATCAATCCTTCAGCCCCACCAGCCAGAATGGTATCTGCAACGCCGCGCCGGATCATTTCTGCCCCTTCACCAATAGCCTGGGTTCCTGTGGCGCAGGCGGCCACAACAGTGCTAATCGGCCCTTGTGCCTGGGCTAACAGGCTGACGTGGTGGGCGGGCATATTTGGCAAAGAACCGGTCAGGGCAAAAGGACTCACTCTTGCCAGCCCTTTCGTCCAGAGGGTCTGCAAGTTTTCAACCGCTCGCTCCAGCCCGCCCATACCGACACCGACAACAACGCCTCTGCGCTCTGGGTCGGGGGCATCTTCTGTCAGCCCGGCATCTTCAAGTGCCATTTTGCAGGCGGCTACCGACAGTTGGGAGCATCGAGCCATGCGGCGAGCTTCTTTGAAATTCATATAATCGCCCGGATCGAAGCCTTTAACTTCTCCGGCGATTTGGCAGGGCATTTCAGACGCATCGAACTGCGTGATTTTCCCAATGCCCGAACGGCCGGAGAGAACGCCCTCCCAGCTTTCATCGGCCGAAAGGCCAAGTGGCGTCACTGCTCCCACGCCCGTAATAACAATACGGGGGCGGCCACGACTATCCAAATATTTTGGGTTCATAATTTTCTCCAACGGCCGGTTTCTAGCCCCAGCCACTTATCGGACTCGACAATTCCCATACTTAGTAAGCGGCCAGCAATACAATATCTAATCAGGAGGCAGCCTACGCTTAAACCGTCCGCGCAATTCCGCAGCGCATGAATGCGCCCTTATTCGCGGACGGTCACTTAGCTGCCAGGTTGTATGCCGTTTTTAATAGCTTCAACAATATCTTTTTCGACTGCCAGCCGTGCCTGCCGAATGGCTTGTTTGATTGCAAAGTCGTTTGAACGGCCGTGAGCGATAATGACAACACCATTAACACCCAAAAGTGGTGCGCCACCGACTTCATCGGGGTTGAGCTGCTGCCGAACTCGGTTGAAAGCAGGCCGGGCTAACAAGCCACCGAGGATGGTGCGCGGCCCTTCCATCATCTCCTCTCGAATCAAGTCTGACATATAGCTGGCAACGGATTCAGTGGTTTTCATGATGAGATTGCCGGTAAAGCCGTCGGTGACGGCAACGTCAGCCTGCCCACGCATAAATTCTTTCGGCTCGATATTACCAATATAGTTCAAACCGCTGCTTTCCAAGAGGGGAATGGTTTCTTTGATGAGAGTATTGCCCTTGCCTTCCTCTTCCCCGTTTGATAACAAGGCTACTTTGGGGTTTTCAATGCCTAAGACCCGCTCGACGAACAAACTGCCCATGATGCCAAATTGGAGCAGAAACTCCGGTTTGCAGTCAGCGTTAGCTCCATTATCAATAAGCATCGGCCGTTCTTTAATAGGAAAAACCACGCCGAGCGCCGGACGAAGGACGCCCTGAATCCGGCGCAGGGTGTGAAGCGTTGCCACCGCCAGAATGCCCCCGGTGTTTCCGGCCGAAACGAAGGCGTCAGCCTGACCTTCCTTCACCAGGCGCATACCAACGTGCATAGAAGAATCTTTCTTCTGGCGCGAAGCGACGCCCGGTTTGTCGGTCATTTCGATGACTTCGGTGGCATGTTGGACGTGGATGGATAAAGCGGCCGTATCGTGCTGCGAAAGAGCCTTTTTAATGACCATTTCGTCGCCGACAAGGATAATGTCATCACCAAATTCGCGGGCTGCCAGCACCGCTCCGGCAACATCAGGTTCCGGGTAGGTATCACTGCCCATTGCATCCACTGCAATTCGCATTCGTTTCACTCTGTAAAGGGCTTGTATGGTGATTTATCTGGAGATTGAATTAAATTGGTTATCGGTTATTTGTTGTTGAGTTTTCAGGTTATTATGACCCGCACAATCTTTCCCTTGTCTCCAAACAATCACCTCTGGTTTAATTGGTTGATTCTACCGACGGGCCATTGGGAAGTCAAACTTGACACCAGGTATGAAATCCCTATAAAATCTGATTGATATGGCAATAAATTCTGTGACTTTTGCAAAGGCAATGGCTGATGAAACACGACAGCAAATTATGGGCTTGTTATGCTGTGGCTGGATGTGTGTGAGCGAGATCGTTGAAAGTACAGGCGTGACGCAACCAACCGTTTCTCATCACCTCAGTATTCTGAAAGAGACGAATCTGGTGAATGTCCGTCGGGCCGGTAAACAGGTTTTCTATACCTTAAATCAGGATGCGGTTGCGCTTTGTTGTGGGGATTTGATGCAAAATTTTGCCCCGGACAGAGTGGAAGAAGCCGAGGTCTAACAAAAAAGTGTTTGGGGGGGAGCGGGGTTCCACCTTTTATCGGAGAAGATAAAAGGCGGAACCTCTTTTTTTTATTGATTTAGAAGGGGATTTCGTCCTCTTCTTGGGCAGCAGGGCTGTTGTAGTCGCCACCGTCTTCATAGTCGCCGCCACCACTGTCGTCACGGCCGCCCAGGAAGCGAACATTTTCGGCCGTTATCTCGAACGAGGAGCGAACGGTACCGTCTTGGGCCGTCCACAGCCGGGGGCCGCCAGTTTGAGGATCAGGGCGCAAACGACCTTCAACCAGGACACGGCGACCTTTGCTTAAGTATTGATTGGTGCTTTCGGCCTGTCGTCCCCAAACGGAAACGCGAAACCAGGTTGTTTCATCTTTGCTCTCACCAGAACGGCTGTCTGTCCAGCCTCGGTTGGTGGCAACGCTGAAGTTGGTTACGGCCGTGCCGTCTGGCATATAGCGCATTTCTGGGTCAGTCCCTAAATTGCCAATAATGATTAATTTTTGATACATGTTCGGACTCCTTTCCTAACATAAAAGGGGGTCAGATTTTGTCAATCTTGCCATTAAAATAAAGAACAAATGTTCTTGTTATTTTACCAGAAATCAGGTTGTTTTGCAACCCTCTACCTCCTGTAAATCCCTTTACAGGTCAGGTTTTTATCAGACCCAGCCGCGTAGATGGACAGCTTCGGCAACGCGGGCAACGGCAACGAGGTAAGCGGCGATGCGGTTGTTGACCTTCTTGTTTGCTGCCATATTGGCGACGGCATTAAAAGCGGCCGTCATCTTGATGTCCAGCCGTTCGTTAACCATCTGTTCGTCCCAGTAAAACTGGTAGGTATTCTGCACCATCTCAAAATAGGAGACAGTAACGCCACCGGCATTACAGAGAAAGTCAGGAATGATAAAGACGCCTTTATCATGGAGAATTTCATCTGCCTGGGGCGTTGTGGGACCGTTTGCGAGTTCCGCCACGATGCTGGCCCGAATGCCTTCCGCATTTTGACCCGTTATCTGGTTCTCAATGGCAGCCGGAATCAGGACATCTACTTCGGCTTCCAGGAGATCGGCGTTGTCAATGGGTTCTGATTCAGGGCAGCCACCAACACGGCCGTTAATACGCAAATGTTCGCTGACAACAGCCGGGTCCAGACCATGTGCGTTGTAGATACCACCAAATTCATCGCTAACAGCAACAACCTTCAGGCCCAACACTTCGTGTGCCAGGCGGTGGGCATGAGAGCCGACATTGCCGTACCCTTGAATGGCGCAGGTCGCACCTTCGATTGACATATTCAACAATTTGGCCGCTTCCCGAATGGTAAAAATGCCACCCAAAGCTGTGGCCGGGCCACGTCCGGCGGAGCCGCCCAACGGCCCCGGTTTGCCGGTGATCACACCCGGTTCCTGACGGCCGATGATCCGCTCATATTCGTCTAACATCCAGGCCATGATCTGAGGGTTGGTGTTGACGTCAGGAGCCGGAACGTCTTTAGTCGTGCCGATATAACGAGCAATGACCCGCATATAACCCCGGCTGAGACGTTCCAGTTCGCCACGAGTCATTTCTCGCGGGTTGCAGATAACGCCGCCCTTACCACCCCCTAAGGGAATGTCAGAAACGGCCGTTTTCCAGGTCATCCAGGCGGCCAGCGCCCGAACGGTGTCAATTGTTTCATCAGGGTGAAACCGAATACCGCCTTTTGCAGGACCGCGTGCGTCGTTGTACTGAACCCGAAACCCCCGGAAGGTTCGAGTTCGGCCGTCATCCATACGAACCGGAATCGTAAAATGGAATTCGCGCATCGGTTCCCGCAAAAAAGCGTGCATATCGGGATCGAGACCCAGAACTGCTGCCGCTTCATCTAGCTGCGCCTGGGCAATTGCAAATGGATTTAAGTTTTCTTGCATATGCTTCCTTCCTTCGAAAGTTGATTAAAATTGTAACACTTCTGCTTTTTCAGTACGAATTGTGCTAAACTCGCCTTCTGTGGATACTCGCCAGATTATTATTGCATTTCTAATGAGTGCCGCCATTGTTTTGTTGGCCTATTGGCGTGGTTCCCTTTCTAAGTCAGGGACTGCTGCCGCCTTGTTTGTAGGCATCCTCATTTTTGGGTTAGGTGGGCCGGTATGGGGAATTTTGTTGGGCTTGTTTTTTGTCAGTTCCAGCCTGCTTTCCCATTTCAAAGAGGGAGAAAAACAGGCAGCGGCCGAAAAGTTTGATAAAGGCCACCAACGGGACGCGGGACAGGTCGTGGCAAACGGCGGGTTGGGCTGCGTGATCGCTGTTTTGAGCGTGGCTGCCCCCTCCTCCATCTGGTTTCCACTCTTTATTGGAGTGATGGCAACAGTAACGGCCGATACCTGGGCCACAGAGTTGGGAACGCTGTCAAAACAGCCGCCGCGTCTCATCACAAACGGCCGTCGGGTTGAGACAGGGACTTCGGGCGGCGTTTCGCTGTTAGGTATCATCGTTTCCATAGGTGGCGGAATCCTCATTGGCCTCTCCGCCGGGCTGCTGAAACCCGACTTAAACCTGTTACTGGGAGCGTTTATTGGTGGCATTGGCGGGTTAGCCGGATCATTGTTTGACAGCTTTCTGGGAGCAACAGTCCAGCAAGTATATTTCTGCGACCAGTGTGGGAAGGATACAGAACAACGTGTTCATAAATGTGGTCAAGAAACACGGCCGCTGCGTGGATGGCGCTGGTTGAACAACGATCTCGTTAATTTCCTGGCGTCCATTGTTGGCGGGAGCATCGCAGTCGGTCTGTGGCTGCTGACTTAGGATAGTTCCTTGAGGCGTTCAACCGCCTGACGAAGACGGTAGGCCAGGGTGACAGCCAACGTCCTGTAAAAACGAGTAGCAAATTCAGGCATCGATTCCAGCAGCGCCTCGACATCGGCCCTGCTTATAGCGGATACTTCCACTGTCTCATCAGCTACGACAGTTGCACTGGCCCCTTTCCCTTCCAAAAATGAAACTTCCCCAAAGACGGAACCAGGGCCACGTCGGGCAATCGTATCGCCTGACTCGCGCTGGATTCTGACCTGCCCTATTTCGATAATGTAAATCGCATCCGGCAGTTGGCCTTTTTCTAAGATGACCTCATCTTTTTCAAAAGTCGCCAAACTGGCCTTACCGGCTAATAACTGCCAATCTTGCTCCGTCAGAAAAGCCAGAGCGGTTGGCTCGTCGGGCCGGACATCCGGCCCTTGTTTGCCCAGGTCAAAGATCATTGGGAAATAGGCGTTTTGCATTGTTCTTCCTCCAGTGAAAACAGCCACGACTTAACACAACTTACCATGAATTGTTGCCTGATTCTCATTCATAGTTGTGTTTTGATGTAGTCCAATAAATTCCTGCGAAAATAAATCTCACCCAGAGGCCGCATCAATGCAGTGTAATGGGTTCGATTCAGCAGGAACAACAATGATACACGATTCCGGCCGTTTGGGGAGATACGACCGTTGTCCTATTGGCGGCTCCGAGGGGAAGTCGTGCCTGGGAATTACGAAAGTTCAGAAAACAAATTGGTAATCCGGTAGGGGTGAAGCAGACGGCCGTTATCTTAATCCCCAAACGCCTAAAACATCTACCAAGGCGTTCCATCCGTCTGCCTCGCCCGATTGTTGTTTATTGCCACATTAATTATTTCATCTTCATCACCCGGCGAGCCTGAACAGACATTGTATCAACCGATTGGTTGATAGAGGCGCACCCACCGGTGGATTTCAGAATCAAACAGGTGGTGTCCGTATTTCAACTGCCTGTAGGATCACAAGTTCGGCGTCAGGATATAGAATGAATACATCACTACGAAATTGAGATGCGAGATACTTTATTCCAAAGTTAACCAACCCAATGCACAGAAGTATCTGGCTTCCAGAGCTAAGATAAGAAAGGAAATAAAAAATGGAACAGATTATTCAAGTCAATCACATACGGAAGAGCTATGGCACCACCGTCGCAGTGGCGGATGTTTCCCTGGCCGTCAATAAAGGTGAAATCTTTTGTATCGTTGGCCCGAATGGGGCAGGCAAGACGACGACGGTTGAATCAATCATCGGCCTTCGGGAACCGGACAGCGGCACAATCAAAGTCATGGGACTAGACCCACAGCAGAATCGTATTGCGCTGGCTCAACGGATTGGCATTCAGCTTCAACAGGCAGCTATTCCTCAGCGGTTAAAGGTTTGGGAGACGCTTGATCTCTTTGCCTCTTTTTACGAACGCACCGTTCCCTGGGAACCTCTCCTGGAACAGTGGGGATTGACCGAGAAACGGGAGTCGTACTTTCAAGACCTGTCCGGCGGTCAGAAACAGCGGTTGTTTATTGCGCTGGCGCTGGTCAACGATCCGGAGATCGTCTTTCTGGATGAGCTGACAACCGGCCTTGATCCGCAGGCCCGGCGCAGCACCTGGGAACTGGTGGAGGCGATCCGGGAACAGGGCAAGACGGTTGTCCTGGTGACGCATTTTATGGATGAGGCGGAAGCATTGAGTGACCGGGTAGCGATTATTGACCAGGGTAAGGTCATTGCGCTGGATACGCCGCAAGCGTTGATTGAGAAAAGTTCCGGTGAAAAGCGAGTTGTGTTCCAGGCAAACGGCCGATTCGACACCAACCTCTTCAATGGTTTACCAGGCGTCAGCCGGGTAGAACAACACGGTCAGCGAGTGACGGTATATGGTCCGGGAGACAAACTCGTATCAACCGTCGTCAACAACCTCGAAGAGAACCATATACCCTTTGGCAATTTACAAACCGAACAACCCAGCCTCGAAGATGTTTTCATTGCCCTGACGGGTAAAGAAATTCGAGCGTAGGGTTGTCAGTATAAAAAGTGGTTAGTAAAAAGTGAAAAGTGTGGTTTTCACTTTTTACTTTTAACTTTTCACCCCTTACCTTTCACCGAAATATGGAGATTACAATGAACAGCTTTATTAAACTATCTACCGCCCAATTAAAGACCTTCCTGCGGGAACCGGCCGCTTTCTTCTTCACATTGGTCTTTCCGGTGTTGTTATTGACCTTGTTTGGCGTCGTTTGGGGCAATGAGCCGCCCCCGCCGGATTCCGGCTTCTATTTGGGCGGCTTTGGCTTTGTAGACTCGGCCGTTCCGGCGCTGGCCGGGTTGGTGATTGGCACAACGGCTTTGATGAGTATTCCGGTGGCGACTGCAACCGCCCGCGAACAGAAGATTCTGCGCCGTTTCAAGGCCACTCCCCTGCATCCGTTGGTCTATCTTGCCAGCGATGTCGTTATCTACTTCGCCATCTCTTTACTAGGTATGATCCTGCTAATCATCGTCGGCCTGGTCGCTTTTGACCTGCGCTTTAATGGAAACTGGTTCGCCCTGTTGGGTGGCTTTACCCTATGCGCCCTGGCTTTTATCGCCTCTGGTTATCTAATTGCTGGCGTGGCCCCCACGTCACGGATCGCCCAGGTTGTTGGTCAGTTGATTTACTTTCCGATGATGTTTCTTTCCGGTGCGGCCATTCCCTTGCAGTTGATGCCCGATGGTGTCCGCCATGTTGCGGAACTGCTGCCAATGACCATGATGGTTCACCTGTTTCAGGATTTGTGGTTTGGGAATGGCTGGTATGTAACGGGTATCGTTGTTATGCTGGGCTTGCTGGTCGTTGGCGCCATCCTCTCGGCCCGCTATTTCCGCTGGGAATAGAAGCTGTTACACTGGGAAGCGGCTCATCTGCGGTGAGCCAGTAGCCGGTATAGTGACAGTCAGTTCAGAACTGACTGTCACCTAAATAGTCCCATAAATTATAGATATGCTCATGAATGGAAAACAAATAACAGTCCAAACGGCCGAACAGAACAGTTATCGCAGCGATATATGGGTGCGGTTTGGGTGGGTGTGGTACTTCCTTTTTTACCTCTCGTTAGTTGTCCCCGTCTTTTTTGTTTGGAACTTTCCTGAGATCACGGCCGTTGAACAGCGCAGTATCCTGATTTTAGTAGGAGTGATAGCGGTCTGGCACATGGGAGGGATTATTCTTATACCTGGCCGCTTCCCCACCCTGCAGCGGCATCCAATGGTAACGTCGGTTGTGATGGCCGGGGTTATGATTTTGTGGTTCTTCCTGGTCAAGATTCATCCGTTCTTTTTCTTCACGATGGCGGGGCTGTTTAGCCAGCTTTTTTTCCTGCTCGAACTTCGCTACGCGATTCCCGAAGCTGTTGTATTAATAGTGCTGGCAGCTTATTTGCAAATAACGGCCGATGGCACGCCGTTCACCTTCAACGCCCCAATCTTTCTAATTTATGGGTTGGCAGGGGTCGTTGCCGTGCTGATGGCCCTTTGGATCAATGCCATTATTGGACAGAGTACCCAACGGCGAGAGCTAATTGAGCAGTTAGAGCAGTCGCAAAGCGAACTGGCGGCAGCCGAACGGCGGGCCGGGGTATTGGCAGAACGACAGCGTCTGGCTCACGAAATCCATGACACAATTGCGCAGGGTTTCATCAGCATCATCACCCATCTGGAAGCGGCCGATCAAGCGCTGCCAACCGATACCAAAACCGCCCAGACACACCTGGAATATGCCCGGTCAACAGCCCGCGACAGCTTGCAGCAAGCCCGACGGGTGGTTGACAATTTACGGCCGCAGTCGCTAGAAGGCCATTCCTTGCCGGAAGCGATCACGAGAACGGCCGCAAACTGGTCTGAGAAAACAGGCATTGTGGTTCAGACAACGACAACGGGGGACGTGTTAGACCTCCATCCCGATGTTGAAGTGACGCTGCTGCGGGCCGCGCAGGAAGCGTTGAACAACGTCCGCAAACACGCCAGCGCCAGCCAGGTGGACATCACCCTCTCCTATATGGCTGACGTGGTAATTCTGGATGTGCAAGATAATGGGGTCGGGTTGAAGAGCGAGAAAGAAGCAGAAACGGCCGAGACGGAAGGCGGTTTTGGCCTGATAGCCATGCGCCAACGGGTGGCTCAGTTCAACGGCTCGGTGACAGTGGAAAGCGACCCTGGGGAGGGAACGACG
>JBAPRX010000594.1:0-11554 GCA_049281335.1 Promineifilaceae bacterium (SeqCode)
GACTTGGGCCTTGAGCCAGGGTTGTGCCTCCTGACAGAGCCATAAGAATAAAAACAAACGTTAAGCCCAATACTTTCTTAAACATTTTACCTCCAGGGTAGAGGCAAGCTACCCCAGCTTTTATGAAAATCTTAAACGGACAGAGGGGGATACCAGGTTGTATCCCCCTCCCCATTAAATCTCCCGTCCGGCTGCATTAGCCCACAACCGGCAGCGAGGAGAGTGGCACCGATGGAACCAGATAAGTGGCCCGTACCCAGCCAATCGTCCCATCAGTCAGTTGGACCTTCGCCCAACTCGAATCAGCATTCCGCCCTTGCAAGGTAACCACCGTCCCTGCCGGGACTACCCTGATAACCCCATAAGATATACCGGGGCCGGTGCGAAGATTCAGGTAATTGCAGTAAGCGATTGTCCCCGTAGGCCCATTTGTCGGGCCGCCAGTGTCCGGGACAGTTCCGGTCCAGACTGCCAACGAGCTAACCGGAACACTTGTCCAAAGATAACCAGGCAAACCACTGACCCAGGCTGTGCTCCCTTGCCAATTAATCATCACCCAATGGCTGTCACCGCTCCGGTATCCGGCAAGGGTAACGCTCTGGTTTTTCACCAGTTGGCCAATAACACCGTACTGCGTTCCCGGCCCGATCCGCACATTCAGTAAAGGAGTTTGAACAACCCCAGTTCCGTATGTAGGACCAGGGACCGGTGTCGGAGTCGGTTGCGGGGCCGGCACGACACTAATCTGCACCCAGGATAGGCTCACCATCGCCCCGCCCGTATTCTCATAATACTCCACCCGGATAGGGACAGAGTTTGTAGGCAGATCAATATCGCCGGTAAAGGAAGCCGGTTGGTGGTCGCTCCAGCCATTGATAATCTGCTGGTTATTCACCCACACCCGGACCCCATCATCAGCCGTAGCCGTAAAGCGGTATCGGCCGTTGTTGAAGTAGAACGACTTCGTCCATCGGGCAGAGAAATTATCATTGTTCACAATCCCCGGAGCAGGAGAGCCATTGCCCCAGTTAAAGCTGACATTCGCATCGTCGCGGACCAAAACCGCAGGCCCGCTCAGGTTCTTATTGTTGTAATACTCACCCTGCCAGTTATAAATGCCGGTGCCCCCCAGCCGTTCCCAGTCCAACCGGGCAACCGCGCCCCCGACATTCTCATAATATTCCATCTGGATCGCGGCCGAACCACCGGGAACATCCACCTCTGCGAAGTAAGTCCCCTCATAGCTGTCATGCCACTGGTCAACCATAAGTTGGCCGTTAATCCACAGCCGCGCCCCATCATCAGCAACAACCATAAACCGGTAGCGCCCCGATTGGAGCGATAGCGTTCGGGTCCACCGAACAGAGAAACGGTCAGCCCCTATCACATTCGACGCCGGAGAGCCAACACCCCAATCGAAATCAATTCGCGCATCATCCCGCACCAAAGCCGGCGATCCGCTTAGGCTCGTATTGTTAAAATACTCACCCTTCCAATTGATAAACTGACCGGGAGTCGTACCGCCAAGGGCCGCCCAGGAAAACTTCGCAACAGCCTGGCCTCCCACCTCATAATACCGGATCTCAATCTTATGATCCCCGGCATAGAGGTAAACATCCTTGCTCATCGAATGGACCTGGCTGTCCCACCAGGAATCAATGATGAGCACATCATCCACCCAGACCCGCATTCCATCATCCATCGTCGCCGTAAATCGGTAATTTCCCGCCGAAAAATTGACAACGCGTTTCCAATAGACCGAGAAATTATCGTCACCAATAACACCCGGCGCGGGACTGTTCGGACCCCAATCATAATTCACATTCGACTCATTCCGCTGCAAAACAACATCGCCGGAGAGCGTCTTGTTATTCCAATATCGTGCCGTCCACATCGAATCGGCCGCTTGGGATCGCTCGGCCGTATTTCCCAGTACCAAAACCAACAGCAAGAACACAGTAATCCCAATTAAAATCCTGTGCGTTCTTAATATCCTCTTCATGGTACACCTCCATGTACCAACGCTTCCTATTCGAAGCTGGTAATCTGATGATGTCTCCTAAAAAGACCTCACCAACTCCAAATTCTCGACCCACATTTCCGAAGGGTTCCGAACAATTTCAAAGAACAAACAAACTTACCCAACAATACTCTAAAGCAATCCCCTCCCCCCATCCCCTATCAAAAGGTATATTAAAGGTTATATTTTTGGCTCTTTGGGAATACATGGCGTGTAGGGGCGAACCCTTGTGGTCGCCCGGTTTTGCCAGGGAATAGGCCACGCCTCCCCCCTTACCACAAACGCGAAACAGCGAACAACACCAAATCATCAAACAAAGGCCTGTTTCCCGCAAACTGCATGATATCGCTCAAGATCCCATCTTTGAACGCCTCGGCCGTTTTGCCCATCAACCCCGCCGCCCGGCTCGCCAACCGTTCCAGCCCATACGGCCGAACCGCTTCATTCTCCGCGTCAATCACACCATCCGTATACAACAACAACAGGTCCCCCGCCCCAAGAACCACCTCCCGCTGCTCCCATTCCCCATCCTCCGGAATACCCAGCGGCATCCCCGTAATAGTCAACCGCCTAACCCCACCACCATTCGACGGGCTGATAAGAAGCCCTGGACAGTGCCCGGCGTTGCTGTAAACCAATCTGCCCGTCACCGCATCCAAAATGCCATAAAAAACCGTAACAAACTGGTTCGCATGTGTATCATGGAGAATATAATCATTCACTACGCGAAATACGGCAGACGGTTCAAGCCCTTGTTCAGCCGCGTGGCTCCGCATCAGCGCATAAGTCAAGGCCATGAACAAAGCCGCGCAGACACCCTTATCAACCACATCCGCCACCAATATCCCCAAACGGCCGTCTGGCAGCGTAAACACATCATAAAAATCTCCCGACGTCTCCCGCGCCGGCATCAGGGTCACTGCAAACTCCCAGCCCGCTGCCTTCGGAAGCTTGTCCGGCAGGAAGCTGGCCTGCACCTTCCCCGCCAGGTTTAACTCCTGGACCATCTTGCAGTTTGCCCGTTCCAACCGCTGCTGAAAATCCCTCAGCGACAGGTGAGTCTCCACCCTTGCCAGCACCTCCTCCGGCTGAAACGGTTTCGTAATGTAATCAACGCCCCCCGTCTTAAAAGCCCGCACCTTATCGGCCACATCATCAAGCGCGCTGATAAAAAGCACCGGTATTTCACGCAGCTTACGGTCCAGCTTCAATGCCGCGCACGTATCAAATCCGTCCATTCCCGGCATCTTAATATCCAGCAAAATCAGGTCAGGGGGAGCCAGACAAGCCGAATCCAGCGCCCTTTGCCCGCCTGTCGCCGCCCGCACCCGGTAGCCGTTCTCCGCCAGAATTTTAGACAACAAACGCAAATTGTCCGGAGTGTCGTCCACAATCAGTATTTCTTTCTGGTTCAAATCATGTCCGTTCTGGTTCATAAGCACGCTTCCCATCAGGTTTTAATAACCTGGACATCCTTTCATATTCAAAATTTTGCGCCAGCGACTTTAATACTTCTGCCAGCTCAGAATCGTATCGGCCGATCTGAATAATACCGGCCTTGATCCCCTCCATATCTCCAAGAGTCACCGCCCGTTCCAAAGCCGATACTGGATCGGCTGGAATAGAGGCCAGGCGTGCTGGTGAGACCACGCTCTCCACGCCATTATTCGCCGTAACAGTCGGTAAACCATCCGCTTCCGGCACTGCTTCATAGACAAATCGCACCCCAAGATACTTCGTCAGCGCGTTATAAATATCTTCTTCAAAAAATGGTTTGCGGATATAGTCATCGCAGCCTTGAGACAAAATCATCGTCCGGTCCTCCTCCATTCCGCTGGCGGTCAACGCCACGATAACAGGCGCCTCCCTCTCGCTGCTGCTCTTGATATACCGTGTCGCTTCAAAACCGCTCATAACCGGCATCCGCATATCCATCCAGATCAGATGAGGGTGCCATTCCTGCCAGATAGCAATGACCTCCTGCCCATCAGACGCTTCCCTGACCTCAAATCCCAAAGGCTCCAAAATCTTCACCAACAGTTGTCGGTTAGAGGCCTGATCATCAGCTACCAAAAGCCGGTAACAAGGTTGGCCTGGTTCCAGTCCAGTAACTCTATGGCTGATCTGCAAAGCAGAAACGGCCGTCTCCGTCACGATCTCGCATGGAATAGAAAAACGGAAAACGCTGCCCTGTCCCACAATACTCTCAAAAGAAATATCACCCCCCATCAAGCGGACATGCTGTCGGCTGATAGTCAACCCCAGCCCTGTCCCTTCCTGCAAAACCATCCCCGCCGTCGTTTGAACAAACGGCTCAAATATCGCCTGCTGCTCCTCCGGAGAAATACCCGGCCCGGTATCCCCCACCTCAAACCGGAGCCATAAACGATTGATCGCCGCCGTTTCTCCCTTTGGCGTAACGTCAACCGCTGCCCGCAGCCAGACCCTTCCCGCTTCCGTGAACTTCACCCCATTACCCATAAGATTCATAAGCACCTGTCTCAGCCGCCCCGCGTCCGCCACAATCAACTGCGGCAGCCCTTCTCCCATCTCCATTTGCAGCCCCAGCCCCTTACTCTCCGCCCGCAGCCGGAACATCTCCGCCAGCCCGCGCAGCAGCCGGTACAGATCAAAGGACTGTGGATTCAACACTGTTCGGCCCGCCTCAATCTTAGACAGCTCCAAAACATCATTAATCAGACCCAACAAATGCTCACTGCTGCGCTCCACAATCGCCACCGTCTCCCGCTGCTCCTCATTCAGGACCGGATCGCGTCGAAGCAGCCTGGTAAACCCCAAAATCGCATTAAGCGGCGTTCGAAATTCATGGCTCATATTAGCCAAAAAGATACTCTTGGCCCGGTTCGCCGCTTCCGCCGCTTCCTTAGCCCGGCCCAACTCTGTCAGCGTCTCCTCCAACTCCTGTGTCCGCTGGGCCACTTCCTGCGTCAACAGCCGCCGGTGCCCTTCAATGGATCGCATCCGCCAACCAACAACTCCGGTAACCAGCACCACAGCAAACAAAACAACCAAAGCCCGAAACCACCACGCAACCCAGAACGGCGGTGGAATGAGGATTCGGATACGCGTCTCCCCACTGCTCCAAATACCATCACTGTTCGTACTCTTGACCTTGAACGTATAATCGCCCGGCGGCACATTGGTATAACCCGCATACCGTCGCGTTCCAACCTCAATCCATTCCTTATCAAAACCCTCTAACTGGTAGGCATAATGCACTCCCTCTGGTGCCGAATAGTCCAGGGCGGCAAAGGTAAATGAGAAGAAATCATCCTGGTAAGAAAGCCTGATTTCATCACTGACTTCAATAGGCTGCGATAAGGGAACGACCTTACCCGGGGAAACGTCACCCGGTTCCACCGGTTCATTGAATAGCTGAAATTCAGTCACCAACAATTGCGGATCAAAACTGCTTTTTTGAATCAAATCAGGATGGAAAGCATTGAAGCCATTGATGCCGCCGAATAACATCTCCCCACTCCGCGTTTTAGCCGCTGCCCATTGGTTGAACTCATTACTTTGCAGCCCATCCTGTTCACTGTAATGGGTAAATCTTTCGCTTCTCGGATCAAAACAGCTCAGGCCCATATTCGTCGAAAACCAGACACGGCCGTTATCGTCTTCCAGGATCGCGTAAATCAGGTCATTCACCAGCCCATTCTGTTTGGTATAATGGGTAAAACTTTCACGCTGCGGATCAAATCTATCCAGCCCGCTAATCGTGCCAATCCAGACAACACCATTGTCCGCGTACAGTAACCCCAACACCATATCGCTCGTCAGGCTGTTCGTATCTTCCGGATTGTGCCTATACCGGGTGAACTGTTCCGTATCAGAGTCAAACAGATTCAGCCCCCCATTAAAGGTCCCGACCCAAAGTCGGCCGTCTTCCCCCTCAACAATATCAACCACACTGTCATCACTCAAACTGTTGGGGTTAGATGGATCGTGGCGGTAAAAAGTAAATTGGTCGCGCTCACGGTCATATTTACCCAATCCCCCGAAAGCGCCAACCCACAGTTGCCCGCCGCTGTCCTCAAAAATATCAGGCACAAAATCATACGCGTCATAATGGGAAAAACGGCCTGTTTGCGGGTCCAACCGGTTCAGCCCCCCGCCGTTCGTTCCTACCCAAAGAAAGCCTTCCGAGTCCTCCAGAATTGACACAACATAGTCGCTCGACAAACTGGACGAGTTCAGGTGATCAGTGTGAATCCGTCCCCACTGGCCTGACTCCGGATCATACCAATTTAGCCCTCCCCCGTTGGTAGCCACCCACAAAAGGCCGTTCCTGTCCTCGTAAAAACCCCACACCTGATTGTTGCTAAGGCTGTTTGAATTATTGTGGTCGTAGCGGAAAAGAGAAAATTTTTGGCGGGTCGAATCAACCTTGTTCAACCCGCTGCCGAAAGTGCCAAACCACAGCACCCCGCCGGAATCCTCATAAGCCGACCAGATCTGATTATTGTTGATCCCCTCTGGGTCGCCGCTGTCCGCCTGGTAGCGAGTAAACTGCCCGGTGCGAAGGTCAAAACGATTTAACCCGCCGCCATCGGTCCCAACCCACAACAAACCCTTCCGGTCCAGCATCAATGCCGAAATCCTGCCACCGCTTAGTGTGCTGGAATCGGTCGTATCATGTTGGTAATGACTGAACTCTCCCGTCCTGACGTTCAACCGGTCCAGGCCGCCGTGGTAAGTTCCAACCCACAACGTCCCGCCGCCCATAAAAAGCAGTTCCGAGACCTCATCATCACTCAAGCTGGAGACGTCGTTCTGGTCGTGACGATAAACCGTGAATGTGTCACGATTCGCCTCCTTCTGGTTCAACCCCCCGCCCGACGTCCCAATCCAAAAGGTACCGGCTTCATCCTGGACAATAGCCTGGACATTGTTATTGCTCAAGCTGTTCGGATCGGCCGGATCATGAAGGTAACAGCTAAATGAACCACTGCTCTGGTCAAACCTGCACAGTCCGCCCGAAATCGAACCGGTCCAGACCACATTATCTCGGTCCACAAAAACCTCATTCAGATAATCATCACTCAGACTTGAGGCAGCCTCAGGATCATGCTGATACCGGGTAAACAGGCCCGTCATTGGGTCATACATATTCAACCCTGCCCCATTCGTGGCAATCCAGAGTCGGCCGTTTTCATCCACCGCAAGCGCGTTAATAAAATCCCCGCTCAGACTCGTCGGGTCATCGCTCAACTGCTCGAAAACCTTAAAGCTGTACCCATCATATCGGTTCAACCCATCCTGAGTCGCAAACCACATGAACCCCTGCTTGTCCTGCAAGATATCCAGCACCACACTCTGCGAAAGCCCCTCCTCCAGAGAAATATGGTCAAAAAGCACCTGCCCGTTGGAGGCATAACGAAGGTCGT
The DNA here is from genome assembly GCA_049281335.1 of Promineifilaceae bacterium (SeqCode). Classification (GTDB taxonomy): domain Bacteria; phylum Chloroflexota; class Anaerolineae; order Promineifilales; family Promineifilaceae; genus JAKEFB01. The sequence continues at coordinate 7,432 of JBAPRX010000594.1, forward strand.
CTTCAGAAACAGTGGATTGACCATGCGGAAGCGAAAACCCGGCAGGAGACAAAGCAGCAGGAAGAGTTGGAACCGTCGCCTGGCAGCCCGCCCCAAGCCCAAAGAACAAGAAGGTCACCAGATAGACCATCCCAATTCGAGCCTGTCTGAAACAAAAGGAGGAGAATTCTCCAATCACTATATTCACGTGGCGCCCACCACCATGGTTGAAAACTTTAACCCGTTGCGCTCTCCCCGCCTTTGCGTGAGATTTATTATTTAGAGGGCCTTCACGTATCAGTGTATCCATGCCTCGCCCATCACTCATCAAATTGTCGCCTCAGTTATAGGACTCGGCTCCGGAGTGACCGTCTCTTGAATCGAATTGTCTGAAGAACAGGCCGCCATAGCCAGACACAAAGCGATGATCAAACACAGAACAAAACATCTCTTCACCATGATCGACCTCCTCGATTTCAACCAGCTTATCGAAAAAGCCCTTAATTTGTCTCCTAACTTTAGATATGGTCCAGGTTATATCCCCCAAAGACCCCCCTCGCCGCCGTCATCAGCACCGGAACTTATATAGCCGGACGGATTCCACCCCCCGGCGGACTGGGTCAATCACCCCTCCAACCATCCAACCCGCCTCAACAGGTTTCCTGTCTCAAACGCCGAATTCATTCAGTGGCCAATCCCCTACTTCAACTATCCAACCTGCTGAGGCAATGGTGCTGATTTGGAAGCCAGTTGCTTGTGCCACTTCCTGCGTTTATCCAGATTGACTTTGGTCGTCGCTCTGCGTTATGTTTGGCTTTTTGCCTTTGGCACCACTGTCATTAAACGTGGTGACCGCCATTTGGTAGATAGGGTTGACCGCCGGGATTTGAGTGTGTTCCGGATTGGATATGATTGGATATGATATGTTGGAAAGATGCTTAATTAATAATTTGCCCATCTCCATTAGAGATGTGCCTTACTTCATCTGATTTGTGTCAGGTGACTAGTTCACTATTCACTAATTTGGACAAATCGGGCTAACTGTTTGGCTCCTAGCAGGCCGACCACAAATTGGTAGAAGGCGAAAAGCTCCAGGCCGAAGGGAAGGTAACCGCCATAGCCCAGGAGCGGCATCTCGAAGATGTGAAGAAACTCGAAGGGCGGCACGTGGTAGACCCATTTTGGAAAGGCGTAGAAGTTCCACATTTCCCAGAAGAAACCGCAGATGAGCGCACCCATCCACAGGGAGACGACAGGCCGCCAGTTGGAAACGGCCGTATGTTCGGCCAGTGACCGATTGCCCAGCCAGACATTGATTGGCGCGAGGATAAAGTAAAACGAGAGCCAGATGAACGGGAAAAATACCTTGGGCCAGATAATCATGGCGGACAGCATCGCCAAGCCGACCAGAAAGAAGCCCCACAATACGGCCGGAACGGGTTTGATCGTTGGCCCTTTTGGCAGCCGTTTGAGCCAACTCATGGTGCTGACGAGTTCGGCCGTTCCAAAGACGGCCGGGATCACGGTTGAAAAACTGAGCGAGGCCAGGACGAAGTAAGCCAGGTCGGAGAAATTTTCCCGGCCCAGGTAGCTCCAATTTTGTGTCCGCCAGTTAATGGCTTCAAACAGCCACCAGATTGGCATCGAAACGAGGAAGAGGCCCACAAAGGCCCGCCTGCTCCGAGTTAGGAGCGAGGTCTGTTTGCGGTACAGCACCAGGCCATCCACAACCAGGATGTAGCCCAACCACAGTGGGAAGAACAGGAGATGGGTTCGCAAGCCCGGCAGCAGCCAGTTTAGAGGCCAGGCGAACAAAATCAACAGCAGACCAACCCAAAAATGGCGGGGAAAAATTGAAAATGAAATCTTTCGTCTTGTAATATCCATGAAAGCCTATCTTAAATGAATTAAGTAGAATCTCAAAAGCCGTTGCACCACATTCTCCTTTCAGTATAATCACCCATCGTTAAAGGAAACTTTCATTGTGTCCTGTAAGCGGCCAACTTTAAATATTTGGATACTGGTGTTGAGGAGCGATTTACCAAATCGCTCTACACGCCAAACGCCAGTAAGTTATTCTATTAGACGGCCGCTTACATCTAAAGAGTAGAAAATAATGACCAGAGCTGTATTTCCATTTACTGCAATTGTAGGCCAGGAACGCATGAAGCGGGCCTTAATTTTGAATGCTGTCAGTCCTCAGATTGGCGGTGTGCTCATTCGCGGGGAACGCGGCACGGCGAAGTCAACGGCCGCACGCGCCCTGGCTGCCCTCCTGCCTGATATTGAAGTCGTTGCCGACTGCCGCTTCGGTTGTGCGCCAGATCGGCCGAATGAATGGTGCGACGACTGCCGGGTGCGCCATTCGGATGGCAATCTGACCACCACTACCCGCCAGACGGCCTTTGTTGACCTACCGGTCAGCGCGACGGAGGACCGGGTTGTTGGAACGCTTGACATTGAAAAGGCGATCCAGCGAGGCGAGAAACATTTTGAACCGGGCGTGCTGGCGTCGGCCAACCGGGGGCTGCTTTATGTGGATGAGGTTAACCTGCTGGACGACCATGTGGTTGATCTGCTGCTGGATTCGGCCGCGATGGGGGTTAATGTTGTGGAACGGGAAGGGATCAGCTTCAGCCACCCGGCAAAGTTTATCCTGGTCGGTACGATGAACCCGGAAGAAGGGGATTTACGGCCGCAGCTTCTCGACCGCTTTGCCTTTTCGGTCCAGATTAGCGGTCTGCTTGACCCTGAACAGCGCATCCAAATTATGGAACGGCGCATCAACTTTGAGCGCGATCCGGAAGGGTTCCGCGAACGGTGGTCTGAACGGGAAAAACAACTCTCAGGGCAGATTGCACAAGGGCGCGAGATGGCGAACAATGTCCGTTATTCCAGACGTGACCTGGCCTCTATTGCCGGACTGACTGCCTCTATGAAGGTGGACGGCCACCGGGCTGACCTGGTTATTTTGCGGGGGGCGCAGGCTCACGCGGCTCTCCAGGGCCGAGACGCCATTCGGGATGAGGATATTATCCTGGCGGCCGAACTGGCCCTGCCCCATCGCATGAAATCTCGGCCGTTCCAGGATGAATCGGTGACGATGTACGAACTGGAAGAGCGTCTGTCCCAGGCTCAAAGCGAATGGGGCAACGGCGAACCGGGTGAAGAGTTGGAAAACGCCGACGAAAGTCAGGCCAGTAAAAAAAAACCGTAGATAGCGAATCTTCGGAGGGTGCGGAGGTGGCCCAAACGGAAGCCGGGCCACAAACCATCCCTCAATCTGCCCAACAAGGACAGTGGTGGGAAGGGGGTCAGAAGGTTTCCTCGGCCCAGGAGTTCACCGCCCGCCGCCTGGATACCCAGCTAGACCGGCTGACGCGAAATAAGGCTGGCCGTCGCTCCCGAACCAAGACGGACCGGAAACGCGGCCGATATATTCAATCCCGCCTGCCTCAGAAAGATAGAGTCACCGATTTGGCCTTCGACGCGACGCTGCGGGCTGCCGCCCCCCACCAAAAAACACGCGACCACTCGAAAACGGCCCTGGCCCTTAAGAAAAGCGACCTACGAGAGAAAGTTAGGGTGCGCCGGTCGGCCAATCTGGTGCTGTTTGTGGTGGATGCCAGTTGGAGCATGGCCGTTGCGGAACGGATGGAAGCGACCAAAGGGGCTATCATGTCTCTGCTGACCGACGCTTACCAGCGGCGGGACAGGGTTGGGCTGGTGGTGTTCAATAAGAATGACGCCAAGCTGGTTCTGGCCCCGACAAACTCGGTGCAGTTGGCCCGAAAGGCGCTGGCGGATATTGCCGTTGGGGGGAAGACGCCGCTTTCGGCTGGACTGATGCTGGCTTATAACATCTTCCGCCAGGAGGCGAATACCCATCCCGATGTGATGCCGATGATGATTTTGCTGACCGACGGGGCGGGGAATGTCAGTATTACTGACCTGCCGCCTCAGCAGGAAGCGCACCGGATCGCGAAGATGATTCAGGATACGGGTATCCGCTCAGTGGTTATCAATATGGAACATGCCGCTTTTGATCAGGGGTTGGCACAACTACTTGCCGAGAAATTGGACGCTCCCTGCCACACGCTGGAAAGCCTTCATGCTGAGAGTTTGTATCGGACGGTTATCAGCG
>JBAPRX010000595.1:0-3062 GCA_049281335.1 Promineifilaceae bacterium (SeqCode)
GGTAATCGGGTAGGGGCAAGGCAGACGGCCGCCACCTTAATCTCTAAACGCCTAAAACACCTACCAGATTGTCACATCCGTCTGCCTTGCCCGGTAATGCCCCTGCCTTTATTCACCCAGCGCCATTTTAACGGCCGAATAAGCATCAACCATCCCAAACCCAACGCCATCATTCGGTATCTGAGACTGATCTACACAGGTCGGGAGAATACCGGTATAAGATTGCGCCGTTTCAGTCATGATCGCTTCAGTTTGGGAGATTTGCCCAATTAAAGCCGGGTTAGCCGACCAGATTAAGGCAACGACGCCAACCACATGTGGCCCCGCCATAGAGGTTCCATCTAGAACCTCATAGCTGCTATTCGGAAAGGCAGATAGGACACTGACCCCAGGAGCAACGATATCAGGTTTGATTCGGCCGCTTCCATCTATCGTCACTGGCCCCAAACTGCTAAAGTCGGCCAGCCTTCCAGTTTGGTCAATCGCCCCCACAGAAAAGACCTCATCATAGATTGCCGGGGGCGTGTCCAGACTTTCACAACCGGCAAAACCGTCATTCCCGGCCGAAACAACCACGAAAATCCCCGCCGCTCGCAACGCCCGAACGGCGGCCAGGAACGTATTAGGATCACAGCCCTCCAAAGGCGGGCAGCCCCAGGAATTATTCAGAACATTGGCTGAAAGCAGCGGATCGCCATCCGTAAAGGGATCGCCGCCCAAAGGATAAGGGGCCAGCATAAACTGCATACAGTCCAGGTAAAAGGCCGGATTTGCCAGATTGCGGGCCAGATTCACACAGCCCATCCACTTCGCGCCGGGCGCAATGCCGGTATTCTGACCGACGATAGATCCAAGCGTATGGGTTCCATGACCGCCAATGTCCGTTGGGGATGCCGAGCCATTCCAGGGGTCAAGCCAGTTGTAATCATCGCCGCTCTCTCGGCCACGATAGCTTTCGGCCAGTTCAAGATGGTCGCCTTGAACGCCGGAGTCAGATTGACCGATCACAATCCCTTCGCCCGTTACCCCAAATTCTTCCCACACCTTGTCTGCGCCGATCAATGTCTGATTCCACAGGGGACCGGTAGGCGGCAAAGCCGTCCCGGTTAGTGGTGATGCCTGGGCTGGTAACGGCCGTAACACCGGATTGTCCAAAATTCGATCCACCTCCGGCCTATTGTTCAGCCAAAAGCGAATAATCGGCCCGCCGTCTACGGCCATCCCATTGACCAGATAATAGGGCGTGTAATCCACGCCCAACTTATCTAAAGTAGTGCGGATGTCGGCCTGGGAACCGTTGGCCTCGGCCACCAGCGTGTCGTAGACGAATTGGCGGCGGACATCATAATCGCTCATCGTTTCGGCCGAACTGACATCGGCCTGATCAACCATGATGACAAAAATCTGCTCGCCGTGAAAACCGGGTTGGCCCACCAGGAAGTAAAGCGCCAACGCCCCAACTCCAAAGATAGACAGCCCAATGGCAACAAACGGCCTGGGCAGCCGACCGGTTACCCTCCCCCGCCAGATCACGGCCGTCAGACTCAATCCCCAACTAATAACCATCACAACGAGTCCGGCCAGCAGCGCAAAACCTAGCAGGTCGCGCTGTCCCAATCCCAGCACGAGGGCAAACTCATCCGGGTCAATGAACATGGCTGGGACGGCCGCAGTCAGGCCCACAAAGAGAGAAACGGCCGACAAATGTCCCGGCCCAACACGATTGCCAGAATAGACAAAAACGGCCGCTGCCCCGCCCATTCCCGGCAGGGCAAAGAATAGGAGCAGCTGCAACCCATTAAAGCCAAGTGCGGCAGCCATCACCAGCAGCATCGCCCCGATAGACAGACCGGCCAGGGTGACATCCCAAAACTTCCCCCGACTGGTCGCGCCGATTCCAGGCATTAAGACGTAAACAATAACCAGTCCGACAGCCAGGCCAAAGAAAAGACCGGCAGCGAGGTTGAGAAACGTGTCTAAAAGCGAGCCAAGCGAACCCCAGAGCAGCCAGGGGTAAGCAGGAACGACTGCCAGCAGCAAGGCCGGGAGCATGGCCCGAACTGCTATATTAAAGGACGGCCGTTTCCACTGAATCTTGCCCCGCCACAGCCCGAAACCGACAAATAGGACGATGAAGACGGCCGTCAGCACAATCTGGAGCAGATTGGCTAACTGCACATGGGTCGGCTCCACCAGTCGTATGGGAGCCAGCAGAAAAACATAGCCAACACCCAACAGCCAGCTTTGAAAAACACCCCGGTAGCGAAGATTTTTCCAGGCCAGGGGGACAAAAATAAACGGCAGACTCAGGGCAAAGCCAGACCCCAGCGAAATGAAAAACCAGACCGATTGAGACCAGCCCTCCCCGATATTCTGAGTGTACTGGTCAACCAGCCAGCCTATCCAGTGAACGGCAAGCGTAATCCCGCTGATCCAGAAGAAGAGAAAGATAGCCAGGAGCAGACCGGCCCAATTCCTTTGACCTTTTCTGTAAGCATCGTGATTGGTGTCAGGTTCCAATTCTAACTGATTTATCCCCGTTGCTGTGATGTGCGTATCGCCCTTATCGTGCTTGAACGAATCGGTCGTGGCCGAGCGTGACCGCCAGGATAACCATTACAACCCAAATGGACCCACCAACGCCAAGATGGAGAATACGTGACCAAAGCGGCAAAGACAGCAGCACATTGCTGATGCCTAGAGCAAATTGGAGGATTAACAGGGTGGATAGGCCGTAGGCAATCCAGGTCGCCGTTTTAGAGCTTCGGCCGTTTTTCAACAGTTGCCAGATGATCAAAATCAGAACGGCCGCAACCGTAAAGGCAGTGATTCGGTGAATCATCTGAATCGTCGGCAGCCCCTGTAATGATTCCGGTATCTCTGCCACGCCGCACAGCGGAAAGCTGGGACAGGCCAGGGACGCGCCGGTACGGGTAACAAGCGAGCCGGTCAGCAGCAGCAAATAAGTGACGGCCGCACCAACGGCCGATCCCCTTTGCAGCCACGTTTGACCAAACAAAGTCTCCCGTTTCGCCGCCAGCTCTTGCAGCTTGGGCTGGGTC
>JBAPRX010000596.1:0-4973 GCA_049281335.1 Promineifilaceae bacterium (SeqCode)
CCAAATGAGACAACCAGAAAGGGTAAGAAATTGCCCTGTACCACGCCGTAATAGGCCAGTAACAGAGACAACGTCTTGGAAAAAATGTCCAAACCGGCCGTAAGACCTAAATCCCGTAAATAACCGTGCATCAGAGGTTCATAAATTTGTTCGCGGAAGCGTGTTTCGTCGCTTCTGGAAACCACCCCATTTTTGACCTGTACGGAAATGATATGATGGAGCCATTTTTGTCGTTGTTCCGGCTGAAATAGCAAACGAAGCGGAAACAACAACCGGCTGTACAACCATTCGAGCAGGGCAGCCCGACTTGTCAACAGGCGTTGTATGGGGGCAGGCAGCCAGCTAAGTATCAGCTTATCCCGCCAGTAACGAGGCATGGATCGAGCAAGTTTGGGGATGACGGCCGTTGTCACCCGCCCGGTTTGCAACCACTCCACCAGGTCGCGGTCGCGGATAACGGCCGTGACTTCCTTCCGATAATCACGCTCACGTATCATTCGCTGCCAATGCTGGCGATAGCGGTGATTTCCCCACAAACGAAGTAAGAAATGGCCCAACACCGGCATATGATCAAGCAAAAAATAAAGATAAAAAAGGGTCGTTCTCTCCGTCAGTTGGGGGAGTTGATCGTCAGCAATCAGGCCGGATTGGTGCCAGGTAGCAATGACGGCCGTTTTAACTCTGCGTTCTCGTAAGTGAGTGGGATGCTGCCACAAGTCCGGCAACCCATCGCGGTAACGGGCTTCATCTTCCTGTAACTGCTCGATTAAGGTCTGGACAGGCTCGAACTGACCGGCATGATCGGCTGTGTACCTATCCAGCCGGGCCATATCAACTTCGTCAAAGTGGCGCAATATGCCGCGTCTCAGCCCTTGTATGATGATATGAAGATGATGCGGTGACAGTGGGAGAAAAAAGGGGACCGCCAAACCCGGCCGAAAATCCACAGCGACAAATTCCGATTGTCCCGGTTCCAGTGTTTGGCAATGCAGGACGTTGGCCTGGGATACAAAGGTGTACCATTCATACTGCCGGGCCAAACCGACGGCGCCCATCTGGTAACAAAGCCGGGTCATCCGGCTCATGAAGTGGCGCTGGCGGCTCATTTCGCCGTTTGGCATTGTGGCAGCATGGTCGAACAGGCGGCCTACCAACTGTTCATCGGCACTGTAGCGGGATGAACGGCCGTCTATCCACTGGTGTATTTCGGCAAAGCTGCGTAACTCCTCATCCCAATAGTAACCGAGAGGCTGGACAACGGCCGTTGGCGTTCCCCACTCAATACCCGCCCCAATCCGCAGCAACGTTTGCCAGATTAAACCGGCCCGAACTGCTTCTTCTGTCAGTCGTGGGGCAAAGGCAGCCTGGAAACTGAGTCGGAAAAGTGCATCGCGGAAACGTTCTTTCCAGATAGAGGCTGGGCGTAATACTTTGATGGCAACCAGGTCGGTTCCCCCTTCTGGCTGGGCACAGTAGACTTGCCCGGCAAAGCCGCTGCCGGGACTGTGGGCAATTGTGAAACACGTTTCCTGTGGGGAACGGCCGTCTAAACTGTTGACAACGGCCGTAATTTTTTCGCCAGCGTAATAAAGACGCCGCGGTGGTTTGATGAGAACACCACTATTTCGTATTTGGGCGATAAACTGCTGGTGGGGTTGGTTGTATATAGGCACCTGGCATTAAATTAACTTTATGTTCTACAGGCTATCTTAACTGACAAAAGGATAGCTGCCTATAGACAAGAAAAAGGTTAACCCGCCATCTGTCCTTCCGGCCCACAAACGGGGCGAGTGTGAATGCGAGCGGGGTTAAAAAATACGGTCAGCCAATCGTACCAATCGTTGATAGCGGTTCGATTGACGGCATAATAGATCCAACGGCCGTCTACCACATCCCGGCGCGAAGTGACCAGGCCGACATTTTCCAAAACCTTGAGATGATGTGAAAGCAGATTGGGGGCCAGCCCCAATCTGTCCTTTAACTCACAGTTGCAGGAATCGCCAGACATCAATTCGGTAAAGATTAGCAGCCGATTCGGGTCTGAAAGCGCTTTGAATACGGCCGTTGTTTCTATCATTTCCCTTTCAATCATAAGGAAGTCACCCAGGTACAACTTTTTAGCCGATAAGAAAATTGAATAAGTAACCCGTCAATATGATTGCCAGGGCCACAATACCGATAAAAACTAAAATGAGCCGGGCCTTAAGCACCCGCTTCAAGATTAACATCTCCGGCAAGCTCAGAGCAACAACCGACATCATAAAGGCCAGCACGGTTCCCAGAGCGGCTCCTTTTTCCATCAGGGCGTAGACAATCGGGATGACGCCAGCAGCATTCGAATAGAGGGGGATGCCGAGAACGACGGCGGCAGGGACAGACCACCATGCCTCGCTGCCCATAATCTGTGCCAGGAAATCTTCGGGGACGTAGCCATGAATACCCGCCCCAACAGCAATACCGATGACCACAAAAGGCCAGACTTTGCTTACTATTTCTTTCGTACTGCGGCCCGCCTCCCGAATACGATCATCCCAGGTGGGTTTATAGGCTGTCATTGCGCCTTGTTGACCGAGCTGTATTTGCCAAACGAAATCTTCTACATACCGTTCCGGCCGTATTCGGCCAATTGCTATCCCCCCGACGATGGCGATGGTCAGGCCCGTCACCAGGTACAATCCGGCGACCTGCCAGCCAAACAGGCCGAAGAGCATGGCTAAAGCCACTTCATTCACGACCGGCGTGGCAATCAGGAAGGAAAAGGTGACACCCAGAGGAATGCCGCTTTCTACAAACCCGATGAACAGGGGAACGGCCGAACAGGAACAAAACGGCGTCAGAACCCCTAAGCCCGCAGCCAGCACGTTACCTAACCCTTCCCGGCGGCCTCCCAATACTGCCCTGGTGCGCTCCGGGCTAAAAAAGGAGCGAATGATTGTCACCAGGAAAATCATCCCGGACAGCAACAGTAGTATCTTGGGGACATCGTACAGAAAAAAGTTTAGCGATTCTGCCAGATGCGTTTCCGGGTCTAGCCCGATGAGGGTAAAGGTCAGCCAGTCAGCGATGTTTTGCAACTGCTGCCAGACAAGCAACCAGATAACCCCCAACAAAATAACTAATGCCGGAAGCTGCCAGCTTGACCGGCGCTGTGGTATGAGTGTTAATTGTTCACTGTTCATGGAAGGGCCACTCGCTTAACTTTGTGTGGCAGTGAGCCAGCCGACGACTTCTTGATTGGACGGGATTCGGCCGTAAGCCACTACCTGCTCATTAATAACCAGACCTGGGGTAGACATGACGCCGTAAGCCAAAATTTGGCCGTAGTCGGTCACTTTCTCAATGTCGGCTTCCAGGCTCAACTTCTCCACTTCGCGGCGAGTCATCTGTTCCAACCGTTTGCAATTGGCGCAACCAGGTCCAAGGATTTTGATCTTCAACATTAAAGTTATCTCCAGTTATGTATCAACAATCATCAAACATCCTGGCATTCAATTAAGCCAGGTTAAGTTAGTGTATACCTGAAGGTATTTCGGCCGTAGTGACACTGATCATATATAAACCATGACAATCGTAATATTTCAACAGTCATTGAAATATCTCCTCGTTCTGACAGAACCGCATTGATGGCACCGATCAGCCAGCCTACTTTGCGGAGTCATTTTAGCCTGTTAAAATGCGGTTATGCGAGCAATGGTACTCAAACAACCCCAACCAATATCGGCCGATCCCCTCTCCAACGTGGATGTACCGATCCCGGAGCCGGGCGTGGGACAAATTCGCGTTCGGGTTCTGATCTGTGGCGTTTGCCACACTGATTTACACACCGTAGAAGGCGACCTGGAGCTGCCCCGTCTGCCAGTTATTCCCGGCCACCAGATCGTTGCCCTGGTAGATAAACTGGGGCCGGAAGCCAACCGCTTTCGGATTGGCGACAGGGTCGGCATCGCCTGGCTTAACTGGGCCTGCGGAGAGTGCCATTACTGCCGCAACGGTCTGGAAAATCTTTGCCCCAATGCCCGTTTCACCGGCCTACACAGCGACGGTGGTTACGCCCAATATACTGTTGTCAGCCAGGATTTTGCTTTTCCAATCCCGGAACAATTCTCCGATACGGCCGCAGCCCCTTTATTGTGTGCGGGAATCGTCGGCTATCGCGCCTTACGTCTGAGCAACATCAAGCCGGGGCAAAATCTCGGCCTGTATGGCTTTGGAGCCAGCGCCCATCTGGTTATCCAGGTTGCCCGCCATTGGGACTGCAAGGTCTACGTCTTCACCCGCAGCAAGCACCACCGCCAACTGGCGGAAGAACTTGGCGCAGTCTGGACAGGCAGTGCCGAAGATGAATGCCCCGCGCCACTGGATGGCAGTGTTATCTTCGCCCCGGTTGGCTGGATCGTTCCACTGGCATTGGGCCATTTACGGCCGGGCGGCACATTGGCAATCAACGCCATCCATATGAGTCCCATCCCGGAAATGGATTACAATTTGATATATGGGGAGCGCACCCTGCGGAGTGTGGCAAATTTCACCCGTCAGGATGCCCGCGAGTTCCTTCAATTAGCGGCCGAAATACCCATCCACACTGAAACGGAATCCTTCGCTTTGTCTCAGGCGAATGAAGTCCTGCAAAAGTTGAAGAAAAGCGAGATTCGGGCTTCGGCCGTGCTTAACGTCGGGAGCCGTTAGCAAAAATACAACGTCCCCCCTTAATCAATAATAAAACGCCTTACCGTCCGGATTTCTCCCTGGCTTTCTTTATTCGTTTGAGCCGAAAATGCTCTGTCCGTTCTCGTTCATCCAATGACCGTTCGATGTAGTCCCGTTCCCCCATCAGACGCGGTAAGGTAACGTGTTCCAAAGCGTTGGTGCGGCGAGAGGTCTGCTGGATTTCATCGGCCAGCCGCTGCAAGCGCAACTGGCTTTCGGCCAGTTCGAGCAGCCGTTCGACCAGGGTTTCGTAGGCGGAGGCGGCT
>JBAPRX010000597.1:0-1596 GCA_049281335.1 Promineifilaceae bacterium (SeqCode)
GCCGAAATCGCCCAAGAATACCAGAATTTGCGAGATGCCCATGCCGGACGCCGTTCCCAAAAACGCCTCCGCACCATCCATGACGCCCGCCAACACCGGTTGGAACTGGATTGGTCTGTTTACCAACCTCCTGTCCCCACCTTCACCGGCCTCAAATGCTTTGAACAGTACGATCTGGCCGAACTCAGCCGCTACATAGACTGGACCCCCTTCTTCAAAACCTGGGAACTGGCCGGAAAATTCCCCGCCATCCTCGACGACCCCATTGTGGGAGAAGCCGCCCACAGCCTCTACCAGGACGCCCAGGCGATGCTTCAACAGATCATCGAAGAAAAATGGCTCGAAGCCAGAGCCGTCATTGGCTTGTTCCCAGCTAACAGTGTCGGAGACGACATCGAAATCTACAGCGGTGGTTCCCACCACCCCATCACTACCATTCACACCCTTCGCCAGCAGATGGAGAAGCCCCCCGGACGGCCGAATCTGGCCCTTTCCGATTTCGTCGCCCCCAAAGAAACCGGTCTCCAGGACTACATCGGTGCCTTCGCCGTCACCGCCGGAATCGGTCTGGATAAGATAACCGCCCGTTTTGAAGCCGACCACGACGACTACAACAGCATCCTCGCCAAAGCCCTGGCCGACCGCCTCGCCGAAGCCTTCGCCGAACGGATGCACCAGCGAGTCCGTCAGGAATTTTGGGGCTACGCGCCGGCCGAATCGCTGGACAACAACGCCCTTATTTCTGAGCAGTACCAGGGAATCCGTCCCGCCCCCGGCTATCCCGCCTGCCCCGACCACACTGAAAAAGGCGCTCTCTTCTGCCTGCTCAACGCCGAAGCCAACGCCGGGATTCAGCTAACCGAAAGCTACGCCATGCAGCCCGCAGCGGCCGTTTCCGGCTACTATTTCGCCCACCCCGAATCCCACTACTTCGGCATCGGCCGAATTGACCGCGATCAGGTCGAAGACTACGCTGCCCGCAAAGAAATGGACATCGAAACGGCCGAACGCTGGCTCGCTCCACTTCTTGGCTACTGAGCAAAATTAGCAACCAGGTTTTTTGTTGTAGACTAAAAAATTAACTGGACAAAAAATGCAAACTCAATGAAGACGTGTCATTTCGAGCGGGTTTTCCTACGGTCTCCCAATTAAAATCTACATCAGCGAGAAATCTTTCAGGTAGCAGTATCAAACAAAGTCTCAACCAGTCAAAGCTGAAAGATTCCTCAAGTCGCTTGTTATGAGTGGGAATGTTGGGTCAATGGATGACGCTCCTTTCGGAATGACACATCAATGGTTCCTCGCAATTATCACCTGTTTAAAAAGTTAAACTATAAGCAAAAACCCGGTTGCTATAATCGTCAATTTCACCTTAACCAAAAAACTCTCTGCGGTCCCACCGCACCAGCCCGGTTCACCGGGCGCACTCATGTAGTTGGGCGGATATTCTAACTTTGTTAGACTATCCCCCGGCGAGCCTACAATCCCCGCTCTCCCTTCGCCGCCAGTACCCGCTCCTGAAACGCCGCATCATACTCAAAGATCCGGCAGGCATCCAACGCCGCCCTGGCATAGCTTTCCGGCCCCGTCTTAATC
>JBAPRX010000598.1:0-3760 GCA_049281335.1 Promineifilaceae bacterium (SeqCode)
ATACAAAATTGGTAGACATAACCTGATAATTCAAGGGGCAAATTCGGCCGAAGCCTGTTATACTTGGTCAAAATCTAAGGTTTGGGGCCGATAGAGAATGAGAGGGTTGTCCAAGGAGGGATGAAAATGTCAAAAGAGGAGATGATTCAGGCACGTGAGCTGATAAAACAGAAGCGGTATGAGGAGGCGCGGGTGATATTACGGAAGACCAGCCACCCGAAAGCGGCCGAATGGCTGGCGAAGCTCGATGAGATCGATCCACCTGTCGTTGACGAGCAGGCGACGCTCATCGAACCATTCCCCTATACGGCCGAATTTGCACCAACTCCTTCTCCATCAACAGCAGCGCCTCCTCCGAAGCCAAAGGAAACGGAAAGGGTCATCCCGATGCCGGTCGTTATTGGTTGTCTTGGATTTCTTTTGTTAGCCGTTGTTTGCACAATCGGCACTATCTACGTCGGATCAAAGGTCGCAAACGTTTTTGGTGGTGTCGCAACATTTTTCCTCGGCTTTTCGGATGCGCCGGACATAAGCTACAATAGTCCGGTTACGAGTTCTTTATCTGACGAGAATTTTCATCAGGAATTATGGGACTTTCAGGCGACAGAAGGCGAACGTCTTATCATTATCATGCGCAGCAACAGCTTTGACACCTATCTCTCCGTGTATTCGGAGGACGGTGACCTGATAGCCGAGGATGACGATACCGGCGGTGGCGCAAATGGGACGGATTCCCAAATTCAGGTGACGATTCCGACCGATGGCCGGTATGTGATTCTCGCGGAACAATATGATTTATCAGAAGAGGGTGGGGCTTATACACTGATGGTTCAGAGGTAAAAAAGGATTTTTTATGAAGCTAGGAATTATAGGTCTGCCAAGCTCCGGCAAGACGACAATTTTTAATGCGCTAACGCAGGGGGATGCGCCAACGGGACAAAGTATGGGCGGCCGTTTTGATGTGTTGACGGCCGTTGTGGATGTGCCTGACGAACGGGTAGATGTCTTGAGCGAGATGTTCAACCCCAAGAAGACGACCTATGCCAGGGTAACTTACACCGACATTGCCGGACTGCAAAAGGGCATTGGCGAAAGCGGCGGTCTAAGCGGTCCGCTGCTCAACCATCTGGTGACATTGGACGGCTTTGTCCATGTGGTGCGGGCATTTGAAGACGACAACGTACCCCATTTGGAGAACACAATTGACCCGGCCCGCGATCTGGCGGCGTTGGATATGGAGTTCATGATCAACGATCTGGTGGCGGTGGAAGGAAAGCTGGAACGGCTGCAAGATGGACTGTCAAAAGGGGCTTATAAGAATAAGGCTGCGGCCGAAACTGAAATGGCGCTCTTTGAACGGCTGCATGAAAAATTGACCGAAGAACGACCGCTGCGCGAAGTCGAATTAACCGACGAAGAATTCAAATCGCTGCGGGGTTACAGTCTGTTAACGCTGAAACCGGTGCTGGTTGTGGTCAACATTGGCGACACCCAAGATGAGGTGGCCCTCGACTATCCTTATGAGGCCAGCATGGTTGCCAATTTGCGGGGCAAGCTGGAAATGGAACTGGCCCAACTGGAAGGCGACGACCTGGAAATGTTCATGGACGAGTACAATGTCACCGAGCTGGGGCTGGATCGCGTCATTGGGTTGAGTTACGAGTTGATGGGGCTGCAATCTTTCTTCACCGTTGGCGAGGACGAAGTTCGGGCCTGGACAGTGAAGAAAGGGGCAGTTGCTCTGGATGCGGCCGCAGCCATTCATACTGACCTGGCTAAAGGCTTTATTCGGGCCGAGATTGTGGGCTATGAGACCCTGGTTGAACTGGGTGGGATGGCGGCGGCCAGAACGGCCGGAAAGCTGCGTCAGGAAGGAAAGACGTATGTCATGCAGGATGGGGACATCGTGCATGTGAAGTTTAATTTGTAGTTGAGGCGAGTATGGTTGTTCTGAAGCGGTATCGTAGTTGGCTGGTGGTCGTTGGGCTGCTGTTGTTGGGGCTGGGCTGCAATCTGACAACGGCCGAACCAACGCCTACTCTGCCGCTTTTGGTTATCACCATGACGCCGTCATCTGCGACGGACGATTTGCCCACGCAGGGGCCGGGTGCGGTGGTGACAGAAGAAACGGCCGATGCAACCCCAACCCTGGCTGCAACGGCTACCTCAACTCCGGTGGGAACGGCCGTTCCCACTGTCGCGCTAGACACAGATATTGAATATCGGGTCGTTCATGTAGACGAGAGTGATGTTCTGAATGTTCGCAGCGGGCCAGGCGCAAGCAATGAGATTGTGACCGACCTGGAACCGGGCAGCACGGGGGTAAGGGTTGTCGGCTTTGGGCAGATGGTCAGCGGCTCTTTGTGGGTTCCGATCAATGTCAACAACGTTGGTGGTTGGGTGAACAGCCGCTTTCTAACAGAAGATATTCCGAGCGAACAATTTTGTAATGATCCGGAGCCACGCGCATTGCTGGATGAATTGAAAACGGCCGTTGAGAACCAAGATGGTAATTTACTGGCCGAAATCAGTAATCCAGAGCGAGGACTGCGCCTTCGGCGTTACTGGCGCTCGGACGGGGTACGCTTTGAGAACCAGCAGGTTAATAATGTCTTCAATCTGACTCAGAGTTATTTTTGGGGAACGGCCGATGGCAGTGGGGAGGACATCAATGGCTCATTCAGCGAAATTATGCTGCCCTTGCTAGAACGCAATCTTGTTGGCTCATCGGAAGTAGGTTGTAATGAGATTCTGCACGGCGGAACGGCCGGATCGGTGCAGCTTCCTTTCAGATATGAAGGGGTGAACTACTATTCAATGTACCGTCCAGCCCCGGCCGACAACGAATTTGATTGGGGTAGTTGGGTGGTAGGTATAGAACGCTGGCAAGAAACATACTTTGTCAGCTTCCTCGTTCACTTTGAATGGGAGATATAGGGCGATTGGTGATTGGCGGTAAAAGACACCGCTGTTGATTAGTTCAATCAACCTAATCACCTCAGTCAGCCAAGTATCGTCTGGCTTCGCTTTGGGCCGACAGAGATGATCGAGACGGGGAGCTTGAGGTTTTGGGAGACGAATTCGATGTAGCGGCAGGCGTTGGGGGGGAGATCGACCAGGGAGCGAACGGCCGAAATATCTTCCTGCCAGCCGGGTAGAGTTTCGTAAATGGGATGGCAGTGATCCAGCTTTTCGAGGCTGGTGGGGAAGTGGGTGATCGTTTTGCCGTCTAATTCATATGCCACACAGACAGGAATCTCTTCCAGACCGCTAAGAATGTCCAGTTTTGTCAGGGCAATTTCAGTCAGTCCGTTGGTGCGGGCGGCATGGCGCAAGATAACGATGTCAAGCCAGCCAACGCGACGCGGCCGTCCTGTGGTGGTCCCGAACTCATCCCAGGGATTTTCGCCCGTTCCCCGCAGCCGTCCAGCTTCCGCGCCGGAAAGCTCACACGGAAATGGCCCGCTGCCGACGCGGCTGGTGAAGGCTTTGGCGACACCAATCACGCGGCCGACAACCTTTGGCCCGACGCCCAGCCCAATCAATGCCCCGCCGGCTGTGGGCCAGGAACTGGTGACGAAGGGATAGGTTCCGTGATCCAGGTCCAACAATGTTCCCTGTGCGCCTTCGGCCAGGACGGAACGGCCGTCTTCCAGCGCTTCGTTGATAATCAGAGAAGTGTTTGCCAGAAAAGGCGCGATCCAGCGAGCGTAATCGGCATATTGGGCAGCGATTTCGGGAGCGTTGAGCGGGCCTGCCC
>JBAPRX010000599.1:0-2226 GCA_049281335.1 Promineifilaceae bacterium (SeqCode)
ATCTTGAAGATCATCCAGAACCTACTCGTGGCAATCGCCCGGAAGTAGAGGTCTTGGAAATTGATCGTTTACAAAACGTTCTCAGTGTAGCAAGCGACCGTTACTCACGGGCATTGGATCAACTTGAAGGGGCCAGACTGGCAACGATTCAGGCTGAGGCTGATGTGCGTCAGACATATTTTGTTGTTGATGCGCCAATGGTCCCATCTGATCCATCAATATCGCGCCGCCAATTGGCAGTGTCCGGGTTGATCTTTGTTTTCGTTGGGGTTGTCATTGCAGCGGCTGCTATTGTTGGAGGCGCTCTCCTGGATCGGAGCTTGCGTTTCCCGATGGATGTCGAGCAATGGTTGGATTTGCCTGTATTGGCATTGGTTCCTGAAACACGGCCGATACCTCTACCAAAAGGTCTTCGCAAAAACAAAGATGTAGCAGCGGGAAGTGTTGATCAAAAGATTGGCAGACCCATGACAGATGAAGAGCCTATTGAGGCCGCCGCGTGAGCCGAACCGGTCAAACCGTTGCTAAAAATGCCAGCTTCCTTATGGTCTCCCAGGTTATCACCTGGGTGCTGGCAATGCTTCTCACCTTATTCTTGCCTCGTATCCTTGGGGCGGAGGGGGTAGGACAGCTTCACCTTGCAGATTCATTGTGGGCGATTGTTGGCATCTTTCTTGCATTTGGGATGGATACTTATCTAACCAAGGTAATTGCCCGCAACCCGGAAAGAACTGGCGAGTTGTTGGGTGTCTCTTCTGTCTTGCGAGCCATCCTTTTTGCCTTTGGTTTTATTGGCGTCGTAATCTACACAAAAATAGCTGGTTATGCTCCAATAACTTCTCTGGTTATTTTCATTTATGGGGCCGGAACCCTCGTCGGCCAGTTGGGTTCGGCAACGTTGGCGACATTGGTGGGGCTGGAACGAATGGAATTTGTTGCGATTGCAAATGTGGCATCGCGGCTTACCTCTACTGTTGTTGTCATTGCCGTTCTCCTGGCTGGTTATGGGGTTGTCGCAGCGGCCACTATTTTTGCTATCGCTTCTTTGGTAAGTTTGATTATCCAGTATTACTTTTTGCGCCGACTTCAGCCGCTTCGTTTTTCGTTCAATTTTGAGTTGGCGCGAGCGATGTTAAAGGCCAGCCTACCTTATATGTTCGTTATGGTGTTTAGCGTCATGTATATGAACCTGGACGCGATTGTTATTTCTCTCCAGGTAAATGAGGAGACGCTTGGCTGGTACAGTGGGGCTGACCGGCTTTTTGGAACTTTGATGTTTGTTCCATCCGTGTTTATGACGGTGGTTTTCCCGACGCTTTCGCGTTTGAACACAGAATCACCAGAGGAAATGCGGAAACTTATGCGCCGCAGCTTCAATATGCTTCTTGTCATTGGGGTTCCCATTGGCCTGGGCATTTTGTGTGTTGCGAATAATGTTGTTGTTTTGATTTTTGGGGAGTCTTTTGCCCCAAGCGGCCCTGTGCTGGCGATCCTTGGTGTCGTGTTGATATTCACTTATCAAAATATTTTATTGGGGCAGTTTTTGATTGCTGTTGATCGGCAGAATATCTGGACTGTGGTGATGGCTGTTGCTACGGCCGCAACGATCCCCCTTGACTTGTTTTTTATTCCCTTAATGAATAGACAATTTGGGAATGGGGCATTAGGTGGCGCCTTGTCTTTTGTGGTTACAGAGATTTTTATGACTATTGTCGGACTGCACTATCTCCCCCAAGGGGTGTTGAACAGACATAATTATTGGGTTGCAGGCAAGATATTATTTGCTGGTTTTATCATGGCGGCTGTTGTCTGGCCTTTGCGTAATCTTTTTGTCGCTATTCCAATTACAGTTGGAGGCATTGTTTATATTGGGTTGATATTGTTGTTCCAGGTGATTACCGATGAGGATAAAACAATGATGATCAATCAGGGATTACGTATCTGGCAGCGAATTATCGGCCGTCGGTCAAGATCGGTTGGGATATAGAGCTTATGAAATTTCGACGTAGTAAGAATGTCGTTTCAGAAGAAACGCAAGGTTTGTTATTGACTGGTCCTGATGATGAAGTGTGGATGACATTTCCAGAAGAAGTCGTAGAGGCTGTCCGGAAAATGATTTCTCGCGTTATGCGGAATGAGGGTTTTCCGAAGAGCCTGGTTTTGCTATCTGCTGTGCGTCAGGAAGGGGTGACGTTCCTTTCCAGAGCAATGGGAACTGTATTGGCT
>JBAPRX010000600.1:0-2961 GCA_049281335.1 Promineifilaceae bacterium (SeqCode)
CCAATGTCATCCCGGCCCAAAACGGCCGCCCCGCCCCGTGTCGCCAGTTCCAACGCCTGCCGGGCCGACATGCCTTTGGCATCCCCGGCAAAGCCACCGCGACCACCCGGCTCCTGGCTCAGATAGCGGGCCGGGGCCACCTTCTGGAGCAGCATCGCCTGCCGCGCCTCTCCCAGCATATTGTTGCCGTCGTTAGAAGCGGAGCCGTCCACCCCCAGGCCAACCGGTACACCCGCCTGCCGCCAGGCGACAACGGGGGCGATACCGCTGGCAAGAATCATATTGCTGGAGGGGCAGTGAGCCACGCCCGTGCCGGTCTGGGCAAAGAGGTCAATCTCCGGCTGGCTCATATGAACACAGTGAGCGTGCCAGACATCCTCTCCCGTCCAGCCCAACGCCTCGATGTAGGCGACAGGCCGCTGCCCAAACAAATCCAGACAAAACTCTTCCTCTTCCAGCGTCTCGGCCAGATGGGTGTGCATCCGAACCTTGTAGGCGCGGGCTAATTCGGCCGACTCGCGCATCAAGTCAGGCGAAACGGTAAAGGGAGAACAGGGGGCAATGACCACCCGCAGCATGGCGTGACGTGATGGGTCATGGTACTGCTCAATTAACCGCCTGCTGTCCTGAATCACAAACCCTTCCTCCTCCGTCACCCGATCCGGCGGCAGCCCGCCTTTGCTTTCGCCCAGAGTCATGGAGCCTCTGGCGGCATGGAAGCGCACCCCAATTTCACCCGCCGCTCGAATCTGGCTGTCGAGGGTGCAGTCATTGGGATAGATGTAGAGGTGGTCGCTGCTGGTGGTGCAGCCCGAAAGGGCCAGTTCGGCCAGGGCGGTCAGGGTACTGATGTAGATGCCTTCGTCCCGCAAATTGGCCCAGATGGGATAGAGCGTCTTGAGCCAGGTGAAGAGGTCCGATTCCTGTACCAATGCCCTGGTCAGGGTCTGGCACATATGGTGATGGGTGTTGACCAGACCAGGCATGACAAGATGATCCTTGAGATCGAGGATGGTATCGGCCGTTTGGGGGAGATCGGCCGTTTCCCCAACCTGCTCTATTACATTGTCGCGGATGAATATCCCCCCACCGGCGATCTCCCGCCGTTCATCATCCATGGTTACTAAAACTGCTGCGTTTTTTACAAGTAATGTTGTCATACACCTATGATAAAACATTTCTTGTATAAATTCTATATCAGAACTATTACCCCTGGATAGACAATCATAAATCAGGTGGTATAATTCTCCACACTGGGGAAGTGTCGGAATTGGCAGACGAGCATGACTTAGAATCATGTGCCGCGAGGCGTGCGGGTTCAAGTCCCGCCTTCCCCACACAGTGGGCGTTGCCCAGACGCCAGATGTTGCTGGGCAACGCTTTTTAATTAATGATACGACCAGGATGCCTGGCGCTTTTTTGCACAGTTGGCAGCTAACAAAATCCCATTCATTATGAGTGCTATAAAATAGCCCAGGAAACTGATAATAAATTCTTATTGACGAGGTATTTGCGTGACATTAACGATTCACAAAGAAGAAGATGATCAACGTCAACTGAAAGTAACAGTTGAGGTTCCAGAAAGCCGGGTGCAGAATGAAGTTGATCAGCTAATCCGGCGATTGAGCCGCGAAGTACAGATCCCCGGTTTCCGCCGGGGCAAAGTGCCAAAGAATGTGATCTACCAGCGGTTTGGCGGGGAGACCCTGCGAGGCGAAGCAATTGAAGGGATGTTGGAGACGCTCCTGACAGAGGTAATGGACGAAATTGATGTTGACGAGATCGCCCAATACCAACCCGTTATGGACGAAATGCACATGGAGCCGCTTGTGCTGGAGCTGACAGTCCCCTTGAAGCCGGTTGTAACGCTGGGCGATTACCGGGCCATCCGCAAGGAACTTGACCCAATCGAAGTGACCGACGAAGCGATGGAAGACGCTCTTGACCACATTCGCAGCCACCATCAGGTGTTGGAAGATGTTGATCGGCCGTCTGAAGCAGGCGACATGCTCACCATCACCGGCGAAGGCAAAACCACTGAAGACGATGAGGTCTTCTGGCATGTTCACGACACTGAAATCTTATTAGATTCAGAGAAAGCCTTCCCAGGTTTGCCGATTGTAGACAATCTCATCGGCACATCCGCCGAAGAAGACATAGAGTTTACGTTCACCTTCCCGGAAGATTATGAGGAAGAAGAGCTGGCCGGAAAAGAAGCGTTGATGTCGATTTCAATTGAGAAGGTCCAAAGCCGCTTCTTACCCGAACTGGACGACGAACTCGCTCAGAAAGAAGGCGACTTTGAAACAGTTGAAGATTTGAAAGAGAGCTTGAAAGACGAACTCTACGAACAGGCCAAATCCCAGGCTCAATCCACTCTGATAGATGAGATGATTGACGAAATGATGGAGGACGTCGAACTGGTTTATCCCCCGGCGGCTGTTGAAAACGAAATAAACCGCTTCCTCGAAGACATGAAGACCCAGGTTAAGAACGCCAGCATGGAATGGAATGATTTCCTCAGAACGCAGGAACTGACCGAAGAAGCCTACCGTGAACAATGGCGAGAGGCTGCCGAACGGAATGTGCGTCGGGGCCTGACCCTGCGCCAATTTGTTGAAGAGGAAAAAATCAAAGTGACAGACGCCGACATTGACGCGGCTCTGGAAGATCGGCTTGAAAAATTTGGCGATAATGAAGAGCTGCGGGAACAACTGCGGAATATTTTTATGCAGGGGCGCAGCTTTGAAAGTATGTCCCAGGCTATTATTGAAGAAAAAGTATACGAACGGGTGAAGGCCATAGTCACCGGCAATGCCCCCGATCTGGCTTCGCTTGAAGAAGAAGACGAAGCTGTTGAAGACGAAGAAGAATAGAGGGAAACGGCAAAGCTCGATGTCTGTCTTTGTCTGTTTTGTCCCCGTATTGTCCTATATTAAAAGGAGAACTTGATGAATATCC
>JBAPRX010000601.1:0-2631 GCA_049281335.1 Promineifilaceae bacterium (SeqCode)
CCTATATTCTCACCGACATTCTTGATGACGATACGGCCCGTGCGCCCGCCTTTGGCTACAATACTGTTCTGAATCCACCATACGCGGCGGCGGCTAAAACCGGTACCACCAATGATTATCGGGATAACTGGACAATGGGGTATACCCCCAGTGTTGTCGTTGGCGTCTGGGTGGGTAACACGGACGGCCATCCGATGATTAATTCATCCGGCTTTAGGGGCGCTGCTCCTTTGTGGCGGGTAATTATGGATTATATCCATGATACTCCGGCCATTCAGAACAGCCTGAAAGTTAATGGGGGCGTGCCTCCGCCGGAGTTCCTACCTGTCGGCGGCATTGAAGAAAAGCAGGTCTGCCTGCCCTATGGCACAGGCGGTAGCACCTGCACCGCTTCTCGAACCGACCTGTTTATGGTTGGCGGGCCGACGCATGGCGTTCAGCGGTTGGGGTATGTGCCGGATGTTCTGACAGCGCCGGGGGCCTGGCGGTTGGCTGTGGCCCCGCTTTCGGCCGAACAGGCCAGCGTGATTAATCTTCCCGCACTAGATAATGGTTTCCAGCCCAGCCCACCTTCGATCTGTGTTCTGAATACGGCTCGCCCGCCGGATGGGGCTTCTATTCGCCTTTTTCTGGCGGTTCCACCCTTTTACCCGGATGAGGTACGCGCCCGTTTGTGGGCGCAGCAAAATGGCTACGCCATTGCGCCCCCTTCTGTTTGTCCAACCAATGTGGCGCGGTCACTTTATTCTTCTTCGACTGGAGAAGGCGGTGGCGGCGGTGAAGGCGGCAGCGGGGGCGCAGCCCCGGCCCCTTCGGGCGTTACCTGGCGCATTTCCTCACCCTCCCCTGGCGAACAGGTCAGTGGGGTTGTGCCGGTTGTGGGAACGGCTAATTTTAATTCGGCCGAAATTCAATATTACAAACTAGAGATAGGCAGTGGTTCTGCCCCAACTTCCTGGACGACCTTTGGCACAACCCACAGCGGCCCGGTGGCGAATGGGGTATTGGAAACGCTCTACGCCCGCGATTTGCCGCCCGGCCAATATGTCATTCGCCTGATTGTGGTCAAAAACGACGGTAATTTTCCCACACCGTACTCGGTTCCGATTACGATTGTGCCGTAGACTACTCTACCGATTCTTCCCCACTACGTAGCAATCCTTGAATCTGGCTCACCTGTTCGGCCGATAATCCCCTGATCTCGCAAAATGCCACGAAAGGGTCTATTTCATCTGTCTGCCACAGCCAGGACGGCCGTATCCAGAATCCTTCTAAGACCTTAGAGTAAACCTGTTCGTCATCTTCCGTTGCAAATAACTCATAATCCCCCTCTTCATTGAGATAATAGAAATCGGCCCGTTGTTTATCGGGTCGGGGGTCAATGACCCAATATTCGCGGATGCCTGCTTCCCGATATTCTTTATATTTATCTTCCCGATCCCTTCTGACGCTTTCAGGGGAAACAACCTCTACAACCAGGTCAGCCGGGCCATCGAGACGATTTTCCTGCAACCTTTCCATGTGAGCATTGGTAATAAACAAAATATCAGGTTCCCTTCCTGAATTCTCTAAACGCATTTGGAAGGGGGCTATTCGAACTTTGCCGAGATTTAGCAAACTAACAAACAAGTTCATCATCACATGCAGCAACTCAACGACATTTTGATGTACATTCTTGGTAGCCATAAAGATGATTACCTCACCATTGACCCATTCGGCGTGAGTATTCTCATCGGCCCACTCCAGAAAATCCTCATAGCTGACTTTACCTGTTTTGTTGTCTATTCTTTTTACGGGAAGTGATTGAATAGCCATTGTTTTCATTTTACCAGATCAGGGAGTTACCTGTAAACTGGTTAATAAAAGCTGATCGCCGGGTTGGGGTTGGTCGTTTAGCCAGACGGGGAGGCGGACGAGATCAAAGGCGGTATAGAGACCGATATTGAGCTGGTAGTCGCCGGGCGGGGCATCGGGATAAATGGGGATGTCTCGCCGGTCTATGATGATTTCACCGGGCAGCCAGGTCTGGGTCAGCCAGGCGTCGCCAACCGGGGGGCTGTCGAACTGGCCGTGTATTTGTCCATCAGGGCCGACAAGGTGGTTGAAGACGGTGTAGCCATCGGTGGGCGTATCCACTGCCTGCCAGTAGAGCGTAAGGTGCAGTTGGCCGTCGGGGTGGGCATCGGCCGTATCGAGATCATAACCCAACAACCGAATATCCTCGCCAAAGCGGGCGTCTAGCTCGTTGGTGATTGGCGGCGGTTCAAAAAGGTGCTCCCGTATTTGAAGGGTTAGCTCGGCCAGGAGGGAGCCGCCTTGCGTCATTGGTAAGGGGATTTCATTGTCCGGCGGCAGGAGTTGGATGTAGAGTTGGGGGTTGGTTTCGGCCGAAATGTCCAGTGGAATTTGCAGCCGGTGGAAGGTTGTGACCTGTTCCCCCTTCTGCCATTGCGAGGGCGGATAGAGGTCGGGCCAGAGGGTCACGATTCGGCTGACCAACGGTTCGCTGCTTCCGGGGTCAAGCAATTGAAACCGAACGCGGTAATCAACCTGGGGCGCTTCAAGAGCCAGCCAATCCAGCGAGATATTGACCGGCAAACCTGGCACGACCAGGGTGCTGAACGTGTGGCC
>JBAPRX010000602.1:0-16966 GCA_049281335.1 Promineifilaceae bacterium (SeqCode)
ACACAGACCCGGAACGCGGCCGTTTAATGGAGTCGGAGTTTGGGATTCACTATTTCACAACCGACTTTGAAGAAGTAATCAGCGCCGGTGATGTGGATTTAGTGCTGATTGCAACGCCGATGGCCTATCACGGGTCGCTGGCTTTAGCCGCATTGGAAGCCGGAAAGCATGTGCTGGTAGAGAAGCCAATGGGGGTAACATTGGAAGAGGGGCAGAAGTTGGTGGCGGCGGCAAAGCAGTCACCCGGCCACCTCTTGGTTGCGCCTCACGTGGTCTTGAGCGCCACCTATCAGGAGATTTGGCGGCATATTCAACGGGGAGATGTCGGCCAGGTCCATCTGGCACGCGGCCGTTATGGTTGGACCGGCCCCTACTGGAGCAAATGGTTTTACGAACCGGGCGGCGGGCCGCTCTTCGATTTAGGCGTCTACAATGTCACCACCTTTACCGGGCTGCTTGGCCCCGCCAAACGGGTGACCGCCATGACCGGCACCGCAATCAAGGAGCGAGAGGTAAACGGCCGTCCGATCAAGGTCGAGACAGAGGACAACTTCCAGATTTTGATTGACTTTGGCAATGCCTGTTTTGGCGTGGTGACAACCGGCTTCACCATCCAGAAATATCGCGGCCCCGGCCTGGAATTCTATGGGACGGAGGGAACGATTCAGATGATGGGCAACGATTGGGCGCCCAATGGCTACGAATTATGGCAGAACAGCGTCGGAGCCTGGCAGATTTATGGTGAAACGGATGGCAACTGGCGTTGGACAGACGGACTGCGCCACCTGGTGGAATGTATTCTGGAGGACAAAACGCCGCTTATCACCCCCGAACACGCCTATCACGTACTGGAAATTATGATCAAAGCGGCCGAAGCGGGCCGGGATGGACAGACGAAGGAAATCGAAAGCACCTTCACCCCCCCAACCTTCCCGATGGAGATTGAGCGGGTTCCAGCCCATTACAAGCACGACCGCAGTCACTAAAACGTAAAACGATTTGGCAAATCGTTCCACCTAATGACGTCTTATAAAAACATATCACAGCACTAGGAATATTCATATGACAGGCAAAGTGAACAACAGTCGCATCTTTTCTCTTTCAGATGTGAACGCTTATCCGGGGAGTGACATTTTGGACCGGGTTATCCAGTTTTTCCCGACAGAGACGGCCGAACGGCGGGTATGGTTGGCAGCGCCATCAGGAAAGCCAACCGTCTGGGTTGACGATTTGGAACTACGGCCGAAAAAAATCACCGAGAACCCGATCCGGTGGCTCGACTACGGCATTGTGTCAGTTCCCATTCTTCGAGAACCACTGCCAAAGTGGGATGGCCTGGCCCGGCTGCGCTTCAAGGGGCTGAAAGCGGCCGACTGCGCCGATTCGTACCTGGTTATTACCCCTCAACTTGATCTGGACCTGGCCGGGTTGACCATTATCCAAGCCCAGGAAGCAATGTGGGGTCTTTCTCAAGACAAGGTGGGCCAGACCAGCGTCCGGCCATCCACGATTACGGCCGGAAAGCCAACAACCTTCACCGGCAGCTACAACGCCGGTTCGGACGGCCTACCCGCCGGGGCGATGGTGAGATTCTACCTGCCACGAGCCTTCTCTTTGCCCCAAACGGCCGACCCGGACGCACCGGGTTACGTCTTCCTTCACAACGGCGCAGAGGGCGTCGAGATAATCGAAATGCGAGAGGCGATGGAGTCCCACGAGGTAACGAGCATCATCTGCCGTTTGAACCAACCCCTGGCGCCAGGTCAGGGCTTTTCGATTACTTACCGGACGGAGAAGCTCTTTATCTATCCGGCCGTTTTGGGGGAAACGGAACTGCGGACCTGGTTCTCCAAAGTGCCCCCGTTGGCTGTTTCAGTCGCGCTTTCGGCCGATCACCCCTACGTTCCAATGCGGCCAGAGGACAGCCATAAGGTTGAGGTTGTGCCGGGGCCGAGCGAACGGCTGCACCTGATGCTCCCTGGCCGTCGCTACGCCTCAGAGCAGCTGTTTTTGCACGGCGTCTTTACCGACCATTTTCGCAATGTGCCGCCGGAGGGCTTAATCACGGCCGATGTCAGTTTGCGGTTAGAGAGTAAGGGACAAACGATAGAGTTAGGACGGCCGACTCACCATTTTCAATTGCGCCACACATTTCGGATGCCGCTGCCCCAACTTGAACCCGGCATTTACCGGGCAATAGCGGTAGATGCCCAGACCGGTCACCAAATGGCCGTCAGTAACCCCCTTGAAATTGTGCCGGACGGAGATGGGGATCGGCTCTATTGGGGCGAAATTCACTGCCACACCGGTCTGAGCGACGGCGGTGGCGATTTTGCCGGGGTATTCCGCCACGCCAGAGAGGAAGGCGGCCTTGAATTTGCCACCGTCACCGACCATGCTGAATATATCTCAGATAATCAATGGGAGTGGATGCAAGATGTGATCAACCGCTGGAACGAACCCGGCCGTTTTGTAACGCTGGTCGGGTATGAGTGGATTGGCAAGCAGGCCGACCGGATTGTTTACACTGCCCACGACCGGCTGCCCCTGTTCCGGGGCGACGACCCGGCCTATGAGAACCTCGACGATTTTTGGGGCTATTTTGACGGCGACGAGCAGATCGTTGGCGGGCCACATGCGACCCTCGTTCACAAGACAAAATGGAAACAGCACAATCCCAAAGTCGAACGATATGCAGAGATTTATTCAATGTGGGGATCGTGTGATTTTCGAGACAGTCCCCTCGTCGCGCCCTGGATTGGGCCGGACAGGGGCATCACCATCAATGATATTTTAATGCAGGGGGCAAAGCTGGGCTTTACGGCCGGTGGCGATTGTCATGACGGCCGTGTGGGCTTCACCTCTGAAGACCCGGACGGTCAGGGCGTAACGCCCCACACCTTTGCCGCCATTATCCTGTTTCGCTGCGGTATGACGGCCGCAAATATGCCAGACCTGTCCCGCCGCTCCCTCGTTGCCTCCCTGCGAAACCGGCACACCTACGCCACAACCGGGGCGCGAATGCTGCTCTCCTTTGAAGTGTCAGGCATCCCAATGGGCGGGGAAGGATCGGCCGAAAAAGCCCTCTGCCGCGCCACCATTCACGCCGTCTCACCATTAAAAGGGGTCGAAATCATCAAGGATGGGGCCATTGTCTGGCGGCAGGAGTTGGATGGCCTGGATCGGACGATTGAATGGGAAGACCCGGAACGGCCGACCCGCGAACATTATTACTACTTGCACGTCATTCAAGCAGATAACCAACGAGCCTGGAGCAGTCCCATATGGGTGAAGGGGTGAAAGGGTGATTGGTAAATTGGCAATAAAACGCTGCTGCGAATCAATCACCAATCACCAATTACAAATTACCAATTACCAATCACCAATCACCAATCACCACCAACAAGAACTTCCATGAATTACCAACCCCTTAATTTATCCCCATTGTTAAACTGCTCCGTTGACCTCTATGAAACGCTGACAGAGGTTGATGTCGCCCAAATCCCGTTAGGGGAGCAGGTGTTTCAAGGGCTGCCGTTTCAAATTGGGGACGATTCGGCCGATCATTTTCTGGGGTTTGGCAGCAAAGAGGGCCTGTATCAGCATCCTGTTCGCATCCCGATTGGCAAAACGGCCCACTACCTGATTTTTGCCCATGCCCTGCTGGAAACAGACTTGTGGCAGGGCGGCGCGGTTGGGGAGCAGATTGCCCGGTACCTGTTTCATTATGAGAACGGCCGTATGATTGAAGCCCCCATCCGGGAGCGGTTTGAAATAGACAGCGTACCATTTCGCTTTGGGCAGAAACCGTTCCTGTGCGTCTCTAACCAAAAAGACAATAAATACCCCCGTTCTGAGGGGCCGTTTGGAATGGCTGGCTGGCGGATGACGGAGGTCCGGTGGGGGATTCCGAGGGCATATTATCTGTACGCCTGGTCTAATCCAGAACCGGACAGTCCCCTGGCAGCAGTCGAAATTGTCCCGGCGGGGCGGACATTTATCATTGCCGGAATAACAGCCAGCCATTTGCCGGAGTTTCCTTTTGTACGGCAGACGCGGCGGTCGGTGGTAATTACTTTGCCGGAGCGGGAACGAGCGAAACGGCCGTTCAAGCTGGCTGTATCAGTTGACCGAGGAGTGGCAACTTATCCCTACCCCCTCCCGAAAGAACCGCTCGATAATGACCTGACAACTGCGGGGTTCGGAGCAGCAGCCAACGAACAAAGCAGTCCGGCCTATTTAGAAATTGCAGCCCTGCCGTCAGCCACCGTAACGGTCAGCCAGGACGGGAAGGCGTTGGGCGCTGTCAATTGGGGCGAATTGGAAGAAGTAGGCGCTGTAGAGACGAAACAGATTCGCCTTGAGGTGACGGAACCGGGCAAAAATTGGGTGCATGTGACGGTGGTGGACGGCGAGAGTGGGAAGCGGCTGCCCTGCCGGGTAGCTTTCCATTCGCCGGAAGGAGTCCCCTTTCCGCCATACGGCCACCACGCCCCGGTCTTGTCCAACATGGACTCCTGGCATCAGGATGTGGGCGGCGACGTTCAATTGGGGCAGGTCAGCTATGCCTATATTGACGGCACTTGCCAGGGCTGGCTGCCGAGAGGAAAGGTGTTGGTGGATGTAGCCTGTGGCTATGAATACCAACCACTGCGCCAATGGGTGACAATTGAACCGGGCCAGCAGCAGCTAAAATTGCATCTGGAACGGCTGGCCGATATGAACGGCGACCGGTGGTTCAGCGGCGACTCTCACGTCCATTTTCTTTCAACCATCGGCTCCCAGCTAGAAGCGCAGGGAGAGGGCTTAAATGTCGTCAATCTGCTCCAAAGCCAATGGGGGCATCTCTTTACCAATACCGAAGAGTTCACCGGACGGCCGCATATCTCAGAAGACGGCCGAACCATTGTCTATGTCGCCCAGGAAAACCGGCAGCATATGTTCGGCCACTTGAGCTTGCTGGGCTTGAAACGGCCGGTTATGCCCTGGTGTTCCGGCGGCCCAAGCGAAGCAGAACTGGGTGGGGGCGTAGATGTAACGCTGAGTGACTGGGCCGACCAATGCCACGCTCAAAATGGGACCGTCTTGATCCCCCATTTGGGCCTTACCAACGGCGAACAGGCAGCGCTGATTGCAACCGGCCGGGCCGATGCAGTGGAAATGTTGAACCAGGAAACCTATCTCCACAAGGAATATTATCGCTATTTGAACGGTGGCTACCGGCTCCCGTTGTCGGGCGGGACAGACAAGATGGACTCCAAAGTCCCCGTAGGGCTGTACCGAACCTATGTGTATATCCCGCCAGATGAGCCATTCACATTTGAGAATTGGTGCAAAGGACTGCGAGACGGCCGAACCTTTCTGAGCGGCGGGCCGCTGCTGTGGTTCACCGTCGAAGGCCAGCCGATTGGCAGCACCCTACAGGTTCAAGGCGGCGGGACAGTCGAGGTCGAGGCGCAGGCGCGGTCCATCTTCCCGCTTCATTGCCTCCAGATTGTGAGCCAGGGTCAAGTGGTAGCCGAGACGGCCGATTCGGCCGGTTCAACCGAACTGTCTCTCAAGGCAAAGGTGAAAGTGACTGGGGACTGCTGGCTCGCGGCCCGGTGTGGCGGGCCGGGCTATTTCAACGGCCGTTCTCATCTTGACGGCTGGCAGCGGGGGATCATGGCCCATACCTCACCCATTTACCTTGCCACAGCGGAAGCCTACCGGCTGTTTAACCTGGCTACGGCAAATTATATGCTGACCTTGGTGGAAGGGAATTTACGTTATATCCGGGAAATGAGTCCCCAACACCGGCCAGACGCAACAACCTACCCGCATGGAGAAGCGGACCACATCGGGTATCTAAGTCGGCCGTTTTTGGAAGCCCAGGCCGCAATTCATAAACGGCTGCACGAATTGGGTGCTGATATTTGATTAACAGAGTAAATAGCTATGGATGTAGAGATTGTTAGTGATTATCTGGCATTGAGCAGGCGAACGGCCGATTTGATAATTACGCTTGTTCGGCGAGAACCGGAGGCGGTGTTGATTCTCCCTGCGGGCCAAACGCCGAAAGGCGTGTACCGGCTGCTGGTTGAGGCGTACCAGGATGGCGTGGTTGATTTTAGCAGAGTGACGATTGTAGCTCTGGATGAGTGGGGCGGCCGTTCGCGCAGCCACCCCCTTAGCTGCCACCATATGATTGCGACTTCGTTTGTCGAAAAGGTGGGCATCCCACCCTATCATTTTCACAGTTTAGATGGGATTGCAGCCGACCCCGAAGGTGAGTGCGCTCGGTATCAAGCATTGTTGGATGAGATCGGCCGTCCAACATTGTCTTTACTCGGCCTGGGCACCAATGGTCACATTGCCCTGAACGAACCGGCCGACCATTTGCCAATAACGACCCACGTTGTTCCCCTTGCCGACCAGACAAGGGTGCGGGCGGAAAAAGAGATGGCCGGCCAGCCTGTCGTTTCCTATGGAATGACGCTGGGAATGCCACAAATTATGGCGGCATCAACAATTTTGCTCATCGCCAATGGCCCTCACAAGAAAACGGCCGTTCAAGCGATGCTTTCAGGGCCAATTGACACCCACTGTCCGGCCTCCTTGCTTCAGCTTCATCCCAACGCCCTGATCATTTTAGATGAAGCGGCAGCTTCAGCATGAGAAACGACAATATGAGTCCGGAAAATAAGTACAGGTACCAAAAAAACTGGCGCAGTTGGCCCCTCATTCGCCACTTGCGAGCGCTCCAGTTTCGACGATTAAAGCCATTTGGAAACGGCCGTTCCGACAACCTCTCAGTGATTCGATATTACTGGTACAGCTATCTGGGCCAACACCGGGCCGACATCCGGGGACATGGCCTGGAGATTGGGAACACCGAGACAATTCGATTTTATGGCGGGGAGAATTTGACCCAGGCGGACGCAGTGGATTTGACCGAGAGCGGGCCGGATGTACGGGTGGTTGCTGATTTAAGCAGAGCCGATCATGTCGCTGGCGATCAATACGACTGTTTTGTCAATCAGTTTACGACATCCGTCATCTATGATGTGGAGGCAATGCTCTATCATTCGATTCGTTTGTTGAAACCGGGTGGCGTCTTGTTACTCAATTTTTGGTGCATGGACTTTTACCTCTATCGGGGTCTCGTCATGGAGAGCGGCTTGCCCTTATATATGTATTGGTGGTTCACACCTATTCAGGTTGTGAACCTAATCGGCCGAATGGGGATAGCCGAAGACGATTACAAAGTTGAAGTTTTTGGTAATTTGTTCACCAGGATGGCCTTTTTGATGAATTTGGACGCCCGCGAATTAACCAGGAAGGAGTTGGATTTCAAAGACCCCGGACAGCCTTTGTTAATTTGCGTACGAATTGTTAAGCCTTCCGGGTGGCAGTGTGAGAAGCCGGTCTACCAGACGGCCGAATGGAAACCCAACTATATGCCCGCTCATGCTTCGGCAGATACGGGACACTACGGAGATATCTATAAATGAAAATACTTATAACAGGTGTAACCGGGTCGGTTGGCCCGCATGTGCTGAAAGAGATGGCCGACCACCACGAGATAAGAATGATGGCGCGAGGCGCGTTGGACATGCCTTACGAGCTGGTTATTGGGGATTTATTGTCCCTGGACGACTGTCGTAGGGCAGTGGCAGGGGCCGAAGCGGTGGTCCATATTGCCGGACGGCCGGAACCGGCCGACGATGCTGTCGCCGTTAATGTCCAGGGAACGTACCACCTCTTGGAGGCAAGTCGAGAGGCCGAAATCCGACGCTTTATTTTCGCCGGAACAAACTGTGTTTATGGTCACTGCTATCCGGTTACTGATCGTCCTTTCCGGCCCGACAAGCTGCCAATTGAGGAGGACTGTCCCCTGAAACCGGAAGATAACTATGGACTTTCAAAAGCGTTAGCAGAAAGGATGCTGGCCCTTTACAGCCAGACCTGGGGAATGAAAACGGCCGCCCTGCGCCTCTGTTGGGTGTGGGGAGAAAAGGAGATTGCCTGGCGGAGAGAGATGGAACAGTTGGATTTAGCCAGGTTTGCCCCCTATTTTTGGGCTTATGTGGATGGTCGGGACGTTGCCCGTGCCTTTCGTCTGGCATTGGAGGCAAACAGCCTGCCTGATTATGGCGCTTACAACATTTCCGCCGCTGACCACATGGCCGATGAACCATCTGAAGAACTTCGCCAGCAGTTTTACCCCGATGTAGCCGTCGGGAAGACCCTAGCCGGACGGAACACGTTTTTTGACTGGCAGGCAGCCCATAATGCGTTTGGATATCAACCCCAATTTTCCTGGAGGAACGAATGACACGATTAAAATTAGCTCTTGTTGGCTGTGGCAGTATTGCCCAGCGAGGTATTTTGCCGCATCTGGCTTTGGAAGACGCCCAGGAGATCGCGGAAGTAACGGCCGTTTGTGATGTGGTCGCCGAACGAGCGCGAGAAACGGCCGAACAATTTGGCATTCCGGCCTGGTATGACAATCTCGGCAGTATGTTGTCAGAAGCAGCCGTTGACGCCGTCCTCATTGCAACGCCGATTCCCTACCATTTTGAAAACGCCCTCACGGCCGTTCACGCGGGAAAGCACGTCTATATTCAGAAGACAATGACAACCACAACGGCCGAAGCGGACAAGCTGATAACGGCCGCGCAAGAAGCCGGTGTGAAAATGGTCGCTGCGCCGGGCCAGATGTTAACCCCCGTTTACCAGAAAATGCGAACAGCCTTGCAAAACGAATTGATTGGAGTTCCCTATTGGGCCTTTGCCAGCACCGCCTTTTCAGGCCATGAATTTGAATCATTTCGGGCAGACAATCCCGTTGATCCAGGCTGGTATTACCGGTTAGGCGGCGGGCCGGTTTATGATATGGCCGTTTACAGCCTGCACACGCTGACCGGCTTGTTGGGGCCGGCCAAACAGGTGACAGCCATGTCCGGCATTCGGATCCCCCACCGTACCTGGCATGGCGGCGGGGCGACGGTGGAAATGGATGACAACACGGTGCTGTTGTTGAACTTTGAAGGCTGTTATGCAGTCGTGGGCGGCCATTTTTGCCAGACCGGACGGCAGATTAGCTGGGGGTTTACAGGCATTTATGGCAGCACGGGAACGGTAGAGGTGACTGCTTTAGATGGCGGTACGGCTTTTCCGGCCGAATTTGTGTTTAATAATGGCGGCGGGAAGTCGGCCGAAACACAGGACTGGCTGAACAATCCGATGGCTGAGAACGCTCGATTTTTAGGCCAAGCCCATGCTGCCATGCCGGAAGCCCACATCTGGGCCGAAATTCGGCACCTGATTACCTGCGTCGTTGATAATAAGGCCCCAATCGCAAGCGCCGAACATGCCAGACATGTTATCGAGATTATCGAAAAGGGGTACGAAGCGGCAAAATCTGGTCAGACCCAAGCGCTTCTAACAAGGTTTTAGTGATTGTTCGCAAATAAGTTAGCGGTTTGGTAATTGGGTAATTGCGTAATTACCCAATTACATAATTACTGAACGATTACCTACAGCTCGAATAAAGGTGAGCGATTTGATAAATCCCTTCACTTCAGAAAACGCAAAAAAACGCCGGTGTCCGGTTCCTGATACCTATGCCTTCTTTGTTAAGCCTCGCTTCGGAATCCGCATCGGCAGTTCATAACGGCGCACGCCATCAAACTGATACAACGCATTCGCCACCGCGCCTGCCGTCGGAACCAGCCCAATCTCCCCGACCCCTTTCGCCCCATATGGCCCATAGGGGTCGGGAACTTCCACCCCAACAATCTCCATCTCCGGCATCTCCTTCGCCCGCAAAATGCCCATATTGCGGAGCCGGGTGCTTTTCGGCCGTCCGCCTTCCATCTCCAACCCCTCACTAATCGCATAGCCCAACCCCATATGAATCGAGCCTTCCAACTGCCCTTCAAACAGCGTCGGATTAAAAATCTTCCCCGCATCATGGGCCGCCACAATCTTCTTCACAAAGCCAGTTTCCTCATCCAAAATCACCAACTGCGTCGCGTAGCTGTAGGAATAATGGGTATAAACCTTCTCCACCATCGCCCCCGGCTTCGTCGTCCAATCCACCACAAACTCGCCTTCATAAGTACGGCCGACCAACTCCCCTAACGTATGCCCTTCCAAATCCGCCTTCAACCCCCGGCAGGCATCAATCAAGGCATTGCCCACCAGCGAAGTCGCTCGTGAAGCCGTCGTCATTCCCGCCTCCTGGCCCGACGCCGTATCAATCCGCACCTCAACCAACGCCGGTGACAGCCCCGTCTCATTACAGACCACTTGCAGCGCCATCGTATTCACTCCCTGACCCATCTCCGTCCAGCCATGATCAACAATCACCTTGTCCGGCGCCGCAACTGTAATCCGCGCCGTCGAAGCATCCGGCATCCCATTCCCGATCCCGGTATTCTTGATCCCGCAGGCAATTCCCGCATAGGCCGCCCCCTGATACGCATCCCGAACCGCCATCAGCGTCGCCTTCGCGCCTGCCCCCGCCTCAATTACCTGTCCGGTCGCCGTCATATCGCCATCATCCAGGGCATTGTCATACCGCATCTGCCACCGGTCAAAACCGCCTTGCTCGCACAGCTCGTCAATCAGGCTCTCCAACCCAAACGCAGCCTGATTCACGCCAAAGCCTCGCATCGCCCCACAGGGCAGGTTGTTGGTATAAACGGCCGTACTGACCACATCCGTCACCGGGAATTTATACGCCCCGGTCGCATGTCCCGCCGACCGCTCCAAGACCTTCATCCCCACAGAAGCATACGCCCCCGTATCCCCCACAAATTCCACCTTGCAAAAGGTAAATTTGCCCATCTCATCACAGCCAATCGAATAGTCCATCCAGATCGGATGCCGTTTCGGGTGGAAAGCAATAGACTCGTCCCGCGTCAGCCGTATCTTGACCGGCACTTGCATCAGCAGCGCCGCCAAAGCCGCGTGGCCCTGAACGCTCAAATCTTCCTTCCCGCCAAAACCGCCGCCGTTGGGAACCATCTTCACCCGCACCTTCTCCAGCGGCAAACCCAACATCTTGGCAACCTGTATACGGTCCTCAAAAACACCCTGCCCCTGCGACAAAATCTCGACCCCATCCTCAACCGGATAGGCAATCGCGCACTCCGGCTCCATAAAGCCATGTTCGATCATCTGAGTCTGGAAAACGCCGTGAGCGACATAAGCCGAACCGTTCCTGGCTGTCTCCAGATCACCCCGGTTCGTCACCGTCTTCGAGAGGACGTTGCTGCCGTTGCTGTGGACGCTTGGGCTGTCGGCCGTCATGGCCTGGTGCATGTCCGTCACCGGTTCCAACACTTCATACTCAACCTCAATCTTGCCTACCGCCTCCCGCGCAACTACATCCGACTCCGCCACCACCAACGCCAGCACATCGCCCACATAGCGCGTCGTCTCTCCCACCGCGATCATCTGCGGCCAATCCTGTTTAATCAGCCCCACAAAGCGGTCGCCGGGAAAATCGGCCGCTGTAAAGACCCGGATAACGCCTTCGGTCCCTTCGGCCGTTTTCGTATCAATCCCTAACACCTTTGCCCTGGGATGGTCGCTAAATTTCAACGCTCCGACCTTCATCCCTTCGATGCGAATATCATCCGTATACAAATGTTGGCCCAGCACCAACTGCGATGCCTGATATTTCGGTTGGCGGCTGCCAATTCGGCCGTCTCCCTCTGGCATCGGAACCTCTTCTTCATTTCGGATCGCCTGGGCTGCCACCATCACCGAATCAACAATCTTTTTATACCCCGTACAGCGGCAAAGGTGCGGTGTCAGCGCCTTCTCAACCTCCTCCCGTGCCGGATCAGGATTCTTACCGATAAGGACATTAGCCTGCATCACAATCCCCGGAATGCAAAAACCACACTGCACCCCACCGCAGCTAACAAACGCATTGGCAAACACATTCTGGCGGTATTCACCCAACCCTTCCGTCGTGATCA
This sequence comes from Promineifilaceae bacterium (SeqCode), assembly GCA_049281335.1. Classification (GTDB taxonomy): domain Bacteria; phylum Chloroflexota; class Anaerolineae; order Promineifilales; family Promineifilaceae; genus JAKEFB01. Next base: position 11,979 of record JBAPRX010000602.1, read on the forward strand.
CATGCCCCTCTTCCACCTTGCTCATCTTGGTCACGCAGGACAACACCGCCTTGTCATCCAACTGCACCACACAGCAGCCACAAGCCGCCTGCGGCGCACAGCCATTCTTCGGTGAAATGATCCCGGCCTCCTCCCGCAAATAAGTCATCAGATCCACCTCCGGATCGCCGCTGTATTCCTTTACCTGTCCATTCAGTAAAAATTGCATCGTCACACCTTCACCTAATTCAATTGGTTCAATCCTATAAATTGAACCAGTCCGCCAGCTTTATCGTACGCTCCTGACCAGGATAACATAATAAATGACAAATCAAATAAGTATGATTAAATCATACAAAATATTCAATGTCTAAGCAATTCATAACAGGTAGGTGAGAAATGAGTCAATTGACGGTTAGCGTCAGCGAATTTCGAACAAATATGAGTGAGTTCTTGCAACAAGTTAAATCTGGGAAAGTGATTCGACTAACACACCGAGGAAGTGAAATTGCCAAACTTGTGCCACCTGACTTCGCCCAAATTGCAGCCCGTCAGGAATTAGTAAAATTGCGAGAGACGGCCGAAGTTGGCGACGTACTCTCTCCAATTAACGAAACAAAGATACAAAACCAATAGATAGGCGTCATTCCGAGCGCAGCGAGGAATCTTTCTACATCCGTATCAAGAAAGATTCCTCCCATACGGTCGGAATGACACAAGAATATTTTTCGCATTTATTACCTGATTGATTAGGTAAACTAGAAAGAGATGTCTGTCACCTCACGATTCCAAAGCCCGCTTGAGCCACTCAATCGCTCGGCCGTCTTTAATCATCTCCGGCGTCACCCGAATCACCAGCCAGCCGTAGAGGGCCGCCTCGTTAAACTTCTCTAAATCCTGTTGAAACCGTTCCGGGTGGGCGTGGCCTTTAGATCGGCCGCTTTTCGTCTGCATCCAGATTCCCCCATCCACCTCGCACGCCACCAAAAAGCCATGCGGCTTCCAGTCCAGATCAAACCGCCAGCGGCGTTCAGCGTGAAAAGTGTACTCCCGGCGCGGCTCCGGCAGATCGGCCGCTTCGATCTGCCACAGCAGCATCCCAATCCAATCCTCTTGTCCAATCGGCCGTCTTTTCGGCCGTTTCCACTTCTTTCGTAACATCCAAATAGATCATAACAAACGGCCGTGTCAGGTAAGGACACATAGAGATGAGAGAAAAGTAAGCGAGCAATGGCTTGTTTTCCAGCTTTTTCTCAGATATGCTGACAGGCATGGTCAGCAAGAAAGTCCAGCCGCCGGATGAATTTCAATGGATCAACGACAAATGGCGCTGTCCGGCCGTCCAATCCCTGCTGCCCTTCATTTCCCACCAGACCAGAACGGCCGAATGCAAAGCCATTCTCTACGAAATTATCGCCCGCAGCACCGTTGACGAGCGCATCGCCCAACAACGCCGCTCCCGCAGCAAACGCCACATCACCACCAAAGAACCCACATGAAACTTTATAGCTCTGCGTCTTTACCCACATTCTTTTGCGTCTTTGCGCCTTTGCGCCTTTGCGTGAGAATTAATTTTTTACAGGAGAAACACTATGCCAGAACCATCCATCAGTCGTGCCAAAAAAGTAGGCCAGGCCCCCGGAATGCTGCTGTATATCGGCCGTCAGAAAACCAAAGAGGTCAAAATCACCATCATAGACTTTGACAAAGACGGTGAATATCTGGAAAAAGCCAATGCCACTCTTGAAGACCTGGAAATGGGCAAAGATTCCCGCACCGTCACTTGGGTCAACGTCTCAGGTCTTCAAGATACCACCCTCATTGGGGAAATCGGCCGTTTCTTCAACGTCCACCCCCTTCTGGTAGAAGACATTCTCAACACCGACCAACGGCCGAGATTAGAACCCTACGACGACTTCATTTTCATTGTCCTCAAAACCCTCCACTGGAACGCGGAAAAAAGGGGGGTTGAAATCGAGCAGGTCAGCCTATTAGTCAGTGGGACCTACGTTCTCTCATTTGAGGAAGGCGAAGACGACATCTTTGACCCCCTCCGCCAACGCCTGAAAAATGAGAAAGGCCGCCTGCGAACCTGCGGCAGCGACTATCTGGCCTATGCCATCCTCGACACCATCGTGGACAACTACTTCCTCATATTAGAAATGATAGGCGACCAACTGGACGAGCTGGAAGAAAAACTCATCGTCAACCCAACCAATGACACCTTAAGCATCATTCAAGATTTGAAGCGCGAACTGCTGTATATGCGGAAAGTCGTTTGGCCCCTACGAGAAGCAATCGGCCGTTTATCGCGGGGCGACGTTCCCTTCTTTGACGAGGACACGTTGATGTATGTCAGAGATGTTTACGAACACACCATTCAGATTATAGATTCCGTTGAAACCTTTCGAGGCATCGTCTCCGGCATGATAGACATCTATCTCTCCAGCCTCAGCAACAAAATGAACGAAGTCATGAAGGTGTTGACCATCATCGCCACCATTTTCATCCCCATCAGCTTCCTCACCAGTCTCTATGGCATGAATCTCGACATGCCCGAAGTCAAATGGCCCTTTGCCTACCCGCTCCTCTGGATCGTTATCCTCCTCACCAGCGGCACGCTTCTCCTCTACTTCAAGCGCCGGAACTGGTTGTAGGCACAAAGATATTTCTCACGCCAAGCCGCCAAGCCTTATCCTCTTTGCGCCTTTGCGTGAGATTTCCGATCTTGGCACTAACCCATGAATAGGGGGTCAAAAATATGACTGATGTTTCTCGTTATCAAGTAATCGTCGTCGGCGGCGGGCCAACCGGCGTTACGGCCGCATTGCGGGCGCGTGAGTTAGGCGCAACGGTCACCCTGGTCGAAAAAGGAACGATGGGTGGAACCTGTACCAACGATGGCTGTGTTCCCACTCGCGTCCTGGCCAAGACCGCCCGATTGATCCGCAATACAAGCCAGTTCAGCGAGTATGGGCTTTCAGGCGAACGGCCGTCCCTCGATTTCAGCCAACTGCTAAACCGCACCCAACAAATCGTCTACCGCATCCACGAAAAGAAACAGCTGGAAGAGCATCTCCGTTCCTTTGGCGTGGATGTCTTCACCGAAGTCGGCACAACCTTCTTCACATCCCCCCATACCCTCCAATCCGAAAGCGGCCTCCATTTAGAGGGAGAAAAATTTATTCTCTGTATTGGCGGCCATGCCCGGCGGCTGAATTTTCCGGGGGCCGAATATGCCGTCACCCACAGCGATGTCTGGCGAATGAAATCCCTGCCCGCCTCGGTCGCCATCATTGGGGCTGCGGCCACAGGCTGCCAGCTTGCCTCCGTCTTTCAAGATTTTGGGGTTAAAGTCACCCTGTTGGACGCCTCGCCTCGCATTCTCCCCGGAGAGGACGAAGCCGTTTCAACGGCCGTTCATGCCGCCTTTGAAGAACATGGCATTCAGATCGAAACAGGCATCGGCTTTGACTCCCGCATTGAGAAAAATGGCCCCGATCTCATCCTTCACTATACGAAAGGAGAAGGCGCAAAACAGATTGAAACAGATGCCGTTATTCTGGCGGTTGGCTGGGTGGGAAATGTAGACGGCCTCCAACTTGACAAGGCCGGTGTCCGCCATGAGAAAAGCTACATTGTCGTAGACGATCACCTGCGAACCTCCGCCCCCCATATCTTCGCCGCTGGAGATGTCACTGGTCACATGATGCTTGTACAAAGCGGCCAATATGAAGCTCGCATCGCGGCCGAAAATGCCCTGCTCGACCCAATGACAAAGTACGCCCACAAAATCGTCCCTCATGGCGGCTTCACCGACCCGGAATATGGCAGCGTCGGCCTCTCCGAGACAGAAGTTAGCCCGGACACAAACAGCATCAGTGCCACCGTTCCCTACACCTCATTAGACCGCGCCGTCATTGATGGGCAAACGGCCGGATTTTGCAAGCTCATTGTAGATACAGCTTCCAAACGAATTCTCGGCGCACACGTCGTTGGGGAACAGGCAGTGGAGATTGTCCAAATCGTCGCCGCCGGGATGTCGGCCGACATGGAGGTAGAGCAGTTAGCCAATTTGGAGATCGCTTACCCCACTTTTACGGCCGTTGTCGGCCTCGCCGCCCGCCAGATTGTCCGTGAGTTAGGTCTAACCGACCTGGCCCCCCAATGGCGCACCCTGGAACGCAAAGACGTGGCCGAATGGGAACGGACGGTACAAATTGGGAGCCGGAGTGCCAAATGATTTTGTGCCAAGACGTTGGGCGAGTTCAGCTTCGCTGAAGGGATGCTCCAAAAATTCGAGAATCATTCGGGCGGCAGCCGGTAAACAGAAGCCGCTTTGACTCTGTCTATAATGTGGAACTGGGAGCAAGTTGGGTGGCATGTTGAACTATGGACTCAATTAATGCATCATCGGCTAATATTTCACCCGATTGAACATCTACATCAACTGTACCAACCTGGCCCACGTGACCATGTCCAGGCAGTGCCAGGATAACAGGAACTCGCCAACGCAAACGGCCGTCTGTAGCCACTAGGTCAGGTGATTCTGCTAATAAACCTGTACCAACTCTGTCTAACAGCATTACATTTACCTTTTGCCGTGCAACAAACGGGGTCACATTAAAGGTTGCTTTCACGTGAATATTGATATCCAGCTCTGTGGTCTGCATTTTCTCTAGCAATGACTCAAGCACAACGTCCATAATCAGGTTCCTACTCCTATTTTTAACGAAGTTCTAAAAGAATAACATACCTGGAAAGGGTATACAACTCACTCCTCTCTGACAACAGCACACCGCTCAACGGCCGACGCTCCCTGTATGACCAACATTTCCCGCAGTTCAACCGGATCAACCGGTGGTTTTCGATCAAACGCTGCCCGGCTGCTCAACACGTCAGCCAGCCCCCGCATAATGGGATAATCCAGGCTGTCCTCCTCAAAATCCCGAAGAGCATCCTCTAACACGCGCCAGCTGTGGCCGACATGCTCCCGAAAGATTCCCATG
>JBAPRX010000603.1:0-3225 GCA_049281335.1 Promineifilaceae bacterium (SeqCode)
GCTTTCGGCCGATCCAAAAAATTATCCTGCGCCTCATGAAAGCCATGTCCGGCGGCACAATCGCCGGGCCAATCTTGGTCATGTCTTATCACCGCGAGTTGTTTGGCAAGCACCTGCCCGGCTGCTATCAGGAAGGGATGCGGGCCGCCAAGGAATGGACGGTAGGAGAAGTAGAGACTTTCGCCGCCTTTGTCTCTAATCTGAATAAATGCAAGTTCTGAACGGGCGGTCATGCCGCAGTTGCGGTACTCGGAATGGGTGATGAGGCACTGGTTAAGGCCATTTTAGAAGATTGGCGCACCGCCCCAATAGATGAACGGCTGCGAGCCATGTTAGGTTTCTTAGAGAAAGTAACCTTAACGCCAACCGAAGTGACACCTGAGGACATCGCCCCTCTTAGAGCAGTTGGCTTAAATGACCACGCCATCGAGGAAGCCTTATACGTCTGCTTCCTATTCAACATGATGGATCGTTTCGCCGACGCCTTCGATTTCGAAGTGCCTGAACAGGCAGATGGCACATTTCTATACAAGATGGGCTACCGGACAGGCAGCATCCCCGGCTAAAAGTGCCTGGCACTTCACACCCCAAAAGAATACTAAAAAACAAAGTGCCAACCACTCAATCCAACGAGTGCCTGGCACTTCCTACCCTATTGCCAGATACCTCCCTTCCCACACGCCTAAACTAATCAATTACCAATTACTACTTACTGCTAATCAAATAATCCCCCCGCCATTTCAATTCACCATTCCTGATCATCACTCCCACAAGACCATCCATATGGCGGCGCATCTCCTCGCTCGTTCGGCCGAACCCCAAAAAGCTGCAAACGACCGAAGGAATATCTTCTCGATACATCCCCAGCGCATTCTCAACCACCATCTTCACTGCCATCTTGGCCTCCTCCGGCGAAATCTGGTCCAGCCGGCGGTTAAAGTCCGGCATATCCGCGTGGCTCCGCACCCGGAACTTCATCTCTTTATTCCAAAGAAAAAATCCCCGCTTGTAGATCAACTTTGTTCGGATGGCCTCTTCAATCGCCTCATCAATCGTCCGTTTCACGCGGCTGCCCAACCGCGTCCCTGCCGCATCCGCAATCCGGCGGCGGACCTCATCCTCATGCACCGGCCCCTCCACATCAACCACCTGCTGCACCAGGCCGACGACCTGGCTGCGCGGCAGTTCGTACAACTCCTTCTGGGCCGGTATCCGCAAAGCCGCCACCTGATAACGGGGAGCCTGGAGGACACGGGCCGACGGCCGTTCTTCCAAACGGTCAATCTGATTATCGGTCATCAATTGAAACGCCTTCGTCCTGCTTCCACCCGCTTTCGGCTCGGCCGTCTTGCCATTGGCCGCCGCTTCAATCGCCGCTATCGTCCGCTCCAACTCCTGCTCCGGGTTGCGGAACCAATCCGTACTCCAGATGCGGTGAATACGCCAGCCCATATTCTCAAGCACTGCCTGCCGCAGCCTGTCCCGGTCCCTGGCCGACCGTGCGCTGTGATACGTCGCCCCATCACACTCAATCCCCAGCAAATAACGGCCCGGCTTATTCGGGTCCACCACCGCCAGATCGAGCCGAAAACCGGCCGACCCAACCTGGGTCACAACCTCATACCCCCGCCCTTGCAGCGCCTTCAACACCTGCTCCTCAAAGACCGACTCCGCCTCTCCCAGCGAGGCCGTCGGCATATCCAGATTGCCCGTTTGTGCATATTTCAGGTACCGCTTCAAAGCGACCACCCCCCGTGCATGGGTGCGGTTCAGGTCAATATCATCGGCCGTTAAATTCGTGAAAATCTCGCACCGCTGCCGGGCGCGGGTAATCAACACATTCAACCGCCGTTCCCCGCCATCCTTATTCAGCGGCCCAAAATTCATCGAGAGATACCCCTCGGCCGTTTTGCCATAACCCACGCTGATAAAGATCACGTCCCGTTCATCCCCCTGCACATTTTCCAGGTTCTTCACAAAGAACGGCTCAACCGTTTGGGTGCTAAAAAACGCCTCCAACTCCGGATTCTGCCGCCGCAAAATCTCAACCTTATCCTGAATCACCTGCCGCTGTTTGATACTAAAAGCCGCCACCCCCAGCGTTAAATCTGGCCGTGCCTGAGAATTTTCCAGCACCGTCCGGGCATGTTCCATCACTGCCTGGGCCACAATACTGGCCTCTTCCTCATTGGTGCTGCTCCCGCCGCGATCATACGCCGTATCCGGCAAATGGTGAAAAATGACCCCTGACTCCACCTTCCCGGCATCCGGGCTGGGAAAAACAACCAGCCGGTTATCATAAAACTCATAGTTAGAGACAGTAATCAACGACTCGTGGCGGCTGCGATAATGCCAGCGCAGCATTCGCTGCGGCGCACCTTGCGCCAAGAACAACCCCAACACGCTCTCCAAATCGGCCGTTGGACTGTCTATACCGTCGTCGGTATCGCTCATCTGGTTAAAGAAGTTCGTCGGCGGAAGCTGCTTACTGTCCCCCACCACCACACACTGGCTGCCCCGTAAAATCGCCCCAAAAGCCTCCACCGGTCGCACCTGGCTGGCCTCATCAAAAACAACCAGATCAAAGTGCATTGAACCGGGCGGCAAATACATCGGAATAGACAAAGGCGACATCATAAAGACCGGCTTAATCGCCTGGATCGCGTGACCGGCCTCCACCATCAACTTCCGAATCGGCAAATGACGCCGCTTCTTCTCAAACTCTCGCAGCAAGATCCCCAACTGCCCACCCGCCATCTGGCGCGGAAGCTGTTGCCAATGTTTCTCCGCCAGTTGGGTGCGATTAATCTCAAAGGACTGTTTATCCGAGGTACGAAAATGCTGGACACGCTGCTGCTGCATCTCGGTCGTGAACGTCGCCAGAAGCGGCCGTTCCGCCATCGCCTTTGCCAACAACGCCTCCAACCGCGCCCGCCGCACAAGTGGAACCAAAAAGCGGCCTGCCTCCTGCCAATCGGCCGCCACATCCCGAATCGCCCCCAGACCACTCTGCGCCATCTCGGCCGAATGGTGATTAAAGACCACCATATCCTGAAGCGTATCCGCCTGATTAAACCAATCCGCCAACAGCCGCCGCTGAACAGGGAGCGGCTGCCCCAAAAGCGTCTGATCCGGCCCAAATCGCACACTTTCAGACAACTGTAACTGCTGCACAACGGCCGTAACAGCCGCCTCATGTCCTTCAAGTCCCTGCTGAACGGCCGT
>JBAPRX010000604.1:0-1666 GCA_049281335.1 Promineifilaceae bacterium (SeqCode)
ATGCGGGAAGGCGTTCCCGTGAAATATTCATCTACCACATCAGGATGCAGTCCCAATGCCTCAAAAATTTGCGCCCCCTGGTAGCTTTGCAGGGTCGAGATGCCCATCTTGGAGATAACTTTGACGACGCCTTTGACAGTCGCCTTGACATACATATAGACTGCCTCTTCATAAGTGATGCCGATCAAAAGCTGCTTTTGAATCAAATTAGCCAGCGACTCAAAGGCCAGATAGGGGTTAATGGCGTCGGCGCCATAGCCAAGCAGGGTGGCGAAGTGGTGGACCTCTCGCGGTTCGCCCGACTCAACAATCAGGCTGACCTTCGTTCGCAGGCCGCTTCGGATCAGATGGTGGTGCAGCCCCGCCGTCGCCAGCAAAGCGGGAATGGCAGCGTTTCCTCGATCAATGCCCCGATCCGAGAGAATCAACAAGTTGGCCCCTTCGTTGATCGCCGCTTCGGCCGATTGGAACAATTCTTTCAACACCGCCGCCAGATCGCCGACGCCGCTACTATTAATAGGAAACAGCATCGGCAGCGTCGCAGCCTTGAAAGCCTGTTGTAGATGGTCGGGGACAGGTTCGGTCGGGTGATCCAAGACGCCTTTGATCAGGCTGTCATCCGCGAAGAGCGACCGCAGTTGGTATAGTTCCTTGTTAGTCAGGATGGGAGATTGGAGCTTGATGCGGCGGCAGCTCGTCTCGTCGGGAGAAAGCAGATTCCCCTCAGAACCGAGTAATATCTCCGTTCCCGTAATCAACGCCTCTCGAATGGCGTCAATCGGCGGGTTCGTTACCTGTGCAAAAAGCTGTTTGAAGTAGTTGTAAAGAAGTTGGGATTGATTGGAGAGGACCGCCAGAGGCGTATCATTGCCCATCGAACCCAGTGGTTCGACGCCATTTTGGGCCATCGGCGACAGAATAATCCGTAAATCCTCAAAGGTATACCCAAACGCTTGCTGGCGCTTAACTAAAGAAGGCGTTGTCCACTGTTCAGAATCGACAAAAGGCACAACCTCGACCTGCCCCTTGCCCCTTTGCGTTAAAAAAGAGGGCGAAACCCCCGCCGTTTCCGGGACGCCGGGGGTTTCTGAGGAAGGAAGGCCGCCTAGTAGCATCAAATTGTTGTCAAGCCACTGCTGGTAAGGTTGAGCAGCAGCTATTTGCTGCTTGAGTTGTTCGTCGGAGATGATTTGCTCTTCGGCCGTATCAACAAGCAGCATTCGGCCGGGTTGAAGCCGACCCTTATAAAGCACCCGATCCGCCGGAATGTCCAATACCCCGGCCTCGGAAGCCATCACAACCAGCCCATCTTTGGTGACGGTGTAGCGGGCCGGTCTAAGTCCGTTCCGATCCAGAACGGCCCCGACCTGCACCCCGTCGGTAAAGGCGATGGAAGCCGGGCCATCCCAGGGGTCCATCAGGCAGCTGTGATATTCATAGAATGCCCGTTTCTCAGGAGACATACTCTCATGCTTCGACCAGGGTTCCGGGATCATCATCATGACTGCGTGTGGCAGCGAACGGCCGCTCAACACCAGGAACTCCAGACAGTTATCGAACATGGCCGAGTCACTGCCATCCTCATGGATAATAGGCAGAACTTTAGCCAGATCGCTGCCAAAGAGAGGCGAATCAAGCAGCGTCTCCCGCGCCCGCATCCAATTCA